>JAUYGU010000033.1 GCA_030690405.1 Dehalococcoidia bacterium | reverse complement strand
CTCGTTCATCACCTTCTCGGAAGGGGCCGTGTACGAGTTCTACGGGGAGGCGCCGCGCATCTGGGGGCTCTCTCCGATCGACGATCAGCAGATCGCGGGGGGGCTCATGAAGCTGGTGGGCAGCTTGATCCTGTGGGGTTTCATTGGGGTGGCGTTCTTCCGCTGGTACCAGGCGGAGCAGCGGGCGTCACAGTCCCCCGGCTGGCCGGAGGTCGAGGCGGAGCTCGACCGTCTGGGCCTGAGCAGCAAGCAGTAGGCCTCGCCCAGGCGCGCGTTCGCCGGCGGACGCGCCGCGCGCGGTTACTCTACCTGGATCTTCCCCTTCATCAGGTCGAGGTGGAAGTCGCAGTGGAAGTCGTAGGTGCCCGCCTGGTCGAGCTTGAACGTAATCTTGCCGGCGGCGCCGGCGGGGATTAGATTCGGATCGGACTGGAAGTCGTCGGGCGTGTTGGGCTTGTTGTCCGCGCCGAAGACGCGCATGTTGTGGATCGCCACGCCCACGTTGGTCAGATCGATTGTCGTCTCCACGCCGGCCTTGACCTTGATCGTCGGCTCCTTCTGCCCTTCGAACGTGAAGAAGTTGTCGCCCATCTCCACCGCCAGCGCGCCGGGCGTGCCGGGAGACGCCGCCGCGGTCGGCGAGGCGGCGGCCACCGGAGTGCCCCCGGTGGCCTCGCCCTCGTCCCCTTCGATAACGGCGAAGAGCGCCCCACCCGTGAGGAGCGCGGCCGCCGCGACGCTGATGGAAGCGACCTGCCAGGCGGCGATGCTCGGCCTGCTGGACAGGTACCAGGCGATGGCGAGGACGCCAACGCTGATGCCCGCCGCCAGGGGCGTGGCCACGTCGTTGTTGACCTCAAGATAGATGCGGGACAGGCCGTAGATGACGAGGAGTGCAAACGCCAGCACACCCAGGGGCACCAGCAGCGGCAGCGCCAGCCTCTCGCTGACCTGAGTCGCCGCGTCTACGGGGCGGGCCGCCTCCGCCCTGACCGCCTCCATGTCCAGCACCTGCAGGCTGTCGCGGACGATGAGCTCCGGATACTTGTTCACGATGCTCATCACGTTCGGCTCGTGGGTCTCGTACTCCACCAGGCTGTTGTCGTCCTGCCAGCGGGTCTCCACAACCAGCAGGACGTTACCCTCGGCGTTGATGGAGCGTGTGATCTGCATGTCCTGGAAGCCGTGCTGCTGCCGGAGGAAGCTCCGGTGCTCGCTGAGGTCGGCGAGGAGGCCGCCCGGGCGCGAGGCCTCATCCATGGCGGAGGCTTCTATCTGGACGAGAACGGTCTGTACGTATTCCATGCGTCACCTAACCTGAACAATCGGGAGGTCTGTACGGCGTCAGCTTGGACGCAGGTGGCCCCGAAATCCAATTGTAACGGGTATCACAATTCGGCGCGGAGTGTCAAGCGCCCGGCCGGGCCAGCGCCTCCGTCAGCGCCCTTTCCACCTCTTCCGGCGCGACGATCCCCTCGAACTTGGCGGCCACCTTCCCGTCGCGACCCACCACGAAGACCCAGGGCTCGGTGTGGATCCCCCACTCGGCCGTGGCCGCGACGGTAATCTGGCCGCTGCCCTCACGCAGCTCCTTGAGCTGATACGGCTCAATGTGGATGAAGACCGCCTCATCCTTGTGCTTCTCGTACAGCGGGTCCATCACGGTATCCATCACGGGGCCGCAGGTGCGGCTTTCGCAGAAGGCGGGGGTGGCGAAGGCGATGACCAGCGGCTTGTCGCCGGCCAGCGCGTCCGCGACGATCACGTCGTGCATGTGCGGCCGTGGCGGATAAGACGAGTCGATCTCGCTGATGTCCGCCACGTCCGCCAGGGTGAGTTGGCGGCTGGCCGGCGCGGCGTCGCCGAGCGCCGGCTCTGGGGTCTCCTCCAGGACGTCGAACCGGAACGGCAGCGGGTCGAGCTTCTTGCCGTCGAGCGTCGCTCCGACCTCGACGCCCCAGCGGCCCGCCCGGCCGAAGCTGACCTGCGCCACGTAGACGCCGTTGCTGCCCACGACGCGCCTCTCCTTCCCCGACTGCTCGTCGATGAAGGAAAGCTCCACGGGGACGAACCGGGTGTCCGTTTCCGATCTCATCACCGGCTCCTCGCCGTTCAGGTCGAAGAAGCGAAGATGGACCTGCGCGCCCAGGAGCGGACTGTTGTCCTTATCCAGGAGCCCCAGGCTGAACCGGTTCTCCCCCACGGCGAGCGTTCTGTTCGTGATCTGCGGGGAGATATCGCCCTCGCCCAGGGTGATGACGTCGGGGAACAGCTCCTTCTGGCCCGAAGACCCGCCGCAGGCCACCGCGGCGGTCAACGCCGCCAGCGCGAGGAGCGGCCAGGCCGGCCGGAGCCGTGAGCGGACCGCGATCACGGCTGGTAGACGGTCCGGCGGCCGATCCCCCAGAGGAACGCCGCCAGCGCGAGCGATACGAGCACCGCGAAATCGATAGGCAGGCCGATGTAGCCGCCGGTGTTCTCGGCGTAGACGGCCAGGTGAAGGATGTCCACGGCGTAGGTGATGGGGTTGGCGTAGGCCAGCGCCTTCAGCCAGCCCGGCAGGTGCTCCAGCGGGAAGAAGGCGCCGGAGAAGAACAGCAGGGGGAAGAGGACCAGGTTCATCACCAGGTGGAACCCCTGCATCGTGCGGATGCGGGCCGCTACCAGCTGGGCGAAGCCGTTGAGGAGGAGGGCTAGCAGGAGCACGCCGGCGACCGCCGCGATGACTCCGGCCGGGCCGTACTGCCACCTCAGGTCGATCGATGGGATCGCCGCCGCGACGGCGAGGACGGCCAGCGCCTGCACTCCGCCGATGGTCACGCCCGCCAGCGCCTTTCCCAGCAGGATCACCCGCGGCTCGTGCGGCGAGGCCAGCAGCACCCGCAGTAGGCCGCAATCGCGGTCCTGGTAGTAGGACGCGGAGGAGAAGGTGGAGGAGAAGAGGACGGTCATGGCGATCGTCCCGGGGACGAGGAACGAAGCGTAGTCGCCGTCGCGGACGAGGGTCGGGTCCAGCCCCTCGGACACGCCCGTGCCCAGGATCGCCAGCAGCATCAGGGGGAACAGCATCGAGGAGTAGAGCTGGGAGCGCGAGCGCAGGACGGCGCGGACGTCCCGCTGGAGGAGGGCCGCGCAGGCGGCAGCGGCGCTCATCGCGCGGGCTCACCTTCGGCCAGGGAGGCGCCGACGATGTCGAAGTAGGCGTCCTCCAGGGTCGACTCGCGGATGCGGACGGCGCGGATGCCGTCGCCGGCGGCCTGGAAGAGGCGCGGTACGAAGGCGGAGGCGGCGTCGACGGTGGCGTGGAGCGTGGGCTGGGCCCAGGTGAGCCTGCCGACGCCCTCCCAGGCGCCGATCTCCTCCGCCAGCGCCGGTGTGAAGCCCGGCCACTCCACCCAGACGGCATCCCGCTTGAGCCCGGCCTTGAGCTCCGCGGGCGAGCCTTCGGCGGCCAGGCGGCCGCGGTGAATGAAGGCGACGCGGTCGCAGTGCTTTTCGGCCTCGTTGACCTTGTTCGTGGCGAGGACGACCGTGGCGCCGCCGCGGTTGGCCTCCAGCAGGCGGGCCCAGAGCGCCGCCTCGGCGTCGGGGTCAAGGCCGGTCGTGGGCTCGTCCAGGAGGATGAGCTCCGGCGAAGGCAGGAGGACGCGGGCCAGCTCCAGCCGGCGCTTCATGCCGCCGGATAGCGTGGAGACGGGCGAGCGGGCGCGCTCGGCCAGGCCGACGCTCTCCAGCAGCGCCCCGATCCGCTCGTGCAGCGCCCGGCCGCCCAGGCCGTAGAGACGGCCGTGCAGCCATAACGTCTCCCCCGGAGTCATCAGCGGGTCGAGGCTGGTCTCCTGGAAGAGCAGGCCGATGCGGGCGCGCAGGGCCGTCGAGGGGGGCTGGCCGAGAACGCGCACCTCGGGCCGAGGGTCGGCCGACCTGTCGGCCCCGTCGGACGGCTGCCGCAGGCCGGCCAGGAGGGAGAGGAGGGTGGACTTGCCGGAGCCGTTCGGGCCCAGCAGGCCGAAGACGGCGCCCGCCGGTATCTCCAGCGTCAGGCCGTCCAGCGCGAGGCGCTCCTCTCCGCCGGGCGTGGTGTAGGAGAACGAGACGTCCTGCACGCTAGCGGCGACGTCGGTCGTGGGAGGGGCGGCGGTCCGTGCGCTCATGGCTCCGCGAACCATGATAGCGGTGGGAGTGGACAGTGGACAGTGGAGAGTGGACAGTGGACAGTGGGCAAAGGACAATGGCCGTGGATTGACGCCGCTTCGGGGCGATGATAGCGTTGTAGTGTAAGGAGTACACTAAGTCCACCCCATGCGCGTTCTACGTGTCGGCCTGGCCCAGATAAACACCACCGTTGGCGACATGGACGGCAACGTCGCCAGAGTCCTCGAGTACGTAGGCCGCGCCCGCGACCTGGGGGTGGACGTGGTCTCCTTCCCGGAGCTGACCGTCAGCGGCTACCCGCCGGAAGACCTGCTGCTGCGCCCCTCGTTCGTGCGGGACAACCTGGAGGCGCTGGAGGCAGTGGTCAAGGGCTGCGGTGGCATCACCGCTGTCGTCGGCTTCGTAGGCCTCGACGGCGACATCTACAACTCGGCCGCCGTCATCCACGACGGCCGCCTGGCGGACGTATACCACAAGCAGCGGCTGCCCAACTATGGCGTGTTCGACGAGATGCGATACTTCAGCCCCGGGCAGGGCTGTCCGCTGTATACGATCGTCGGCGTCGGCGTCGGCGTAAACATCTGCGAGGACATCTGGTTCCCGGGCGAGCCCACGCGGGCGCAGGCGCAGGCGGGGGCGCAGGTCATCGTGAACATCAACGGCTCGCCCTACCACGCCGGCAAGCGCGACTTCCGCCAGCAGATGCTGGCCACCCGCGCCGGCGACTACGGCGTCTTCGTCTGCTACACGAACCAGGTGGGTGGCCAGGACGAGCTGGTGTTCGATGGCGGCTCCATGGTCCTCAGCCCGGAGGGCGAGCTTATCGCCCAGGCGGCGATGTTCGAGGAGGAGCTGCTGGTCTGCGAGCTGGACCTGGGGCCGCACGACTCGCCCCGACGCCAGGAGGGCGCCGCCGCGGACGTGCGCCACATCGCTCTCAGCGAGGCGCCGTTGCGGGCCGAGAAGCCGCCGGTCCAGCCGCGGCTGGCGCCGCCGCTGGAGGGCGAGGCGGAGGTCTACGCCGCGCTCGTAACCGGCAGCCGCGACTACGTGCGCAAGACCGGCTTCCAGAAGGTGATCGTCGCCCTCTCCGGCGGCATCGACTCCAGCCTCGTGGCGGCAGTCGCCGTGGACGCCATCGGCCGCGAGAACGTCATCGGCCTGAGCATGCCTTCGCGCTACTCTTCGGAGGGGAGCATCCGTGACGCGCAGGAGCTGGCGGCGACGCTGGGGATCGAGCTGATGATCATCCCCATAGAGCCCGCGCACGCGGCGTACCTGGAGATGCTGGACCGCGCCTTCGCGGGCACCGAGCCGGGCGTGGCGGAGGAGAACGTCCAGTCGCGCATCCGCGGCAACGTTGTCATGGCGCTGTCCAACAAGTTCGGCTGGCTGGTGCTGACGACGGGCAACAAGAGCGAGTACGCCACCGGCTACGCGACGCTGTACGGCGACATGGCGGGCGGCTTCGCCGTGATCAAGGACGTGCCGAAGACGCTGGTCTACCGGCTGGCGCGCCATCGCAACACCTGCCCCGGCGGCCCCGTCATCTCGGAGCAGGTGATCGCCAAGCCGCCCTCGGCGGAGCTGAAGCCGGGACAATTGGACGAGGACACGCTGCCCCCGTACGAGGAGCTGGACCCGGTCATCGAGGCGTACGTGGAGGACGACAAGAGCACCGACGAGATCGTGGCGATGGGCCACGACCGGGCGCTGGTGGAGCGCGTCATCCAGATGGTGAACCGCAACGAGTACAAGCGCAGGCAATCGCCGCCGGGGGTGAAGATCACGCACCGCGCCTTCGGGCGCGACCGCCGCCTGCCGATCGCCAACCGGTACAGGGGGTTTTGAGGATGCCGAAGCAGCTGTCATCCGGAAGCGGGGCGGTACCGCGCAATGAATTGCGCGGCTTGGCTCACGGGCCTCGGCTTTATCATGTGTGGTTCTCCACCAAGCGCGACTCAGAGGGTGTGGCATGGTACATTCGAACGCAGAAGCGGAGGTCGGCCGCGTATGAGCGCTAGCCGCGCATTTCAATGCGCGGGGTCGATAATCCAGATCACGCACCGCGCCTTCGGCCGCGACCGCCGCCTGCCGATCGCTAACCGGTACAGGGGGTTTTGAGGATGCCAGACAACGGCGAGGTCCGCGCCATCTTTTTCGATTTCGGCGGCGTTGTTGCGCGGCTGGACCGCGACCTTCTGGCGGCGTTCGAGGCCCGCCACGGCCTGGCCGAGGGCAGCTTCATCAAGGCGCTGTACACGATCCCCGAGTGGAAGGCGGCGGAGTTGGGCGAGGAGACCGAAGAGGGCTGGCTGGAGGCCGCGCGGAGAAGGCTCGACGAGCTGGCCGGCCGTGCCCTGCCGGACTTCCTGGAGGAGCGCTCCTGGATGTGGCGCCGGCTGGACCGGGACGTCGTGTCGCTTATCGAACGGCTGGGCGCCCGCTACGACGTGGGCCTCCTGTCCAACGCGACCGACCGCCTGGACGACGAGCTGCGCGGCTATCACAAGATCGATGGGCTGTTCAAGGTGATCGTGAACTCTTCCCGGGTCGGCATGGCGAAGCCGGACGCGCGGATATACCACCTGGCGGCCGAGCGGATCGGGGCGGAGCCGTCCGCCTGCGTCCACATCGACGACCTGCCGCACAACGTCGAAGGCGCCCGCGAGGCGGGCTTCCGGGGGATCCACCACAACGGCGACTACCCCGCGCTGGAGGGCGCGCTGCGGGCGCTGGGGGTCGCGTGGTAGGGCGTCGTCTCTGACGAACCGCTGTCGCGATCACGTAGGCCGCTGCGGGCCCACTGCAGCCCGCGAACGGTGGACACTGAGACGGCACGCTGGCTACAATTGCTGGTAATCCGCCCTCGCCGGCGGATGACCCCCGTCCCATCGATAGCCTCGGAGGGATACACGTGCCCCAGAGAGTGAGTATCGAGGCGCTGCCGCAGGTGCGCGACGCCGTGTTCGACCTAGTCACCTCCTACAGCAAGAGCAAGCGCCACTGCCGCTACGCCGACGTGCGCATCGAGGTGAGCGAGGGGAAGGTGGCGGTAGCCGAAAACGGCATGGACAAGTTCAGCGGCGAGGACTACGGCTTTGCCTTCGGTATCCGCGTCCTGGGCGGCGAGAAGATCGCCTCGCCCGGCTACTTCGGTGAGATCGTGGGCGCCGCCGACCTTCCGGAGCTGCGGCAGCGGCTGAAGGAGGGGCTGGACCACGCCTATGAGCGCGCCCTGGCGAACGCCCGCGGAAAGGAGGGCGCGCGCAGCCGCTTCGCCTCCCTGGGCGACGCCCTGTACGATATGTCGCTGGCCCCCATCGAGGTCCGCCAGGACACCACCGACGCCCGCTACCAGATCGACCCGCGCGACGTCCCGCTGGAGGAGGCCGGCCAGTACGTGCGTGAGGTCTCGCAGCGCGTGCAGGGGCTGGACCCGGGCGTCGTCTTCAACTACATCTCCGCCTACACGATGCTGGACCGGCAGCTGTTCGTCAGCTCCGAGGGGGCGAGCATAGAGCAGACGTGGGCGATCAGTCAGGGCACCTGCTTCGTGGTGGCGCAGGGGAAGGACGGCCACCAGGAGTTGTACGACTTCTCCGGCCACCAGCGCGGCTGGGAGGTGATCACGCACGGCGTGGAGGAGGAGTTCATCCAGTTCCCGCACCTGATGGACTTCTCGCTGGAGCTGGCGCGGGACACCATCGCCCTCGCCGCCTGCAAGCCGCTCAAGGCGACCGAGGACGAGGTCGTGGTGGTGACGGACCCGCACTACAACGCCCTGGTCTGCCACGAGGTGGTGGGCCACCCCACGGAGCTGGACCGCGCCCTCAAGTTCGAGACCGGCTACGCGGGCCGCTCCTGGTTCCTGCGCGACCTCAAGGAGAACCAGATGGGCAAGCGTGTGGGCTCCGACCTGGTGACGGCGTTCAGCGACCCCACGATCGACGGCTTCGGGCATCACATGTATGACGACGAGGGGACGCCGGCGCACCGCGTCTACCACTTCGACAAGGGGATCTTCGGCGGCTTCTCCAACAGCCGCCAGACGGCGGCGATCATGGGGCTGGAGCCGAACGGCCACTACAAGGCGACCGACGCCTCGCTGGTGCCGCTGATCCGGATGTCGAACACGGCGTTCGCGCCGGGGGACCGCAACCCGCATGACATAATCCGCGAGGTCGACAAGGGCTACTACGTCGTCGGCCACCGCATACCATCCATCGCGGAGTCGCGGGAGAACTTCCGCATCACGGCGATGAAGGTGTACGAGATCAAGAACGGCGAGATCGGCGAGATGTTCCGCGACGGCGGGCTGACGAGCGACACGCGGGACTACTTCCTGAACGTGGATGCGGTGGGCACCGACTTCCGGCTGTTCGCGATACCGAACTGCGGCAAGGGCCAGCCGATGCAGACGAAGCGCATGTCCAACGGCGGCCCGACGATGCGCTCTCGGGCGCGGCTCACGGGGGCGTGACGCCTGTCATTCCGAGGAGCGAAGCGACGAGGAATCTGGTGTGGGGAGAAGACAATACTACATTTACATCATGACCAACCGCTCCGGCACTCTGTACACTGGCGTGACGAACGACCTAGAGCGGCGAATGTACGAACACAGGAACAAGTTCGTAGAGGGATTCACCAAGAAGTACAACATTGGCATGCTGGTGCATTACGAAGTGACTGACGATATCAACGGGGCGCTCGCTCGGGAAAAGCAGATCAAGGCTTGGCGCAGGTCGAAGCGAGTCGCGCTCATCGAATCCGCGAATCCCCAGTGGAGAGATCTGAGCGATGGCTGGTTCAGCCCGGCCCCGCCAGATTCCTCGCGCCGCTCGGAATGACAGTATCCAACGGCGGCCCCACGATGCGCAGCCGCGCGCGGCTGACGGGGGTTTAGCCTGTTGTCCGACCGCAAATATGTGACGATCTACACCGACGGCGCCTGCATTGGCAACCCTGGTCCCGGAGGCTATGGCACTGTTCTCATGTACAAGGGACGCCGACGCGAACTGTCTGGTGGGTATCGGCTGACAACGAACAACCGGATGGAGATGCTCGCAGCAATCGTTGCTCTCGAAGCTCTGAAGGAGGGCTGTCGCGTTACGATCCACACGGACTCAGAGTATTTGGCGAATGCCGTGGAGAAGGGATGGGCGCGAAGATGGAAGGCGAACGGTTGGCGGCGAAACAAGAAAGAGAAGGCATTGAATCCTGATCTGTGGGAGAGATTGATCACGCTCTGTGACAGCCACGAGGTCGAGTTCAAATGGATTCGGGGTCACGCTGGCGATATCGAAAACGAGCGCTGCGATTCTTTGGCGATTCAAGCAGCCCAGCAATCTACACTCATCGTTGACGAAGGATATGAGCCATCCAAGACAGACAATGGACTGACGTAGCAAGTTGACCGAGGTCTCTATGATCCCGCTATCACAACTCGAGAAGGCCGTACGAGAGGGGCTTGCCTACCTGAAGGCGCAGGAGGACGTGGAGGAGGGCGAGGTCTACACCGCCGCCAACGGCGTCCTCCTCACGCGGCTGAACTACACCTCGCACATCCCCTGCAACGGCGTCGAGGAGCCCAAGTCCGTCACGAACTACGGCGTCGGCGTGCAGGCCGTGTTCAAAGGCGCCGACGGCGAGTTGCGGAAGGCCGGCTTCGGCTCCGAGACCAGCGACATCAGCGTGGAGGGCGTGAAGTCCGCCCTGGAGAAGGCCCGCAAGGGCGCCGTCGCCGACCCCGAGTTCAAGTCCCTGGCGCGCCCCACCGGCGAGCAGCGCAAGCTCAAGAGCTATCACGACCCGAAGGTGATGGACATCAAGGACGCGGACCTGGCGGACGCCGGCTGGCGCGTCGTGAACGGCGCCTTGCGCGTGTTCCAGACCTCGGAGTCGCTGGGCAACCTCGTGGAGCGGCCGGAGAAGCTGGGCGAGCTCGGCCTCATCGTCAGCGGCGACGTCAGCATCCTCCAGGAGCGGATGGCCGTCGCCTCCTACGCGATGCCGGACGTACAGACCGACGAATCGTCGCTCATCATGTCGTTCATCACGTCGATGGTGGAGCGCGATGGCTCCAAGGGCAGCGGCTACGCGGCGACGACGCGGCTGGACGGCTTCAGCGACGAGGCGGGTCGGGAGGCGGCGCAGGCCGCCATCCGCACCATGGGCGGTGTGCGCCTGCCCAGCGGCGATTACCGGG
Organism: Dehalococcoidia bacterium; assembly: GCA_030690405.1. The sequence continues at coordinate 1,591 of JAUYGU010000033.1, read as the reverse complement.
TCGTGTTCGGCCGCCAGGCGACGATGGAGATCATGCACTACATCGTCCTGCCCGGGCTGAGCACCGGCATGTTCTACGCGGCCGGTTCGCCGTTCATGGGGCAGATGGGCCAGCAGGTCGCCTCGGAGAAGTTCAGCATCTGCGACGACGGCGCCGCCGCCGGGCTCGTCGGCAGCAAGGGGATAACCTGCGAGGGGCTTCCCACCGGCCGCACCGACCTGATCAAGGACGGCAGGCTGGTGGGCCTCCTTTCGAACTACTACGAGACGCAGCGGCTGATGAGCGACCCGAAGTCGAAGGAGAAGCTGGGCGTGGACCCGCAGGCCAGCGCCGCCGCCTTCGTGCCGCGGAACGGCTTCCGCTTCGCCCGCGGCGGCGGCCGCCACTTCGACGCTCAGCCGGGCATCCACCCGACGAACGTCCTCGTCCCCGGCGACGTCGAGTCCACGGAGGCGATGTGCCGGCTGGCCGGCAACGGCATCTACGTTGGCCGCATCTGGTACACGTACCCGGTGAACGGCCTGCGCGCCGGCGACTTCACCGGCACCGTCGTCGGCGACTCCTACGTTATCCGCGATGGCAAGCTGGCCGAGCCGGTGAAGCCGAACACGCTGCGCATCACCGAGAACATCCGCACGGTGCTCAACGGGGTGATCGGCGTCGCCAAAGAGGGCAAGCCGACGCTGGTCTGGGCCGCGGACGAGATCGTCTACGCGCCGGAGCTGGCGGTGGAGAAGGTGCGGCTGGACGCCATCGGCGAGTACATGGAGACGCTGTAGGACGAGAACCCAAGGACCCGGAGACCCAGGACTGGAGCCTGTCCCCCGGCGTGACCCAATCGTACCTGCAGGGCTTTAGCCCTGCCTAGCGGTGCGCGTGGCAGACCTGAAGGTCCGCAGCTACGGGCTTTCGTTGTGGCTGTTGGTGATGAGGACGCGGCAGGGAGCGTGCCGCAGAATGCGGCTTGTCGTGTGGCTCAGGACAAGCGTCTCACCCGGCGTGTGCTTGTGGCGCAGGCTCATCACGATCGCGTCGGCGTCCAGGGTAGCCGCCGTCTCGTTGATCCCCTCGGCGACCTCGGGCGCTTTCGCCAGGTACGTCTCCACGCTCGCGCCCAGCTCCCGGCCGATCACCTCGGCCCGCCGCAACGTCTCCCGGCCCAGTTCTTCGTCCGCTCCCTCCGCGCCTATCGGCATGCTCGGCGGCGTACGGACGACGTAAACGGCGGTGATGTGGCTTCCGTCTCCGGCGAAATCGCAGGCCAGGCGAAGGGCGTCCTCGCTTAGAGCGCCGCCTTCGTAGGGGACGATCATACGCTTGAAGGTCATGGCATCACCTCCACACTCATGCTAGGGGAGGGGCCCCGCGAGAGGCGGCTGCCAATCAGCCCGAAATCGAAGGCCGGACGGCCTATGGCTAGTGCAGGCGCATGAGGTACTTGCGCACGGGCAGGAGGCGGCGCGAGACGGGGTCAACGGCGAGGCCCATCTCCTCGAGTGTGATGGCGCCGAGGATCGGCTCGGTTGCCTCCCCGGCGAATACGACCTGGGTAAACTCCTGCTGTCCGTCCACTCTTACCCATGTCCGCCCC
>JAUYGU010000032.1 GCA_030690405.1 Dehalococcoidia bacterium | reverse complement strand
ACGCCGCCGCCGAGGCGCTGGTGTTGCCGGTCGACGCGCAGAGGACGGCCCGCGCCCCTTCCTCCACCGCCTTCGCCACGGCCACGACCATGCCGCGGTCCTTGAAGGAGCCTGTGGGGTTGCACATCTCCAGCTTGAAGTAGAGTCGCTCGCAACCGGCCCGCTCCGCCAAGCGGCGGGAGAGGACCAGCGGGGTGTCGCCCTCGCCCAGGCAGAGCATGGGCGTGGCCTCCGTGACCGGGAGGCGATCGCGGTAGCGGCGCAGGACGCCGGTGCGTGTGCTATTTGTCGGCGCTGAACTCACTGCGGCCGAGCTCCTTTATCTCCTGGGCCAGCGCCTCCGCCTGGCGGCGTCGTTGCCTCTCCATGGTTCGGACCAGCTTCTTGATCTGGTCGACGACCGTCTCCCTCTGCTGCTGAAGGTCCTGCGCTATCTCCATGATGCGGCCCGCCTGGCCCTGCGTCCGCTGGTCCAGCCGCGCCAGGCTCTGGACGAACTCCGCGGTGCGCTCCACGAGCTCCCCGGCGGAGGTCTCCAGCTTCCCCAGCCGCTCGGCGAGCTGCTGCCGCTCGAAGCGGCCGCGGTCAAGCTGCTCCTTGATGTCGAGGGGCAGGCTCAGGTGTTGCTCGAACTTCTCGACCCGCTCCTCGCCACGGTGCACGCGCTCCTCGAACACGTTCACCCGCTCCTCCAGCTCCCCATCCCGCTTCTGAAGCGCCTCGATCTCGCCCGCGATGGAGTCGAGCTGGTGCTCCAAGCGCAGAGCGGTTTCCAGGTTGCGGGCGCCGCGATTCGTGAGCTCTTCGATCCCCCGCGCCAGGGTCTGGTGAGAGAGACGGAGCTCAGCCACCGACTCCTCCACGTGGCGGAGCGACTCTTCCAGGAGCTGTATCCGGCTTTCGAACTGGCCCACGGAGCGCGCCGCCGCCTCCGCCTGCTTGAGCAGCGCGGCCCGCTCCTGCCGCTCCCGCTCCAGGTCCGCCTGCTGCTGCCGGCCAATTTCCTCGCTACGGCCGGCGAGGGAGTTCTGTCGCTCCTGGAGCTTGTCCGTCTGGCTGCGGAGCTGCCTGATCTCCTCCCGGATGCCCGGCAGAGAGGCCGCCACGCCGCCGCTGCCGCCGCTACCGCCGCTGCTCTCCTCCAGCTTGCGTAGCCCGCTGTCCAGGTTCCAGATCTGGTTCAGCGCCTGCTCAAGCTCGTGCTCCACCTTGTGGAGGGCGGCCTTCGCCTGGCGCAGATCCTCGTCCAGCGACTGGAGCCGGCTCTCCGCGGAGGCTTCCTGCTTTTCGACGCTCACGTCAGCCGTCCACCCTCAGCAGGTTGCCGACGCTGACCACCTCCGGCAGGTCGCGCAGCTCCAGGAGCGTCGCCTGGACAGCGTCCTCGCGCGCCGGGTGAGTCATGATCACGAGCTCCGCCGTCTGGGCCGCTTCGTCGGTCTCCTTCTGGATGACGGAGGCGATGCTCACCGCGTGGTCGCCGAAGGCGCGGGCGATGCCGGCGAGGACGCCCGGCCGGTCGGCCACCTCCAACCGGATGTAGTAGCGGGTCACCAGCTCCGCCAGGGGCCTGATGGACAGTTCGGCGGTGTGGCGCCAGGGGAACGGCCGCCCGCCCTGGACGACGGCCCGGGCGGCGTCCAAGACGTCCGCCATGACGGCTGAGGTCGTCGGCAGGGAGCCGGCTCCCGCACCCTGGAACAGGATGCGGCCGGTGAGGTCGCCCTCTATCTGGATGGCGTTGAGGGCACCGTCCACCTTCGCCAGCAGCTCGTCCTCCGGCAGCAGCGTCGGGTGGACCCGCGCCTGTACGGCGGAATCCTCCCGGCGGGCGACGGCCAGCAGCTTGATCGCGTAGCCCAGCTCGCGGGCGTAGAGGAAGTCCTGGGGGCTCAGGAGTGTGATCCCCTCCCGGTACACATCCTCGGGGCGCACGCGCGTGTGGAAGGCGAGGCTGGCAAGGATGGCGAGCTTGTAGGCGGCGTCGTGGCCCTCGATATCGTTCGTAGGGTCGGCCTCGGCGTAGCCGAGCTCCTGCGCCTGGCGCAGCGCGACATTAAAGGAGATCTCTTCGCGGCCCATGCAGGTCAGGATGTAGTTCGTCGTGCCGTTGATTATCGCGCGGACGCTGGAGATCTCGTTGGCGGAGAGGTCGCGCTTGAGAGGGGAGATGATCGGGATGCCACCGCCGACGCTGGCCTCGTAGAGGATGTCCACTCCCTTCTCAGCCGCCAGCGCCAGCAGCTCCGGGCCGTGCTTGGCCATGACCTCCTTGTTCGCCGTGACGACGTAGCGTCCGCGGGAGAGCGAGTCCTTGATCAGCTCGTACGCGGGGTGCTCGCCGCCCATCAGCTCCACGACGATGTCCACATCGCCGGAGAGCGCCTCCTCCGCTCGCACGGCCAGGAGGGCCGCGGCGACCTCCACCGCTCGCTTCTTACCGGGGTCACGGACGAGGACGCGGCGCAGGTTCAGCGTAGCGCCGATACGGTTGGAGTAGGTCTCCGCCCTCTCGCTGAGCGCGCGGGCGACTCCGGCGCCGACAACCCCCAACCCCAAAAGGACAACGTTTATCCGGGCGGGCACGGCGCCACCGCTAGCTCTGGTAGGCGCGCTCGAGGGCCCACCGGATCTTGTCTGGATCGCCATTGACCGTCATGTTGTCGACGACCTTGAGGGATTTTTTCTTCCCGTCAATCCAGTCCTGAAAGGCGCGGCTGCCGAGGTTGGCCTTCTGAGAGTCCTCGATCGCGCGGTCGGCGTCCTTCTCCAGCATCTCGATGACGAACACGCCCTGAGTGATTGGTATATTGGTTAGCTCCTTTGGCTTGAGCGCGAACACCAGCTCCTCAAACGAGGGGTCCAGGGCGCCCCGCGGCGTCCAGCCTGCATCGCCGCCTGAGTCCTTGGTCCCGGTGTCCAGAGACTTCTCTTTGGCCAGCGCCGCAAAGTCAGCGCCCTTCGCCAACTGGTCGCGAATCTGCTGAGCGGCATCCTGGGTGCTCACCAGGATCTGGCGGTACCGCACAGACTCCGCCGACTTGGGAATCTTGGCGGTCAGTTCCGTGTTCACCTTACCCGCCAGAAGCGATGCCCGGACCATGTCGCGGTAATCCTTCTCCGTAAGGCCGCTGCGCGTCAGCTCCTGCTGAAAGACTACATCGAAGGTCTTGTCGTCCGCGGTGATACCCAGACGCGTGGCCAGGCCGGTCTTCAGCTCCTCGTCCGAAACGGAGACTTTCACCTCGTCGGCGAAGCGGCGGACGATCTCCTCGCCGATGATCTGCGCAGACACGGAGGTGAGGGCGCTGATCTGCTGGGAGGAGTCTGTACCCTGACCGCCCGACTGGCCCACGTACATCTTCAGGCGGTTGCTGAAGTAGTCCAGCCGGAAGTTCTTGTCCTCCACCTGGACGGCGGTGGAGCCGGGGCGTCGCTGCTTCTCGATGTAGTCGGTCAGAAAGGCGTAGCCGATGATCCCCAGCGCCACAGCGATGAGCATGGCAACGGCGACCGCCCCGTAGAACTGCCCGCCGCGTCCCAGGATGCGGCTCCCGATAGCGCCGCGCGGGCGCTCCCAGGCCGGCGTGGGTATCTTCGCCTGGCGGCGCTTTTTAGGCACGCGGGCTGTCCTTCCGAATCGTGAGCCGGAAAACCATGGTCAGATGAGCGCCGGCCGCCGGCGCGGCCCGGACGCTACCGCGAGGAGCCCACCCCCGTACGGACGTGCTCCGCCGTGTAGGGAAGCAGCGCCAGGTGCCGGGCCCGCTTGATCGCCTGGGCCAGCGCCCGCTGGTGCTTGGCGCAGGTGCCGGACTTGCGGCGCGACTCTATTCGGCCGCGGTCCGAGAGGAAGCGCCGCAGGAAGCTGAAGTCCTTGTAGTCGACGGAGGTCATCTTTTCGACGCACATGACGCAGGCGCGCCTGCGGCCGCGGCCGAAGCCGCCGCCACCGCGGCGGCGCTGGCCTTCACCACCCTCCCGCTCCCGGGGGGCGCGCCGCTCTTCGCCTCGTTCGGGAGCCACCGCAGCCCGCGCCGGCGGCCTTGGCGGCTCCGCCTTCGGCTGTTCGCGTTCCGCCACGGGCTGTTCGGGCGCTGCCTCCGGCGGTTCGAGTTCAGCCTTCGGCTGTTCGATTGCCGCCTCCGGCTCTGTCTCCGCTCCCGGCTCTGTCTCCTTCTCCATCCTCACCTCACTCGAACGGGATCTCTTCCGCTTCGACGTGCTCCGGCGGCTCCATCGCCTCGTGCTCCTCAGGCAACGGTGCGCCGCCCGGCCTGTCCAGGAACAGCACCCGGTCGGCGACGACCTCCGTGCGATAGCGCTTCTGACCGTCAGGGGTATCCCAGGAGTGGGTGCGCTGGCGACCCTCGACATACACCCGGCGGCCCTTCTGCAGGAACTGACTGCACTGCTCCGCCAGTTTACGCCAGGCCACCACGCTGAACCATTCGGTCTCCTCGCGTCGCTCACCGTCCGGGGTGGTATAGTTGCGGCTGGCAGCCACCCGAAAGCTGGTCATGGCGTTCCCGTCGGCCGTATAGCGCATCTCAGGATCCGCCCCCAAGTTACCGATGATCAAAACCTTGTTAAGGCCCGCCATCTCCCTCTCCTTTCGGGCCCTCCTGCTCCTCCAGCTTCACCACTAGATGCCTGATAACGTCGTCAGATAGCTTCAGGTTCTCCTCCAGAGCGCCCAGCTGCTGGGGGTCAAGGCTGAGCTGGGCTACTACGTAGCTCCCTTCGCGGTACTTTTCTATGGGGTAAGCCAGCCTGCGGCGGCCCCAGGGGTTCACTTCTTTCACCTCACCGCCCTGTTCGGCGATGAACTGCTGCACCCGCTCGATCGTGGCCGGGACCGCTTCGTCCGCCACTTCAGGGCTGACTATCATCACGAGTTCGTAGTCGCGCAAGGGGCCTCCACGTCTTCAGGAACAGACAAAGGCCTGGAGGTGCAGCGCCCACGTGGGCGACCCCTCACAGGCAAACGGGATTATAACACGCACTAGGACCGCCAACAAGCGAGGGCGCGACTCTCAGGCGCCGACCGTTATCCGGTCCGTTATGCCCGGCGCGGGGTACGCCTCCGCCAGATGCCGCACCTGGCGCCGCGCCTCCGTCTGCACCTTCTCGTCCTCGCGGTTCAGGAGGACGTTCGATATGATGCGCGCGATCACCCGCATCTCCTCCGGCCCCATCCCGCGGGTGGTCAAACCGGGAGTGCCGAGGCGCAGGCCGCTGCCGATGTACGGCGGCCTTTCGTCAAACGGGATCGTGTTCTTGTTCGCATATATCGCCACGGCGTCCAGCGCCTTCTGCGCCTTCGAACCTGACAGCCCCCGGGCGCCCACGTCGATGAGCACAAGGTGGTTGTCCGTTCCGCCGGAGACGATGCGCCAGCCCTGGGCCTGCAGCTCTTCGGCCAGCGCCTGCGCGTTCGCCACAACCCGCTTCTGATACTCGGTGAACTCCGGCTTCATCGCCTCCCCGAAGCAGACCGCCTTGGCGGCGATGACGTGCATGTGGGGACCACCCTGAGTGCCGGGAAACACGGCTTTATCGATCCGCTCCGCCAGCTCCTCCCGGCAGAGGATGAAGGCGCTACGCGGGCCGCGCAGCGTCTTGTGCGTGGTTGAAGTCACGACGTGCGCGTGGGGCACGGGCGAGGGGTGCACCCCGGCGGCCACCAGCCCGGCGATATGGGCGATGTCGGCCACTAAGTAGGCACCGACCTCGTCGGCGATCTGGCCGCACACTTCGAAGTCGATAATCCGCGAGTAGGTCGTGGCGCCCGCGATGATGACCGCGGGACGTTCCCTCTTCGCCGTTTCCCGCATCTGGTCGTAGTCGATTAGCTCTCTCTCACGGTCGACGCCGTAGTGCACGAAGTTGTACAGGCGAGCGGAGAAGTTCACCTCCAGGCCGTGGGTGAGGTGGCCGCCATCGGAGAGGTTCATGCCCATAGCCGTATCGCCCACCTTCATCAGGGCGGAGTAGGTGGCCATGTTGGCCTCGGCGCCGGAGTGGGGCTGGACGTTGGCGTGCTCCGCCCCGAACAACTCGCAGGCGCGGGAACGGGCCAGCTCCTCCACCTCGTCAACGTACTGACAGCCGCCGTAGTAGCGCTTGCCGGGGTAGCCCTCCGCGTACTTGTTGGTGAGGACGGAGCCCACAGCCTCCAGGACGGCGGCGCTGGTGAGGTTCTCCGAGGCAATTATCTCCAGCCCCAGCCGCTGTCGCTCCTCCTCCTTGTGAATGATAGCCGCCACCTCAGGATCGGTCTGCTCTAGTGCGCCCATCGGTCACCTCCAGGCCACCGGCGTCCGCCGGAAACGATGTGAGGCAGCGCTCCCCTTCGGCCGGGTCGCCGCTGCCTCACGTCTGCGTTCGAGATTCGGGACGTTGAAAGTTGGTCCGCTCCTCCGTCTGTCGAACCCAGTTTAGCGCCGCCGACGAGAAACCGTCAATCGGACGAACGCTCTCGCTCCCGCCAGGCGAACTCGTTGAGCGCCATGAGTCCGCCGGAGACCAGCGAATGGCCGCCCAGCAGCACCGGTATCGACGCCTCCGCGGCAGCCTGCGTGAAGTCGCGCAGGAACGGCTCCGATATCTCCCGCCAGCAGCCCAGGTCCGACAGGAAGCGGTCGGCGCGGCTGGCCTCGATCCGGAAGTGAGCGAGGATAACACGCGTATCGATGATTGCGGCGTCGCCCAGCTCGGCCATCGCCTGGAAGAAGCGCCGAGGGCCCGCCCGCTCCAGGAAGAACGCCACCAGCGACCGCGCCTCTCCGGCGGCGGCGCGGCCGTCCGCCTCCATGCCGCGCTCCTCGGCGAACAGCCGCACCCGGCAGGCGGTCTCGCGCTCCAGGTACTGCCAGGCGTGGCTGCCGACGCGCCCGGCGACGGTTATCTCCGCGTTGCGGTCGCTGAACAACGGCAGGACGCGGCGGTAGCGCTCCCTGTCCGGGTCCAGCGTCTGGAGATAGTCGCGCAGACGGGGGCCGCCTTCGCCGGTCAGGGCGAGGACCGCGAGGTCCGTGGGGCCGTCGATGTCGAGCTGCGTGGCGACGGTTCGTTCCAGGGCGCGGACCGAAAGGCCCGCTTCGTCCGAGAGGGCGCGCGCCAGCCGGTTGTCGCTCTCCGGCGGCTCGATTCGGTCGAGGGCTTCGGCGGGGAAGCCGACCATGTCCGACGAGTAGTGGTTGTTCGTGACCAGCGCACCGTCTTCCGCCAGCGCCTCCGCGACGGCCGCCAGCTCGCGGGCGTCCAGCAGCGGCAGGCTGCCGCCGCCCAGGTAGACTACCCGCTCAAGCCGGTGCCGGCGCACGACCTCCGCCAGGCGCCGCCCGAAGTGGAAAGGGCCACCATCGGCATCCACGGTTACGCCTTCCGGCAGGGCAAGAGGCGGGAAGCGCCCATCGGTCACCAGGACGGCCCCGGCGTAGCTGCCGCTCTGCAGCGCCGCCTCTATGCTGTCAAGCGAGGCGGCGACGCGGGCGCCGGCGACCATCTCTTCGACGGGGCTGTCGCCGAGGCCTCCCAGGAACACGACCAGCCCGCCATACGGGCGGGGCGCCGCCACGGCTAGACTCCCCGCGCCAGGACCGGTTGCGGCCCTATGCGCTGCACCCTGACCCGCGGCTGCAGGACGTCTATCTCGCGGCGGTGGCAGAGCTCGGTGCCGGGCGTGAGCACGGCGGCCGTACCCGCCGCCACCCCTAGCCGCAGTGCATCCTCCATACTGCCGCCGCGGCTGAGCGAGTGCACGACACCGGCCAGGAACGCGTCCCCTGAGCCGACGGCGCTCACCGCCCTCACGCGCGGGGCAAGGCTGCGCCAGGAGCCCTCGTCACTCTCCGCTACCGCCCCCTCTCGGCCGCGGGTGACGACGGCGGTGCGGATCGTCATCTCTCTCAGGATGTGCGCCGCCTCCAGGGTCGATCCCTCGTCGTCCAGGTGGCGGCCGAGCAGACGCTCGAGCTCGCGCCGGTTCCCCTTCACCATCTCCGGCTTGGCGGCAACGCCTGCGACGAGGGCGGGGCCGTCGGCGTCCAGCACGGTGTGCACCCAGCTGTCGCGGGCCATGGTGATCATCTCCGCGTAGATGTCCGGCGAGAGCGGCGGCGGGATGCTCCCGGCGACGACCAGCCAGTCATTCGCCTTCAACCGCTTCCGCAGCTTGGTGAGCAGCTGCTCCACCATACGCTCGTCCGTCTCCGGGCCGGGGTCGCTCAGGATGGTCTGCATGTGCCGCGTCTCGTCCACGATGGTGATGTTCGTCCTCGTCTCGCCCTTCGTGTGGACGAAGTCGCACTCTACCCCCTCGGACTTCAGCGTCTGCTCGATGTAGCGGCCGAGACCGCCGGGGGCGAAGCCCATCGCTATGCTCTCGCCGCCCAGCTCCCGCACGACCCGCGAGACGTTGATCCCTTTGCCGCCCGCGTCGAAGCGGCTGGACTTGACGCGCAGCGTGTCCCCGGCAACGAATCGATCGAGCACGAGGGTCTGATCGATGGCCGGGTTGAGGGTGACGGTGACGATCACAACGATTCGGGGAGGATGAGGCCGTAGTCGCCGTCGCGGCGACGGTAGAGGAGGGCCAGCCCCTGCCGGTCCTCGTCCCGGAAGAGGAAGAAGTTGTGGCCCAGGAGCTCCATCTGCTCCACCGCTTCGGCCTCCGTCATCGGCTTGACGGCGAACTCCTTGCGCTTCACGACGCGGCCGGAGATGATCTCCACGCCCGGCGGCAGCTCCGATTCGCCCTCCTCAGCCGATGCTTCGGCGACGGCGCCCTTTTCGGCGCGGCGCTGGCCACGGTCCACCCGCCTCTGCTTGAAGCGGGTCACCTGGCGCGAGAGGATGTCGCTCACGGCATCGAGGGCGGCCTCAAGCTGGGCGGCCCGCTCTTCCGCGCGCAGGAAGGTGCCGTTGGCGTTCAGCGTGACCTGCACCACGAAACGGCCGTCGGAGCCCTTCGCCTCGCGCCGCACATCGACGATGGCGTGCTCGGCCAGCGACAGGTAGCGGGAGAGACGGTCGAGCTTCCTGGCCGCGTACTCGCGGAAGTCTTCCCCCAGGGTCACGTTCTTGCCCCGAAATATCAACTCCATCCGTACCACCTATCCCCGAGAGAATGGCCTGGCTTCTCAATCCATTGTAGGGCGCGGCCAGCAGCCCAGCAAGGAGAGCGCATCAGTCCTCGCGGGCGAAGGTGAGGGCGTACACCGGCCCGTGCCCGCCAGCCACCAGCGCCCGCGCGCAGGCGTCCAGGGTGGCCCCGCTCGTCAATACGTCGTCCACCAGCAGCAGCGCCCCGGCCGTCTCAGCCTTCGGCCGCACGGCGAAGGCGCCCTCGACGTTGGCGCGGCGGGCCGCCTCATCGGCGGAGCGCGCCTGGGGCGGCGCCGCCTTTCGCTTCACCAGAAGCCCGCCGTTGACCGGCAGGCCGCTGAGCCGGGAGATCTCCCGCGCCAGCAGCTCCGACTGGTTGTAGCCGCGGCTGCGCCGCCTCCGGCCGGCCAGCGGCACCGGCACCAGCGCCGTGACCGCCGGCCTCCACTCGGCCAGGCAGCCGGCCATCGCCTCCGCCATGGTGGCGGCGATGGCGGAGAGGCCGTCGTACTTCAGGGCGTGGACCGCCTCCCGCGCCGCCCCCGCGTACACGAACGGGCAGCGGGTCGCCTCGAACGCGGGGCGGCGGGTGCGACAGCGCTCGCAGAGCTCCGTGGCGGCGGGCCCTCCGGCGTGGCTCTCGCCAAGGGCGAGTCGCTGCGGCGACAGGACAGGCATCCAGCAGCCGGGACAGCGGGGCGGCTGCGCCCGCGGCGTCGCCGACAGGCAGTCCGCGCAGAGGAAGGCGCCGAAGGCGCCGCAACCGGCGCAGCGGCGCGGGAACACGAGGTCCAGCGTGCGCTCCCAGGCCGCGGAGAGCACGGACCCGACGCCGCCCGCCTGCTGGCGAGGCAGGCTCACGGCTTTTCGGCCGGCTGCGGGTCCTCCCTCGGCTCCGTCGAGCTGTCCAGGAAGTCGCGGATGACCCTCTCGACGGACCCGCGGTCCGGCATCGTGCCGAGCGCCCCGTACATCGCCGCGCTGCCGCCCGGTGTCGGCCCCTCCGAGGCGATGCTGCGGGTCGATTCCTCCAGGTCCGCCAGGAACTGCGGCCCAATCCCCTGGTGGGCGAACGTCACTACCATGTGGAGCTTCGGCGGCATCTGCTGGCGGTCCAGGTGCCAGCCACGTTTGTCCATCTCGTCGCCCACGGCGAATATGTCGACCGTATCGGACGTGAAAGAGAAGACGCTGGTGTCCGGTTTGCCCAGCACGTGCAGGCCGGGGATGGCGTTCACGCCGTCGATCAGCTCGCGGGCCGTCTCCATCGAGCTCCCCACCAGCCGCGCATAGCCTTCCTCGCCCAGGTAGTTCATCAGCGCCCAGGCGGCGGCGATCGCCCCGCCGGGGCGGCTGCCGGCCATCGTCGGCGAGCCGTAGAGGCCGCCGGGCCAGTCCGCATAGCTGAAGAACTGGTAGCGGCGCAGCTCCTTGCTGCGGTACATCACAGTGGACGAGCCCCTGGCGGTGTAGCCGTACTTGTGCAGGTCGGCGGAGATAGAGGTGACGCCGGGCACGCTGAAGTCCCAGGGCGGCACCTTGTAGCCAAGCCGCGGCAGGAACGGCAGCAGGAAGCCGCCCACGCAGGCGTCCACGTGACAGCATATCCCGCGCTCCTGCGCGAGCGCCGCCAGCGCCGGGATCGGGTCGACGGTGCCGTACGGGTAGCAGGGGGCGGAGCCGACGATCAGTATCGTGTTGTCGGTGATCGCTTCGCGGGCCGCCGCCACGTCGGCGCGAAAGTCATCGCCAATGGGGATGTGCACGGGCTTCACATCGAAGTAGTGGGCCGCCTTCTCGAACGCCGGGTGAGCGGTCACCGGCAGCACCATCTCCGGCTCACGCACTTCCGGCCGCTGGGCGCGGGCCCAGTCGCGTGCCGTCTTAATCGCCATCAGGATGCTCTCGGTGCCGCCGGAGGTCATGTTGCCGGCGGCCTCGCTGCTGCCGAGGAGCGCCGCCGTCATCGCCAGCACCTCGGACTCGAACTTACGAAGGCTGGGGAAGGCGGCGACGCTCAGGCCGTTCGTGTAGATGAACGCGGCGTACGTCTCCTTCAGCAGCTCGGCGACGTCGTCGCCCGCGAAGTAGACCAGGCTGAAGATCTTGCCGTTGCGCCAGTCGGCGTCGCCGTCCTGGAGGGCGCGCATCTCCGCCAGCAGCTCCTCGTGGGACGTTCCCTTTTCCGGAAGCTTCATCGCGATCCTCCCTCGCGGCCGCTGTGATGGGGGCGGGGGGCCGGCCGCTGACCTGCCGTATCCTATCACCGCCGCGCCGCCGATGGCCAGCCGCTCCTTGCCGCCGGAAGTCTGAGGCACAGCCTCCGGGGCGGGCGGGTGGGACACACTACCTTGGGAGGGGCGGTGGGACCACCAGTCGCTCCTTGCCGCCCTCGCGCGGGGTGCACTAGACTGGGTTCGAAATGAAAGCGACAGTGCGCCTGTTCGCCCGCCTGGCCGACCTGGCGGGCGCGCGGGAGACGGAGCTGGAGCTGGGCGAGGGGCTGAGCGTGGCCGAGGCCTTCGAGATTCTCTGCCAGCGCTTCCCGGAGATGGCCGGCCTCGCCGGCAGCCTAATGTACGCCGTGAACGCCGAGTACGTTTCGCCGGACCACCCGCTGCGCGCGGGCGACGAGCTGGCGCTGATCCCACCGGTGAGCGGCGGCGGCTTCGAAGGGCTGTTCGAGGTAACCGCCGAGCCGCTGGATCCGCAGCGGCTCATCGATCACGTCCGCAGGGACGAGAGCGGCGCCGTGGCCGTTTTCCTGGGCGTCGTGCGCGACAACTCGATGGGCCGCCGCGTCCTCTACCTGGAGTACGACGCCTACCCGGAGATGGCCACGCGCGTCATGCGGCAGATCGCCGAGGCGGCGATCGCCCGCTGGCCGATCACCGACATCGCGATGCAGCACCGCACGGGCCGCCTGGAGATCGGCGAGACGTCGCTTCTCATCGCCGTCTCCTCGCCGCACCGCAGGGAGGCGTTCGAGGCCTGCCACCACCTCGTCGACCGCTTCAAGGAGGCCGTCCCGATCTGGAAGAAGGAGGTCTGGGAGGGCGGCGAGGTCTGGATCGAGGGCGAGCCGGTGGGCGGCGAGCCGGTCTAGCGACGTGGCCGAGGAACCGTCCGCGCCCGGCGACGAGCTCCAGTACTGCCCCCACTGCGGCGCCCCCCTCATCGTCCGGCTCCTCCCCACGGAGGACCGGCCGCGGCTGGTCTGCGACCGCGGCCACATCCTCTACGTGAACCCGAAGCTGATCGTGGGGCTGATCCCGGAGCGGCGGGGGCGCGTCCTCCTGATGCGCCGCGCCATCGAGCCCCGCTACGGGGCCTGGACGTTCCCCGGCGGCTTCATGGAGATCGACGAGACGGTGGAGGAGTGCGCCGCCCGCGAGACGCGGGAGGAGGTGGGGGTGGAGGTGCGCCTGGACGGCCTCGTCGGCGTCTACTCGCGGCCGGGGCCCGTCGGGCCGGGGATCGTCTCAATCGTCTACCGCGGCCGCGTCACCGGCGGCAGGGTGGACGTGGGGCGTGAGGCGCTCGAGGCGCGCTGGTTCCGGCCGGAGGAGATCCCCTGGGACGAGCTGGCCTACGAAACGACGCAGTGGGCGATGCGCGACTGGCTGAAGGGCCGCCGGCGGCCCCGGCGTCCAGCCTCGTAGGCGGGTAGCTTTTGGCTGCCCGCAGGACGGTGGGGCGGGCCGCGCAGGAGCGATGGTGCGCAGGGCTAAAGCCCTGCAGCTACAGACCCTGTGGTCCCTCACCCCGACCTGCGGTCACCCCTCTCCCGCGAGCGGGAGAGGGGCTGGGGGAGAGGGTGCCCTATCCCCGCCGCCCGCGGGGACGGCCAGGCCGCACTGGACTCGCCGCCGCCTTCTCCCTGCCCAAGAAGTCGAAGTTTCCCATTCGCAGAACGGTGCTCACCTGAGGATCGCTCAGGCGGGACGCCATCCTGGCGTCCATCTCCTTCAGCGTGAGGCTGGTCGTGATGACGGTGGGCAGACAGGCGTTGTAGCGGTAGTTCAGGAGCTGGAACAGCTTCTCCTCCGCCCAGGGCGTGCCCGTCTGCGAGCCCAGGTCGTCCAGGATGAGCAGAGAGACGTTCCGCACCTGCTCGAACACGTCATCGTAAGCGCGGGGGTCCTGCGGGTTGAAGCTGGAGCGCAGCCGGTCCAGCAGGTCCGGGACGATGACGAACAGCACACCCGGGTCCATCTCCCGCCGGTAGTTGCCGATGGCGGCGGCCAGACGCGTCTTCCCCCGGCCGCTGGGGCCGGCGATGACCAGCCAGTCCCGCGGCTCCTCCGCGAACTTCAGCGCCTGCCGGTAGGCGTCGCGGATCAATCTCAGCTCCTGAGGGTCGGAGTCGATGTGTTGAGCATCGAACACTTTGAACGTCATGCCGCGCAGGAGCGGCAGCTCCAGGCCGTCGATCTCCATCACGCCGCCCCGGGGCGACTCCAGCCGGTGCAGGCGGGAGAGAGTGACGTCGCCCAGGCGCGTCTGGAGGCGCGCGTCCAGCTCGCCTATCTCCCGCGAGCTGGTGAACACGGTAGCCATCCGCGACTGGTAGCGGTGGTTCACCAGCTGGTACAGCTTCTCGTCCGCCCAGGGGGTGGAGCTGTGCGTGCCCAGGTCGTCCAGGATGAGCAGAGGAGCGCTGCGCACCATCTCGAACAGGTCGTCGTAGCCGATGTCGCTGTCGGGGCGGTAGGCGGCGCGCAGGTGGTCCAGCAGGTCCGGCACGACCATGAACAGCGCCGCGTGACCCTCCGCGATGCAGCGGTTGGCGATGGCGGCGGCGAGGTGCGTCTTGCCGCAGCCGGACGGGCCGCTAAACACCAGCCAGCCGGAGGGCTCCCCGGCGAACTGGCGGGCGTCGGCCACGGCGCCGGCGAAGCGCTCCTGGTCCTGCGGACGGGGGCTGCGGCCGCGCGGCATCAGGTCGTCGAAGGTGAGGCGGAGGAGGGCTCCGAGGTTGCTGTAGCGCTGGAGCCGCGCCAGCCGCTGGTCCTCGCGCTCGTCGTCCGTGCAGCGGCAGGGGAACGCCTTGCCGAAGTCCGGGTGGCCCAGCCGCACCGTCCGCCGGACGAAGCCGGCGCCGCCGCAGTCGGGGCAGGCGTCGTCGGCGGGCTCGTCAGCGAAGCTTGCCGCCGCGCTTACCGCGGGCGTAGCGGCGCTCCAGCCAGTCTGCTTCAGCACTTCGTCCAGCTTCTTCATAGTCCGGGCCCTCCGCTTCCCAGCGCTTGAGGATGGAGTGGATGTAGCGCCAGCTGCGCTTGTTCAGGCTCACCGCCTCGCGGAACGCCGCCTCTATCCACGGCGGCGGGTAGCGCTCCTCGGCGTCCTTGAGCTCGTCGGCGATGAGGGGAGTGATCCCGCCCACGTTCTCTTCGTAGAGGGCGAAGACGTTGGGCGGCGGCGCGGGCTCCGCCGGCGGCAGCGGTTCGTCCAGGCGAAGCTCAGCCCCCGCCAGCCCCGCGGCGGCGCGGCGGTTGAAGGGAGTCGCCAGCAGGTACAGCTCCTCGCCGCGGCCATCACCCTTCGCCTCGACCCGCAGGAGCGAGCCCCTCTCCACGGCCAGCGCGAGGCCGCGGCCCAGCGCGTCTCCGTCCTCACCGCAGAGGTTCGCCAGCGCCCGCGCAAGGCCCGCGTCGGCGGCGAGCTCGCGCCGCGTGACGAAGGGCGGCGAGCGGCGGCGGCGGGTCTGGGCGTAGAAGAAGTACAGCGTGATCAGCAGCTCCTCCGGCGAGTCGATGACCGGCAGCAGGCGGGAGAAGAACAGGCTGGGGACGGGCGTCGCGAGGGCAGAGGTGGGGAAGCCACCGCCCTCGCCGTCAGCCGGCAGCGGCTGCGGGCGGCGGCGCGGACCGGCCTGTCCGCCGACGGACGCGCCTACGCTTCCTCGACCCACTCCTCGGGCTCCCTCACAAGCAGGTCCTCGAAGCGGGCGATCTTCTCGCGGAAGCGCAGGTGGATCGTGCCCGTGGGGCCGTTGCGGTGCTTGGCGACGATGATCTGAGCGATGCCGGCGGGGTAGTTCTCGGTCGGCCGGTCAGGGTGCTGGCGCTGCCAGTCCTCACGGGTCACGTGCTTCTCCTCGCGGTAGATAAACATCACGACGTCGGCGTCCTGCTCGATGCTGCCGGAGTCGCGCAGGTCGGAGAGCTGGGGGACGTGCGTGGGGCGGGCTTCGGCCGCGCGCGAGAGCTGTGAGCAGGCGATGACCGGCACGTCCAGGTCGCGGGCCAACTCCTTGAGGGAGCGCGTGATATAGCTCACCTCCTGCACGCGGTTTTCGATGCGACCGCCGCCGTGCATCAGCTGGAGGTGGTCGACGATAAGGAGGTCGAGCCCGCGCTCCAGGTGAAGGCGGCGTGCCTTCGCCCGCATCTCGGCCACCGTCAGCATCGCCGTGTCGTCGAAGTAGATGTTGAGATCGGAGAGCACGCCGAGGGCGTTGACGATCCGCCCCTGCTCCCGGTC
>JAUYGU010000169.1 GCA_030690405.1 Dehalococcoidia bacterium | reverse complement strand
CCCAGGGTGTAGATGATGGAGGCGGGTCTGGCGGCGGCGTACTCCCGGGCCGCGGCTACAATCTCTTCCGCGGGCACTCCTGTGACCTCCTCCGCGTACTGGGGGGTGTAGTCCTTCAGGACCTCCCGCAGCTCCTCCAGCCCTTTCGTTCGGGCGGCCACGTACTCTTTGTTGTAGAGGCCCTCCTCTATGATCACGTGAGCCATGGCGTTGAAGAGGGGGATGTCGGTTCCCACCTTGAGGCGGAGCCAGCGGTGGGCGAAGTCGGTCAGCTCTATCTTGCGGGGGTCCACGACTATGAGCTTGGCCCCTTTGGAGACCGCCTTCTTCACCCGCAGAGAGATGACGGGGTGGCTCTCCGTGGTGTTGGTTCCCGCCGCCAGTATGAGAGGCGCATCCTCCAGCTCAGCAATGGAGTTGCTCATCGCCCCCGTCCCTACCATGACCGCCAGACCGGCGACCGTTGGGGCGTGTCAGGTACGGGCGCAGTTATCGACGTTGTTGGTGCCGATAACCGCGCGGGAGAACTTCTGGAACAGGTAGTTCGCTTCGCTGACGGTGCGTGCCGAGGCCCACAGGCAGAAGGCGTCCGGGCCGTGACGCTCCTTTCTGTCGCGGAAGCGCGAGGCTACAAGATCGAGCGCCTCGTCCCAGGTGGCCTCGCGGAAGCGGCCGTCGGCCTTGATCAGGGGTGTCGTGAGCCGGTCAGGGCTGTGGATGAAGTCCCAGGCGAACTGCCCCTTGACGCACAGCGCCCCTTCGTTTGCGGGAGCGCTGAAGTCCGGCGTCGTGCCTATCACCTCGCCGCCGGCCACGTGCAGGTTGATACCGCAGCCGGTGCCGCAGAAGTTGCACACCGTGGGCACGCGCGTGACCTCCTCCGCCCGCGCCTTGCCGTACATCTTCTTATCGAACAGCGCCCCCGTAGGGCACGTCTGGACGCACTGCCCACAGAAGGTGCAGGGGCTCTCCTTGAGGCCGCCGTCGAAGGCGGTGGCGATCTTCGTGCCGAAGCCGCGCCCGATGGGCACGATGGCGTGGGCCATCTCCACGTCTCCGCAGATACGCGTGCAGCGATAGCAGTAGATACAACGGCTGTAGTCGCGGATGATGAACGGGTTGCCGTCCTCCTTCGCCTCGCCGCTGCGCGCGCCGCTGAAGCGTCCCGCCCTCGCGCCCACGGCCTCCGCCAGAGAGTGCAGCTCGCATGTGCCCAGCTGCTCGCACTTCGGACAGTCTCCGGGATTCTCGGACAGGACCATCTCCAGCAGTGTGCGCCGGTAGTCGCGCAGCTCCGCGTCCTCGCTGGCGACTTCGATCCCCGCCTCCGCCGGCAGCACGCAGGCGGCGGCGGGCGCTCCCCGGCCCTTGACGCGCACCAGGCAAAGGCGGCAGGAGCCCGCCGGGTCCAGGCGCGGGTCGTAGCAGAGGCCGGGGACGGCTATCCCCTGCCTGCGCGCCGCCGTCATCAGCGTCTCGCCCGGGAGGAACTCTACGGTCCGGCCGTCCATGACGAACGTCTCAGCCATCAGACCTCCCGCAGACGCCGGCCGGGCAGCGCCCCTGCAGCACGTGCTCCTCCACCTCATCGCGGAAGTGGCGGAACAGGCTGCCCGCCATCAGCGCCGCTGACGGGCCGAGGCCGCAGGCCGAGCCGATGCGCATCGCCTCGGAGAGCTCGTGGTAGCGAGCCGCGGCCTCCTCGCCGGGCAGAGAGCGCTCCGCCACGCCCGTCGCCTCGTCCAGCAGCTCCCGCAGGCGCACGGTGCCGATCCGGCAGGGGTAGCACTTGCCGCAGCTCTCGGTCTCGAAGAACCGCATGCAGTCGCGGGCAAACCGCACGACGCAGTCGCCGTCGTGGAGGACGACGACGCCGCCGGAGCCCAGAAACGCCCCCTCGCTAGGCGGCGCGGCGTAGTCCAGCGGCAGGTCGACCGCGCTCGCCGGCAGCAGGCCGCCGGACACGCCGCCCAGGGTGAACGCCTTGAGCGCCCTCCCCTCCGCTATGCCACCGGCGCGTTCGAAGACCAGCTCTCGCGCGGTCACCCCCAGCGGCAGCTCGTAGGCGCCCGGCCGGCGAACGCGGCCGCTGACCGAGTAGAGCTTCGTGCCGGCCGATTCGCCCCGTCCCAGCGAGCGGAACCAGTCCGCCCCGCGCTCCACGATGGCGGGGACGGCGGCAAGCGTCTCCACGTTGTTGACCAGCGTTGGCGCGCCGAACAGGCCGTAGGTCGTGGGGAACGGCGGGCGGTCCCGCGGCCACGGTCGCTTCCCCTCCAGCGAGTTCAGCAGCGACGTCTCCTCGCCGCAGACGTAGGCCCCAGCGCCGCGCCGCAGGTACACCCGGAAGGAGAACGCCTTCCCCGCGACGCTGTCCCCCAGGAGGCCCGCCGCTTCCGCGCGCTCGATTGCGGCGCGCAGCGCCTCGAGGGCGCGGGGGTACTCGTATCGCAGGTAGATGATGCCCGCGCCGGCGCCGACGGCGTAGCCCGCGAGGGCCATGCCGGCGATCAGGAGCTCCGGGCCGCGCTCCAGCACAGGCCTGTCCTTGAAGGTCCCGGGTTCGCCCTCATCGGCGTTACAGACGACGTACTTCGTCTCAGCCTGCGCCGAGCGCACGGCCTTCCACTTGCGCCCGGCCAGGAAGCCGGCGCCGCCCCGGCCCAGCAGTCCGCTCTGGGACACGGCGGCGACGACCATATCCGGGGTGAGGCTGCCCAGCGCCTCCTTAAGAACCTCGTACGCCCTCTCGCCTCCGAGGAGGGGGCTGATCGCGCTTTCGCCGGACGCCTCCGGGAGCGGCGCCGGCGCCTCCTCCGGCGGCCAGGCGGGTGCGCCGTCGCGGCCGGCGTAGAAGCGGCCGTCCAGGAAGAGAGCGGGGGCACGGTCGCACAGGCCGGGGCAGGGCACGCCCAGATAGCGGTAGCGCCCGTCCGCCGAGCGGCCGTCCGCCCCGATGCCGAGCCGCTGCCGCAGCAGGCGATCAGCCTGCGGGCAGGTCAACCGGCAGACGGGCCCTTCGCAGACGCCGACGGCAAGGGCAGGGTCGGGTTGGGTGGGGACGTAATGGTAGAAGGTGGCGGCGGAGTAGACATCGGCGGGGGACGCCTCCAAGGCCTCCGCGATCTCCTGCGTCGCTCTGAGAGACAGATAGCCGTCGCGGGCAAGGGCGCCGTGGAGGAGTTCCAGGAATAGTGCCGGGCCGGCCGGCGGGGCCAGCCTCTTCGTCGCCACGTCCCCTCCCTGTACTGAAACCACTCCTCAAGAGGCCGGCGAACGCGGGAACTGGAGCTCGCGCTCGCTCAACGGAGCATTTTACCACGCGCGAGAGAGGTTTGCCTGAGGTTCTCAGACGGCCGGCTCGGGGACTTGCTCCCGTTCGGCCTCCCGGGCCTCGACTTCGACCATCTCCAGGACGACGCGGACCACCGTCGCGTCCCACTGGCTGCCGGCGCCGTCCTTCAGGATCTCGGCCGCCGCCTGCTGGCTCATCGACTCGCGGTATGGCCGGTCCGTGGTCATCGCGTCGTAGGCGTCGACGACAGCGACGATGCGAGCGCCCAGGGGGGTACGCTCGCCGCGGAGGCCGTCCGGGTAGCCCTGGCCGTCCCAGCGCTCGTGGTGGTGGTAGACGATCGGGAAGACGTCCATCAGGAAGGGCACCCGTTTGCAGATCTGGCCGCCGCTGTAGCAGTGCTGCTTGACGATGGCGAACTCGTCCGGCGTCAGCTTGCCGCGCTTCTTGAGGATCGCGTCCGGCACGACGATCTTGCCGACGTCGTGCAGGGCGGCGCCCATGCGTACCACCTCGATCTCCCGCTGGGGGAGGGCGAGCCGGCTGGCCGCGCGGCCGGCGTGCTCCGCCAGCCGGTGGCAGTGACCGCCGGTGTAGGGGTCCCGGCTCTCGATCGCTTCGGTGAGCGCCAGGGCCGTATCGAAGGCGAAGCGGGAGAGGCTCTCCCGCTGCCTTACGCTGCGGATCGCCAGCTCAGTCTGCCGGGAGAGGCGCTCCAGGCGGGTGAGCTCGTCGGGGGCGAACTGCCGCTCATGCTCGTAGCAGATCACGAGTGCTGCCGGGACACCCTCGTCGAACTCGACGGGGAAGGCGGCGGCGGCGCGGAACCCCATGTTGAGGGCGAGCTCGCGCAGGCCGTCATAGCGGGGGTCTTGGAGGACGTTGCTGGAGGTGGCGATGCGGTTGTGCAGGATCGCCCAGCCGGCCACGCCCTCGCCGTGGGGAGCGCCATCGGGGTAAAGCCGCATGAAATCGTCCATATCGAAGCCGTGCACCGCGTATGGCCGCTCGCCGCTGGCCGGGCTGGATACGACCAGCGTACAGATCCTGGCACCGGTCAGCTCCGCGACACGGCGGGTGATCTCCCCCAGCACCGCAAACTCTTCCCTGCCGGCCATGATCGTGCTGTGGATGACGCTGAGGGTCTCCAGCTCCTGCTGGCGCTTATCGTTGTTCGCCTGGACTTCCAAGAGGTGTTCCACGGTCTCGTCCAGCTCATCGCGCTGGAGCTTGATGCTCGCCCACTGGTTGAGCGTGACGGCCAGGAACAGGTACACCGCGGGCCACCCCAGCCAGAACACCGGCATCACCGTATCGTTCATTTCCACGCCGAAAACGCCCATTGCAGGGCTGGTCGCCAGGGAGGCGACGGCGGCGGCGATAAGGGAGTACGCCAGGGGGTGGCGGTAAGCCAGGAAGATGATAGGCAGGAAGAAGAGCGTAGTGAAGACGCTGGGGATCCGGCCGTCGCCCGTTACGAGCTCGGCTATCGCTACCGTGGCGGCGTAGGCCAGGACGATTTCGATTATGGGTTTGCGGTTGTGAGCGGCGAACAGACTCATCCGAACATGCTCAATCTACGTGTAGCTACCGCGGGCCGTCGATGCGAACGAATCATACTAGAAATCCACTACATATGTTAGGACGGCCTAATTTGCAGGGACGTTACAGGGTTAAGCGAGAGTTAAGGTGAACACCGCCCGGCGCGGCAGGAGGCGTGGTTCATGAGGGCCGCTGGCCGTCGGCGCGGACCAGCCGCCTGCGCTGGCGGTAAGCCTTCACCTGGCAGGCCTGCCGGTCGTACACGCGCCTGGCGATCCCCTCAAAGTGGACGCCGCAGACCGGACACACTTTGTTGTAGGTGCGGCGCATCGCAGCCAGCCGGCGCGCCGCCTCAGAGCCTTCCCCGGACATCTCAAATGGTTAGACGGGGGAGCGGCGGTAGAGTTACTGTGAGATTCCAGCGCCCGGCGACCGCTTCTCACTTGACAAATGTATGAATAACGCTATCCTATACATTTGCAGCGGAGGAAATCAGAGAAGCGACGCCCCATCCCTCACCCACCGCCCGCCCCCCCCCGGGATCAGCGAGAGTCGGTGCACGGAGCGTCGCCCCTGTTCGATGCCCGCGAGAGAGCGGTCCGGCAATGCCATCCCCCGCTGCCCACCCCTGGGAGCCGGGGCGCGACTCTCCCCTCCAGGGGGCCGCGCCCCGGCTCCCACCCCACAGGTACAGTCAGCGGCGCCGCTAGTCCGGCATGGAGTAGCCGCCGTTCACGCTCAGCACCTGGCCCGTGATCCACTCGGCGCACTGCGAAGCGAGGAACGCGACCGCGCTCGCGATATCGGTTGGCTGGCCCAGCCGCTCCAGCCCCTTCGCCAGCGGGTACTGGCGCATGATCTGCTCGCCCTGGGCCTGTAGCCAGGCCGCCGTCGCCTCGGTCTCCGTGGTCGCCGGTGAAACGCAGTTCACCGTGACGCAGAAGCGCCCCATCTCCTTCGCCAGCGCCTTACTGAACCCGACGACGCCCGCCTTCGCCATCGAGTAGGCGACGAGGCGCGGCTCGCCCACGCGGCCGGCGTCTGAGACAACGCTGACGATCCGCCCCCAGCGCCGTTCCGCCATCCCTTCGACCACGGCACGCGAGCAGGCCAGTACGCCGTAGGTGATCAGCCCCATCGACCGGTCCCACTGTGCCCGGTCTGACTGGGCGAAGAACTGCCCGCCGGCCACGGCCACGTCCTGCGAGCTCGCGATCACGGGGATGCCGGCGTTGTTCACCAGGATGTCGACGCCGCCCCACTCCCCGGTGATCCGCTCCACCATGGCGGCCACCGCCAGGCCGTCGGTCACGTCGGCGACGACACCGACGGCCTGGCCGCCCGCGCTCCTGATCTCGTCCGCGACAGCGTCGGCCCTCTCCTGGAATAGGTCGTTCACCGCCACGCGCGTGCCCTCCCCGGCCAGCGTGAGGCAGATCTGGCGGCCGATGCCGCGCCCGGCGCCCGTAACCAGCGCCACTCTGTCCCTTATCCCAAGGTCCATGAGACACCTCCTCAGTTCGGCGGAACCCCCGCGCAGTATAGCGGAACACCCACGCGGGCGGAACGTGCGGGCCCGCCGGCATTGGCCTATAATACGGCCACCTATGGCCGAAGCGCTCGCGATTGACGGCGGGCCGAAGGTCCGCACGAAGCCGTTCCCACCCTGGCCCGCCCTGGGCGACGACGACGTGAGCGCCGTCGCGGACGCCCTTCGCTCCGGCGGCCTCACACAGCTCACCGGCGGCGCCGTCGCCGCCTTCGAGGATGCGTTCGCGGCCTGGAACGGCGCCGCCCACTGCGTCGCGACCAGCTCCGGGACAACCGCCATACACACCGCGCTCGCCGCCCTCGGCGTCGGCCCGGGCGACGAGGTGATCGTGCCCGCGCACACGTTCATCGCCTCGGCGACGCCGGTGCTCCACCAACGGGCGGTCCCAGTGTTCGCGGACGTCGATCCGAATACGTACTGCCTCTCGCCGGAGAGCGTGGCGGAGCGCATCAGCCCGAAGACGAAGGCGATCGTCGCGGTGCACCTGAACGGCCACCCGGCCGACCTCGACGCCCTGCTGGCCCTGGCCGAGCCGCGCGGCATCGCGGTGATCGAGGACTGCGCGCAGGCCCACGGCGCGCTCTACGAAGGCCGCAAGGTGGGAATCATCGGCCGGGTGGGCTGCTTCAGCTTCTGGGAGGACAAGATCATGACCACCGGCGGTGAGGGCGGTGCCGCCGTCACGGAGGACGATGCGCTAGCCGCGCGCATGCGCCGCATCCGCCACCACGGCGAGGGGCCGGTGGAGGGAGCCCAGACGGGCGGGCGTCCGCCCGAGCGGGCGTACTACCACCTGGAGCTGGGTTACAACTACCGGATGACCTCCATGCAGGCGGCGACGGGCCTGGTGCAGCTGCGGCGGCTGGACGGCTACCTGGAGGCGCGCCGGCGCAACGCCGCCTACCTGACGGAGCGCCTGCCGGCGCTCCGCGTAATAGAGCCGCCGCCGGTGGCGTCCTACGCCGTCCACAGCTACTACAAGTACATCTGTCGGCTGCCGTCCGGGTCGCCGGCGCCGGGCGTCGATGACTTCGTGCGGGCGGTAGCCGCGGAAGGCGTGCCCATCCAGCGGCGCTACCCGACGCCGCTGCCGCAGCAGCCCGTCTTCGCCGGATACGACGCCTCGCCCTGTCCGGTGGCGGAGCGCCTGGCCGGCGAGCTGTTCACCCTGCTGGTGCACCCCACGCTCACGACGGCGGACCTGGACGACTACGTGCGGGCGATCGGGAAGGTGGCGGGGGCGAGCCAGCGCAGATAGGCGGGCGACACGCGGGCCCGCGGCCGCGCACGCCCCCGCTCCCGGCGCGAAGGGATGGCCTGGGCTACAATTGGCATAACGCGCCCACTTTCCGGAAAGGGTGGACGAGCTGAGCAGACGGTTTCCCCTGCGCATTCGGCGACGGCCGTCGGGAAGGCAGCCAGCGGCTGATCCCCTACAACTGGCGACAGCCGCCCTGGAGAACCTGCCGACGCCGTCGGCGCCGCCCGAAGCGGCAGGCTTCGGGCGGACGTTCCGCGCCCTCCGCAACCGCAACTACCGGCTGTTCTACTTCGGTCAGACGGTCTCCCTCAGCGGCACCTGGATGCAGACCATCGCCCAGGCCTGGCTGGTCCTGCAGCTGACCAACTCCAAGATTGCTCTGGGCACGGTGACCATGCTCCAGTTCCTGCCTATCACGATCTTCGTGCTGTTCGCCGGCGTCATCGCCGACCGCGTGCCCAAGCGGAAGTTCATCCTCGTCACGCAGACGCTGGCGATGTCGCAAGCGATAGCGCTGACGGCTCTGGTATGGTCGGGACAGGTCCAGCTCTGGCACGTTTACGTGCTGGCGCTGGTGCTGGGGCTGGCCAACGCCTTTGAGCTACCGACCCGCCAGGCCTTCGTGGTTGAGATGGTGGGCAAGGACGACCTCCTGAACGCCGTGGCGCTCAACTCCGGTATGTTCAACGCGGCGCGGCTTATGGGACCGGCGGTGGGCGGCCTGGTCATCGCCACGGCCGGTGTGAAGGGCGCGTTCCTGCTCAACGGCGTCAGCTTCGTTCCCGTCATCGCCGCCCTGCTGATGATGAATCCGGCCCAGTTCTACGTTATGAACCGGCGGGTCGCCCCGCGGGTGAACCCGCTGGCGGAGCTGCAGGAGGGGCTGGCCTACGCGTTCCGCACGCCGGCCGTGCTCCTCATCGTCATCCTGGTCGCCATCATCGGAATGTTCGGCTACAACTTCACGGTCATGCTGCCGCTCGTCGACCGCTTCGTGCTGGGGCAGGGCGCGGCGGGGCTGGGTTTCCTGACAGCGGCGGTTGGACTGGGGGCGCTGACCTCCGCGTTGCTGCTGGCCAGCCGGAAGGCCGCCACGAGATTTACCCTGTTCGCCGGCGGGGCGGCCTTCGCGGCGCTCCTCGGCGCGGTGGCGCTGAGCCACTGGTATTACGTCACGCTGCTCGTCCTCCTCTGCGTGGGGCTGGCGAGCACAGCGTTCGGTACCACGGCCAACACCTCCCTCCAGCTGGCCACGCCCGACCACCTGCGCGGGCGGGTGATGGCACTTTACATGCTGCTGTTCGCCGGCTCGACGCCCATCGGCGCCTTCTTCACGGGGTTCATGGCGGAGCACTTGGGCGTGCCGGCAACGGTCGGCATCGAAGCGGGGCTCTGCGGCCTGGGGCTGGGCGCCGGCCTGCTATACTACCTGTCCCACCGCCAGCAGGTGGTCGCGACGGCCGACGCCGGCGCAGCGGCGGCGGGACACGCGGGCTGACAAGCGTGAAAAGCGAGACGCCGGACCTTGAGTTCCAGCCGCTGACGCGGGACCGCTGGCACGACTTCAAGACGCTGTTCGGGCCCAGCGGCGCCTACGGCGGCTGCTGGTGCATGTGGCCGCGCCTGCGCCGCAAGCAGTTCGACGCCAACAACGGCGCCAAGAACAAGAAGGCGATCAAGGAGGCCGTCGACTCCGGTGAAGAGCCGGGGCTGCTGGCCTACAGCGGAGGAGAGCCCGTGGGCTGGGTGGCGCTCGCCCCGCGCGAGAAATACGCCCTCCTGGAACACTCGCGCACCCTCAAACGCGTCGACTATCAGCCGGTTTGGTCAATCGTCTGCTTCGTCGTCGATAAGCGGATCCGCGGCCGGGGGATGATGGCGAAGCTGCTCTCCGCGGCTGTGGAGCACGCCCGCCGGCACGGCGCCACCATCGTGGAGGGCTACCCCGCCGAGCCGAAGGGGGCGCTCAGCGGCTACTCCGGCTACACTGGCATCGTATCTACGTTCCGAAAGGCCGGGTTCGTGGAGGTGGCCCGGCGGTCGGAGAGGCAGCCTATCATGCGTTACTACATCGGAGGGCCGACGGCATGACTGTACGCATCGGGATCGTGGGCTCCGGATTCGTGGCCAGCCTGCACGCGCAGGCGCTGAAGCAGGTGCCGGACGCGGAGATCGTGGCCGCCGCGTCGCCGAACGCGGAGCACGTCTGGACGTTCGCCCGCACCTTCGGCATCCGCCACGCCTTCGTGGAGTACAAGGACATGCTGGACGGCGACCTGGTGGACGCGATCACCGTCGCCTGCCCCAACGACCTCCACTACGAGGTGACTCTGGCCGCCGCCGCCGCCGGCAAGCACGTATTCGTGGACAAGCCGCTCGCCCTCAGCCTCACGCAGTGCGACCGCATGATCAAGGCTTGCCGCGACCACCGCACGCTCCTGATGTACGGCGAAAACCTCTGCTTCGCGCCGAAGTACGTGCGCGCCAAGGAGCTGGCGGACGAGGGCGCCCTGGGCAGGGTCTACTACGTGCGACAGCTGGAGTGCCACTACGGCCCGCACTCCGACTGGTTCTGGGACGTGGAGCGCTCCGGCGGCGGCGTGCTCATGGACATGGGCTGCCACTCCATCGCGTTCTGCCGCTGGGCGTTCGGGAACGCGCCGGTGGAGAGCGTCTACGCGGAGCTGGGCCGCTTCGTCCACGGCGACCGGACGAAGGGCGACGACCACTCCCTGGTCGTGATGCGGTTCGCGCCATCGCAGGACGGTGCTGAAGGCGGCATCGGCGTGGCGGAGAACTCCTGGGCCCGCGCCGGCGGCCTGGACGACCGCGCCGAGATCTACGGCACGCTCGGCCTGACCGTGGCCGACCTGGCCCGCGGCTCCACGCTCACCACCGACAGCCAGCACGGATACGGCTACGCCGTGGAGAAGGCGACCAGCACGCGCGGCTGGACGCGGACCGGCTTCGAGGAGGTCTGGACGGAGGGTTACCTCCAGGAGATGGCCCACTTCATAGCCTGCGTGCGCGACGGCGAGCGGCCCGCCCTCAGCGGCGAGGACGGTCGCGCGGTGCTGGAGATAATATGCGCCGCCTACGAGTCGGCACGCACCGGCCAGCGGGTGTCCCTCCCCTTCCGGACGGACGCCCGCAAGCCGATCGACCTCTGGCTGGGGGAGTAGATATGCCTGCCGAACCACA
Source organism: Dehalococcoidia bacterium (assembly GCA_030690405.1). The sequence continues at coordinate 44,108 of JAUYGU010000169.1, read as the reverse complement.
CATCCTGAGCGATGATGAGGTAACTGAACTTCTCATCGAATACATCAAACGTCAACCTGACAACATTCAACCCTCAGCCAACCCTCACGCTCAATTTGCGGGCATTTTAGGATACCAGCTACATACCCCGGAGTTCCAACGGTTCGCAGAACTGAATAGAGACCTGGAGTTCAGAGCAGGCGAACTCGCGCACTTTCTGTCCATTCAAGGTATCCTGATGCCTATGCCGGGAGCGTCTGGATCGGTCTATCGCGCCACGGCATACGGACGGCAACTGCTCCAACAGGAGACCAGCGTTGTGACCGACCCCATTGGATACATCGCCCTCGTTGAGGCTATTCCCGGTGTAGACGACTTGACGGTCGAATACCTAGCCGAGGCCACCGAGGCGCACCGGCGATTCTTGGACCGTTCTTCCGCCGTCATGCTCGGTGGTGCGGCCGAAAATATGCTCTTGACCTTAGCCACGAGCCTACGTGACGTCTGCAACAGACTCGCGATTTCCCCTCGGCCCGGTTTGGCCGACTGGCGGATATCGCGGGTTCGCAACGCTGTGGTAGAGACCGTTAGAGACGCAGCATTCGCGCAAGCCTTAGAGCAGGCGCTTCCGGGGACCAACCCTCTTACCGAGGAGGAAAGGCGTATCCTCCGAGAGCTTGAGAGTACCACCGCGATACTCGCGCAGTTCTACGCGGACACTCGCAACGACGCCGGACACCCCAAGCCGGTCAAGCCAGCTCGGGCTGTCCTCTATGCGTACTTGAAGGTCTTCCCTGAGTACGCCAGCCGGGTAGGTACGGCGCTAACTGTTCTTGCCAGAGTGCCCTAGCTCCCCTGGAGGGCCTTCTCCATCTCCGCTTCCGTGTGGGCGCGCAACGTCTCGCTGTGCACGTTGCCCGTTGCCGCGATGTTGAACAGCCCCGCCAGCATCGCGTCCTCGCTCGGCGCTTCCACGATAGAGACGAGGTCGTACCGGCCCTGCGTCCAGTAGGTGCCGACGACCTTGAAGCCGCGCTTCTCGTTCTCGGCGCGGACCTCGCGGGCGCGGCGCACGGTGTCCTTGATGTTCTTCAACCCCTGGTCGGTGAAGCGGTACAGCACTACGTAGGTGGGCACGGGAAACCTCCTTGGAGAAACGGACCGCCGGACACTGGCATTTTATGTCGCCGGGCGGGATTTGGAAACCGCTGGCAGGGCCCTCTGCGTTAGAATTGAGTCATGACCACCGCCACGGCGCTTCCCCCGTACGATATCTCCCCCGCTACGGCCGGCGACATGCCGCTGATCCGCGACACCGTCGCGCGGCTGCGGCTGGACGGCGAGCGGCTGGAGGCGCAGCAGTTCATCGTCCTGCGGCGCGACGGCAGCGACGCCATCATCGGCTTCGGGCGGGTCAAGTCGTACCGCCACACCCACGAGCTGGGCTGCGTCGCCGTCATCGAGGAGGAGCGGGGCCACGGCTGGGGAGAGCTGCTCGTGCGGGAACTGGTGCGGCGCTTCCCCCAGGACGAGGTCTACGTCACCACCGACCTGCCCGAGTACTTCGAGCGGCTGGGCTTCCTGCGGACGGAGATCCTGCCGCCGGAGCTGGAGGCGAAGATCGCGCGGGTGGAGGGCGTCGTTCGCAGCGGCGTCGTGGGCATGGTCTACGACCGCCGCATCGAGCAGCGGCCCACGCTGGCGGACGTCTACCGCGCCAAGCACGCGATCGAGCCCTACCTCCAGCGGACGCCCCTGCTCCACAACCCTTACCTGTCGCGGCTGATGGGCTGCGAGGCGCACCTGAAGCTGGAGAACCTACAGCCGATCGGCGCGTTCAAGGTGCGCGGCGGCGTGAACCTGGCGGCGCTGCTGCCGGCGGAGGACCGGCGGCGAGGGATCGTCGGCGCCTCAACCGGCAACCACGGACAGTCGCTGGCCTACGCCGCGAAGCTGGCCGGCATGCGCTGCGTCATCGCCATGCCGCGAAAGCCCAACCCCCTGAAGGCGGAGGCGATCCAGGCGCTGGGCGCCGAAGTGGCGCTGCACGGGCGCAACTTCGAGCAGGCGCGGGCCTGGGCGGAGGGTTTCGCCCGCCGCGAGGGGATGCGCTACGTCCACCACACCAACGCGCCGGAGCTGGTGGCCGGCGTGGCCACCCTGAGCCTGGAGATAATCGAGGACCTGCCAGACGTGGACGTGATCGTCACGCCCATCGGCGGCGGCAGCGGCGCCACCGGCCACTGCCTGGTCGCCAAAGCGCTGCGGCCGGACGTGCAGGTGATCGGCGTGCAGGCGGAGGGCGCGCCCGCCGTTTACCGCTCCTGGAAGGAGCGCAAGCTCCAGCGAGCGCCCATCGACACCATCGCCGAGGGGCTGGCCACGGGCACGCCGTTCTTCGCACCCGTGCGCACGTTCATCGATTACCTGGACGACATGCTGCTGGTGAGCGACGACGAGATGCGGGAGGCTATCGTCCTCCTGTTGCGGTCGGCGCGGCAGCTGGCGGAGCCCGCCGGGGCGGCGGCGACGGCGGCCGCCCTCAAGCTAGGCGAGCGGCTCAAGGGCAAGAAGGTCGCCATCATTCTCAGCGGCGGCAACCTCCCGCTGGAGGAGCTCCGCCGCATCCTCAGCGTCCGGCGGCGATGAGGGGTCAGGCTTCAACCTGTCCCGATCAGGCGCTGAACTCGCGGAGCAGCGTACCATCGAACCACTCGGGGTCGGTGGCCAGGAGAGCCCGTAGCTCCCGGTACCAGGCATCCTGCTCAGGGCGGCCCGCGTTCGCGAAGTAGCCCTCGCTGCTGTCAAAGCGGACGGCGCCCATGATCTCGTCCGCGTTGTTGTTGTTCGCGACCAGGATGGAGCGCACGAAGCCCTTCGCCTGCGGCTTCTGCTCGCGCTGCCACTTATCCATCTGCTCGGCGACCGCCTGGGCCTTGCCCGGCAGCGTCCTGGCGCGGAAGAAAGATACGTGATCGGCCATTGGTAAACCTCCTCTGGCTGAAAAACGGCCCGCTGATCTGGTCGCGGTCTAGGCGGCGGGAAACCGGCCAAGCCGCGGAGCCTTTGCGCGAATTTTCGGACTCGATGATTATACCGCGCCCGGCAGGCGCTGGCGACGGCCTCTGAGCGGCGGTGGAAGATGCTGGGCGGCGCACGGTGGTAGAATCCGTGGGCGAAGGAGGACAAGCCAATGACCAGCCGCCCGAAGACCGTCCTCGTCATCGTCGCCCACGCCGACGACATGGAGTTCATGGCCGGCGGCACCATCGCCCGCATGGCCGACCACGGGTACGCCGTCCGTGAGGTGATCGCGACGAACAACGAGCGCGGAACGCTGGAGCCGGAGTGGAGCCTGCAGTTCACGGCGGACGCCCGCCGTGAGGAGGCGCGCCGGGGGGCGCGGGCGCTGGGCGTAGACCCGGACATCGAGTTCCTGGGCTACGAGGACGGCCGCCTGAGCGAGACGCCCCTCAACGAGCTGCGCGAGAGGTGCATGCGGGCGATCCGTCGCTTACGGCCCGACGTGCTCTTCACCTGGGACCCGTTCGCGCCCCACGAGAACCACCAGGACCACCGGGCGGTGGCCTGGGCGGCGATGGAGGCCACCTCCTTCGCCCACTTCCCCCTCTACCACCCGGAGCACCGAGACGAGGGGCTGGCGCCGCACTACGTCGGCGAGCAGTACTTCTTCGCCAAGGCGCCGCAGGACGTCAACAAGGCTGTGGACATCTCCGCCTACATCGATCGCAAAATCGAGGCGCTGCGCCAGCACGTCAGCCAGATGGAGATGACCGTCGCCGGCCTCCAGGTGGACCTCGCCGCCTCCGGGCTGGAGCTGCCGGCGTTGGCGAACGCCAATCCGAAGGACTACCGGCCGGTGATCGAGACGATGATCCGGACCTGGGGGGCAAGTGTCGGACGGCGGCACGGCATGGCGTTCGCGGAGGAGTTCCGACGGCAGCGGTTCGGTGGGATAGAGCGCTGGGCGCGCGAGTCCGGCGTGACGCTTCCGGACGACCTTTGAGCTAACCGAGCGCGGGCGCGTAGAGGATCGCCCGGTCCAGGTTCACCACCACAAGCGGCTGCTCCCAACGGACGATGGAGAGAGCGGTCTGCGTGACCATAGCGTCCGTCACCGGGAGGAAGTCATGGCGGGCCAGAATGGGGACGGACCCGGGATCGGCGCCGGGCGGCAGGTAGATCTGGCCGGTTACCTCCATCCCGGGCAGCAGCAGGCTGGCTGTGGTGGGCCGCTTCTCCACCGCCTCCGGCGCGTGGTCGGGCGGAGCGGCGGCGGACAGCGGCAGGGCCAGGAGGACCGACTGGCGCCTGACCTGAAGGACCTGATAGCGTCGCGGCTGCTCGCTCGGATCGGCAAGGCTCTCAACGCTGGCGTCGCGCACGGTTAGCACGGGGCCGTCCGCCGCGTTCAAGAGGTCGACCAGGCGCCGGTGGGCGCCGGTCTGGTCCACGATGCCGGTGACGCGATGCGTCTCCAGGAACAGCTCCGCGAGGACGACGTTGCCCCGTTCTTGCGGCGCTTCCCGGCGCAGGAACTCCGGAAGCCGCTCGATAGCTCTCTCCGTCAAGGTCACTCTCCAGCGGCGGGGACGGTCTCCTCGGGCACGGGCTCAGTAACGGGACTCGCGGCGGGTACGGTCATCTCGCGCCGCTGCAGCACGGGCCGGCCGGCCTCGCGACCGTGACCGTTGCGCTGCTCCTCATCGATGAGCCCCTGCCTCTCGACATCCGCGAACACGCGCACGACGGCGGGATCGAACTGGCCGCCGGCGTTCCGGAGGATCTCGTCAATCGCCTTGCTGTGAGGCATCGCCTTCCTGTAAGGCCGGTGAGAGGTCATGGCGCTGTAGGCGTCGACGACGGCGAAGATGCGCGCGCCGAGCGGAATCTCCTCGCCCTTCAGACCGCACGGGTAACCCTGGCCGTCCCAGCGCTCGTGGTGGGCGTAGACCACCTCGGCGGCATCGCGAAGGAAGTCGATGCCGTTCAGGACCTGGCGCCCCAGCTCCGGATGGCGCCTCATCTCTTCCCACTCCGACTCGTTCAGCGGACCGGGCTTGGAGAGGACAGCGTCAGCGACGCCGATCTTGCCGATGTCGTGAAGAATGGCCGCCTTTTCGATCTGCCGCATCTGCTCCTTGCGCAGCCCCATCTGCCAGGCCACCACCGAAGCGATCTCTGATACGCGCCGGGCGTGCCCCTGGGTGACGCTGTCACGCAGGTCAAGGGCCGCGCAGAGCACCGCCACGATAGAGTCGTAACGGTCCTTCAGTTCGTACTCACGGTCCTCGGTCTCGGTCTGCTGGCCGTGAATCGCGCTCGAGCCACGGCGCACTAGCAGCACCAGCACCAGGTAGAGGGCCGCCAGCGACGCTCCGATGGTGATGAACGCGCTCCGCTGGACAGTCGCTGTGTCAGTCTGGATGCCGGAAGTCAGGTAACCGCCGAGCGCGAACCCGGCCACGAGGCTGATTACGATGGCGGCAACCGCGAAGACGGCGGTGAACTCCAGGAAGAAAGTGCTGCGCCGGCGACGCGTCATCGCCTCGCCAAGACCCTTGACTGCCGTTCCCATGCTGCCCATAGCTATCTGTACCGCCTTTGCGTTCTTCCGCGCTAAATCCGGCCGAAGTCGTCCAGGCCTGAGTCGTCCAGCGGCCTCTGCGGCGCATGCGTCGCCGCCTGCGGCAGACGCCGCGAGACCTTGTTCGCGTACATGTCGGAGTCAGCCCAGTGCATCATCTCGTCCACATCCTCGCCCCCCCAGGGGAAGCCGGAGACGCCGATGGACACGTTGAGCATGAGGCGCATCCCGTCATGCTCGTACATCGGCTGCTCTTCCAGCTCCTGCCACAGCCGCTGGGCCATGGCGAAGGCGCCGCGCTTGTCCGTGTCCGGCATAAGGATCGCGAACTCATCGCCGCCGAGGCGGGCCGGGACATCGCTGGTGCGGATGTGCTTATCGATCACCTTGGCGAGGTTGGCGATCATGACATCGCCGACGGCGTGGCCGTACTCATCGTTGATCTTCTTCAGGCCATCGATATCCATGACGATCAGGGCCAGGGTCTGCCTGCTGGTGCGGGCGCGGGCCAGACCCTCCTGGAAGCGCTCATAGAAGTGGCGCCGATTGTAGAGCTGCGTCATCTCGTCGTGGGATGCCATCTTCTCAAGCTCGATAGCGCGCAGCATCAGGTGCGCCTGGTAGCGCCGGAGCAGGTTCACGTGCATCAGGCGGATGTAGCGCGCGGAGACGATGCCGTAGGTCAGTGGGAGCGCCGCCAGCAGCGGATACGCGACGTACTGCCACGAGGCGTCCGCCTGGGTTATGAGCAAGAACGCCACGACACCGGCGGTCAGGGTCAGCGCTATGAAGCGGCTGATCCATACCGCACCGTTGATCGTCTCTTCGTCCCGCGCCAGAGATTCCCCTGACGCAACGTCCGTGTTCCGCTGCATTCTGTACGCGCCAATCAGTCGCACTGAGGGATTCTGCGTTCTTCATAGCTCCCCGCACCTAACCCGCCGGCAAGCCGCCGGACATCCGTCCTATCGCTTCCGGTAGCCCGGCCGCCTTGCCCCGCGCTCGCGGGGGTTAGGCCCGAAGCTTTGCGCCCCACCCTTTCGGATGGTTGGCCATTTTCGGGAGCTCTGAAAAGCCTAATCCGCAACTCAATCGTCCCTTTCATTAGGTAAGACGCGGCCCTTCAGGGGTAGTTACAGGAAGGGCAGCCAGTTAGCGGCTAAGGCGGATTGCCGGCGTCACGCCGGCCAACCTGGATAGGGCCTCTCAGCCGCCGTGCACCACGAGGCCGGCGACCCACGTCTTCGCCACGTTCAGCTCCGAATCCAGCGCCACCAGGTCGGCGTCGTAGCCGCGGGCGATCCGTCCCTTGCGGCCCTCCAGCCCCAGCACGCCCGCCGGCACCGTCGACGCCATCCGAACGGCCTGCGCCGCCGTCGCAATCCCCTCTGCCACGACATGCCGGACGACCCGCTCCATAGTCGCTGCGCTGCCGGCGATCGTCCCGTCGGGCAGCGCGATCCTCCCCTCCGCGAGCCGAGCGCCCCGGCCGCCGATGCGGAAGCTCCCCTCGGACAGCCCGGCGGGCGGCACGCCGTCCGTCACCAGGACGACGCCGTCGATCCCCTTCGCCCGCACGACCATGCGCGCCGCAGCGCTGTGGACATGGACACCGTCCGCTATCAGCTCCAGGGTGACGCCCTCGGTGTCCAACGCCGCGCCCAGCGGTCCCGGCTCCCGGTGATGGAAGGGGCGCATAGCGTTGAAGGCGTGGGTCAGGTGACGGGCGCCCCGCGCAAAGGCGTCCCGCGCCTCCTGGTAGGTGGCGTCGCTGTGGCCCACCGCGACGACGCAGCCGGCGCGCACAGCCTGCTCCAGCAGGGCGGCGGCGCCGGGCAGCTCCGGGGCCAGCGTTAGCAGGCGCAGCCGCCCACCCGCCGCCTCCAGGTATCGCCCCAGCAGCCCGGCGTCGGGCGGTCTCAGCCAGCCCTCCGGCAGGGCGCCGCGGCGCTCCGGGCTGACGAACGGCCCCTCCAGGTGAGCGCCCAGCAGTTCGGCGCCGCCGGCCGGCCCCGACACCTCCGCGACCGCCCGCAGCGCGGCCTCGCCCTCCTCCGGCGTCTCGCCGACGATCGACGCGACGAACGAGGTGACACCGTGCGCGACCACCCAGCGGGCGTAGGAGCGCACCTCCCCGGCGTCGCCGGTCGCGAGCGAGAAGCCGCCACCGCCGTGGACATGGATATCGATGAACCCCGGGGCCAGCGTCAGGCCGCGCAGGTCGACGACCTCCGCGCCCGCCGGCGGGGACAGCCCCGCCGCAACTTCGACGATGCGCCCGTCCTCCACGATGACGCTTCCCCCGGCGATCTCGTCATCGGGCGTGAGGACTCGGGCTCCGGCCAGCACCTTCGTCATGGTTTGTACTCCGCGCCTTATGATACTATTCGGAAGCCAGGTCCCACTTCCCCCACACGGAGGCGCAGGCGCGCATGGCAGCCCAGCTTGTACCCTTGAGCCCCCAGAAGGTCGCGGAGGCAAGTAGGTCGCTCGCCACCGCCTTCTTCGACGACCCGACCTCCCGCTTCCTGTTCCCCCGCGAGGAGTCCCGCGACCGGTGGCTGCGGCTGATCCACCGGGCAGGGCTGCGCCACGTTCTCCCGGAAGGCCACGTCTACGCTGTCACCGGCGATGAGGTCTCGGGGGTCATCGGCCTGGTGCCACCCGGACGGTACCCCCTGTCCGCTGCCCGCTTCTTCCGCCACCTCATCCCGATTATCCTACGGCTGCCCACGGGCGGCTTCTCGCCGGAACGCGCGCTGCGGGCGGTCCAGGCGCAGGGGTTGATCGACCGGCTGCACATCAAGGAGCCACACTGGTACGTTTTCGTGCTGGGGGTGCGTCCGGAGCGGCAGGGAGAGGGTCTGGGACGCGCCTTGCTTGACCCGGCGCTGGCACGGGCCGACCGGGACCGCCTGCCCACCTACCTGGAGACCACCAAGGAGCGCAACCTCACGTTCTACGGCCGATTCGGCTTCGAGGTGGTGCAGGAGGTGAGCATCCCGGGCGGCGGACCGCCCGTCTGGACGATGCTCAGGCAGCCGGTGCGCTAGGAGGACGAAGTGGAGCAGCAGGTCCGGCTTGAGGGCCACGTCACGGCGGAGGACGTCCGTCGCAGCCCCTATCTCTACATCCCCATCCCGGTGCCGCCGCGCGCCTCCCGCCTGCACATCGCCTACAGCTACTCCGAGCCGGTGACCGCGCCGTTCGGCATGGGCCCCGGCAACACCGTCGATATCGGCATCTTCGACCCCCGCGGCCGCCAGTTCCTGAACGCCGCCGGCTTCCGCGGCTGGAGCGGCGCCTCCAAGCGCGAGTTCTTCATCGCGCCCCAGGAGGCGACGCCCGGATACATCCGCGGCCCCCTCTTCCCCGGCGACTGGCACGTCGTCCTGGGCGTCGAGCGCGTGAACCCGGAAGGCGTGCGCTACGAGGTGACGGCCCGCCTCACCCTGGACGAACGCGACCCGCCGCCGCCGGACGATGCTGTGAGCGCGGCGGGCCCGCCGCCGCGGAGCCGGGCCCGCTCGGGCGGCCGGGCCCGCTGGTTGAAGGGCGACCTCCACTGCCACACGATCCACTCCGACGGGCTGAACACGGTGGACGAGCTCGTCGCCAACGCGATCGAGCGCGGGCTCGACTTCCTGGCGGTGACCGACCACAACACGAACACCCACCACGAGGACCTGTCGCGGCTCTCCCACCTGCCGATCACGCTGATCCCCGGCGAGGAGGTCACGACCTACTGGGGCCACGCCAACATGTGGGGGCTGCGGGAATGGATCGACTTCCGCTGCGCCGACACGGAGTCGATGCAGGCGGTGCAGCGGTTCGTCCTCCAGAAGGGCGGCCTGATCTCCGTGAACCACCCGAAGAGCATCGGCCCGCCCTGGCTGTTCGAAGGCTGGAGCGGCTACCCCTGCATGGAGGTCTGGCAGGCCCCCTGGCGCTTCTACAACTGGGAGTCGCTGGAGCGCTGGGATGGCATGCTCGTCGCCGGCGAACGGGTCGTTGCCGTCGGCGGGTCGGACGTCCACTCCATCCCGCCCAAGCCGCCGCGACACCCGCACGGTCTCGCCAACCCCTGCACCTGGGTCTACGCCGAGAACGGCCCATCCGAGGAGAGCATCCTGGCCGCCATCCGCAAGGGCCACGTGTTCATCAGCGACGACCCGAACGGCGCCCATCTCACGCTGACCGCGGACGCCCGCCCTTCGACTGCCCCGACCGCGGTCGGGGCGCTCAGGACAGGCTCTGACGGCCGGTTCGAGGTGATGATGGGCGATACGGTGGAGGCAGCCGAAGGCCAGCGGGTTACCTTCCGCGCCTGGACGAACGGCGGCATGGACCGACGCCTCTGGATCATCGCCGACGGCCTGCCGCTGGCCGTCATCCCCCTCGACCGGCCGGAGGCGGAGCACGTCTTCTCGCTCGACGTCTCCGGCCGCAGCTACGTGCGGGCTGAGCTGCGCGGCTTCCGCGGCCGCCCAGAGCGTGGCGAGGTCGTCTGGGCGATGACGAACCCAATATGGCTCAAGACAGTGGACAGTGGACAGCACGGCAGGGGCCTCCGCTACAACCCCGTCACAAGCCGCGGGCTGAAGCCCGCTGTCTCCTCCCCCCACCCAAGCCGATGAGCATGCGGACTAGCCGCACTTTCGTCGTCGTGCCTCACACGCACTGGGACCGCGAGTGGTACCTGCCGTTCGAGGCGTTCCGCGCCCGCCTGGTGCGAATGATGGACGCCCTCCTCAACCTCCTCGACCGCGACCCCGAGTACAAGCACTTCGTGCTGGACGGCCAGACGATCCCCCTGGACGACTACCTCGAAATCAGGCCGGAGCGCCGCGCCGACATCGAACGGCTGGTGAAGGCGGGCCGTCTGCTCATCGGGCCCGGCTACGTGCTGCCGGACGAGTTCCTCATCGGCGGCGAGTCCCACGTCCGCAACCTCCAGTTCGGCATCCGCGCGGCGAAGGCCTACGGCGGCGCGATGATGGTTGGCTACTCCCCGGACGCCTTCGGCCACATCGTCCACCTACCGGCGATCCTGCGCGGCTTCGGCATCGACACCGTCGCAATCTGGCGCGGCGTCGGCCGCGAGGCGACGACCTCCGAGTTCCGCTGGGCCTCGCCCGACGGCTCCGAGGTGCTGGCCCTCCATTTCCCATTCGGCTACGGCATGATGTCCGCCCTCCCCACCGAGCGCGAGGCGCTGGCGAACGCCCTCCGGAACATCCGCATGATGCTGGAGCCTTTGGCCACCACCCGCTACGTACTCGTCCCCAACGGGACGGACCACCTGCCCGCGCACGAGGGGCTCTCCCAGGTCATCCGCACCGCCAACGAGCTGCTGGACGATGCGGAGATGGTGCACGGCAGCTACCCGATGATCGCGGAGGCGATCAAGCGGGAGCTCGGCGGGCGCCTGGAGACGCTGCCGCGGCTGGAAGGCGAGTTCCGCTCCAGCGCCCGCTCCCACGTGCTGATCGGCGTCCTCTCCGCCCGCATATGGCTCAAGCAGCGCTACCAGGAGTGCGAAGACCTCCTCGCCCGCTACGCCGAGCCGCTGGCCGCCTGGGCCCACCTCCTGCGGGACGCCAACGGCCGCGACGCCGAGCGCAGCGCCGAAGACAGGGGGCTCCTCCGTCACGCCTGGCGGCTGCTCCTCCAGAACGCCCCCCACGACTCCGTCACCGGCTGCCACGTCGACGCCGTCTCCGATGACATGCGCGTCCGTTTCGAACGCTGTCGGCAGATCGCGGGGGAGGTGATGTACGACGCCCAGCGCTACATCGCCGATCAGGCGGCGCCGCACGGAGGCGGCGTGGTCGTGTTCAACAGCGAGAGCGGCCCCCGCACCGACTTCTGCACCATCCGCCTGCCGCTCGAAGAGAGCCGCCTGCCCGCGAAGCTCGTCGACTCGGAGGGAGGCGAGACGCCGCTCCAGCCGCTGCAGCGCGGCCTGCGCTCCCCCCTGGACAGCCGCGAGCGCGCCGTGTTCGGCTTCGTGGCGCCGGACGTGCCCGGCTTCGGCTACCGGGCCTTCCAGATGGAGCACGGCGAGCCGGCGCCCGAAAAAGGAAGCGCGAGCCTCGCCATCGAAAACGATCTCTTCCGCGTCTCCGCGGATACGGCGGACGGAACGCTCACCGTCGACAACCTCCGCGGCGGCGGGGCTCTGCGCGGGCTCAACCGCTTCGCCGACGGCGGCGACCGCGGCGACGAGTACAACTACTGCCCGCTCGCGCACGACGAGCTGATCGACGCGCCCTCGAAGCCGCCCGTCGTCCGCGTGACGGAGCGCGGCCCAGCCCGCTGGACGCTGGAGGTCACGCAGACGTATTCCTTGCCGGAGGAGCTGACCGCGGACCGCGACGCCCGCTCGGCGGAGCGCGTGGACTGCGCGATAGTGAGCCGCGTCCGGCTCTACCCACGCGTCCCCCGCGTGGACATCGAGACGGAGGTCGACAACCACGCCCGCGACCACCGGCTGCGCGTCCACCTCCCGACAGGCGTTCGCTCGGACTACTCGCACGCGGAGCAGCACTTCGGCGTCGTGCGGCGGCCGGTAGTGCTGCCGGCGGCCGATGGTACCTGGATGGAGACGCCCATCGGCACCTACCCGCAGAAGTCGTTCGTGGACGTGAGCGACGGAGAGCGCGGCCTGATGGTCGCCAACCGCGGCCTGCCGGAGTACGAGGCGCTGCCGGAGGACGACGGCACAGTGACGATCGCCCTCACGCTGCTGCGCTGCGTCGGCTGGCTCTCGCGATCGGACCTTCGGACGCGGCGCGGCCCCGCCGGCCCTTCGCTGGAGACGCCCGGCGCCCAGATGCCAGGCCGCTGGACGTTCCACTACACGCTCATCCCGCACGCGGGCGGCTGGGAGGCCGCCTTCCGGGCTGCGCACAGCTTCGCGCGTCCGCTCAGCGCCGTGCGCAGCCGCGGCGGCAGCGGCAGCCTGCCGGCGGCCGCCTCCCTGCTGGAGATCGAGCCGCCGTCTCTCGTCCTCTCGGCGCTGAAGACGGCGGAGGACGGCGACGGCGTCGTCGCCAGAGTGTACAATACGGCGGACGCACCGGTGACGGGCAGCCTGGGCCTCCTCTCGCCCCACGCCGGCGCGGAGGCCGTGAACCTGAACGAGGAGCCCTGCCTGCCGGCAGGCACGGCGCAGGGCCCCGTAGACACAGACGGAGACCGGGTCGTGCTGTCCGCCCGCCCCAACCAGATACTCAGCGTCAAGTTCAGGACGACCTAGGAGGCAGCGCCATGGCGATCGACCTCAACAACCTGCCCTCGTACGACCAGCTACCGGTGAAGGAGGGCGCGCCGAAGGGTTCCGCCTGGGGCCTGTTCGGAGACGATGACCAGCTGGGCTGCCTCAACCTGATCACGCCGGAGAAGACGGCGGAGGCCGCGAAGCTGGTGCGCAAGGGCGCGGTGTTCTCCCTCAACCTCCGCCTCGACCGGCCCTCGCCGCCGATGTACGGCCGCAAACCGCTGGTCCACCACCTTCTGGAAGAGGGCGGCGGCATCGCCCGCGACGACTATCTGGACAGCTTCTGGCCTCAGGCCTCCAGTCAGTGGGACGGCTTCCGCCACATCCGCCACCCGCGGGACGGCTTCTACAACGGCGTCAAGGATGAGGAGATCGTTCCCGGCGACGAAGGCAAGCTGGGGATCGAACACTTCGCCCGCAAGGGGATCGTGACCCGCGGCGTGCTCGTGGACATCGACCGCTACCTGCGGGGGCAGGGCGCCGCCCTGAACATGACGAGCTCCACCCTGATCACGAGGGAGCAGGTACAGGCCTGCCTGGCGAGCCAGAACGTGAGCGTGAGGCCGGGCGATATCCTCCTGTTCCGCACCGGCTGGCTGCGCTGGTACCTCGAGGAGGCCACGCCCGAGCAGCGGGAGACGATGGGCGGCGACGCCATGGCCGGCGCCCTCACCTACCCCGGCCTCGGCCCTGCGGACGAGATGGTGGAGTACCTGTGGAACCTGCACATCGCCGCCGCCGCCGCCGACAACCCCGGCCTGGACGCCTGGCCGCCCACGCCCGAGCGCGGCTGGATGCACTTCCACCTCCTGCCGCTCCTGGGCATACCCATCGGTGAGCTGTGGGACCTGGAGGCGCTGGCGGCGGACTGCGCCGGCGACGGCGTGTACGAATTCATGCTGACCTCGGCGCCGCTGAACATCCCCGGCGGCGTCGGCTCGCCGCCTAACGCGCTGGCGATCAAGTGAGATGACATGATGGCCCGCAGGCTTCTCGTCCTCTACCTTCTGATCGCCTTCGGCCCGCTCCTCGCCTTCACCGCCGCCTTCGCCGCGCGCGACCTCCTCGCCCGGAGGCCGGCGCATCCGCACGGCAACGGCCACGCCGAGATCGAGGGGCTCGAGCATACCGTGGAGGAGGTTCGGGCGCCGTAAGGACGCGACGGCCTCAGTCAGGAGAGACGTATGAGCGACACGAGCGACACGAAGGAACAGGCCCGCCGTGGCGTCGCCGACGCCGCCGACGAGCTGATCGACGTCAGCAAGCGCATCCACGCGAACCCTGAGCTGGCGATGAAGGAGAGGGAGGCCTCGGCGCTGCTGGCGGACCGGCTGGAGGCGCACGGCTTCCGGGTCCAGCGCGGCATCTCCTGGCTCCAGACCGCTTTCAGCGCCACCTGGGGCGAAGGCCCGGTGACGATCGCCTACCTCCTTGAGTACGACGCCCTGCCGGAGATCGGCCACGCCTGCGGCCACAACCTGATCGCCACCGCCGGGCTGGGCGCGGCGTACGGCCTGAAGGCCGCGCTCTCGCCGGATGAAGTGAGCCTCGTCGTCCTCGGCACGCCGGCGGAGGAGGGCGGCGGCGGCAAGATCCTCCTCCTGGAAGCCGGCGCCTTCGAAGGTGTGGACGTCGCCCTCATGGCCCACCCCTCGCCCGTCGACATCGACATGCCCCCCATGTACGGCGTGTACGACGTGGAAGTGGAGTATCATGGCCAGTCCGCCCACGCCTCTTTCGCGCCGGAGATGGGGATCAACGCCCTGGACGGCCTCGTCACCGCGTACCAGGCGATCGCCCAACTCCGGCAGCACATCCGCCGCGACGCCCGCATCCACGGCATCATCACCTACGGCGGCTCCGCTCCCAACGTCGTGCCGGACCGCGCCACCGCCCAGTTCCTCGTCCGCGCCCTGCGACCCTCGTACCTGGACGAGTTGAAGGAGAAGGTGCAGCGCTGCTTTGAGGCCGGCGCCGCCGCCTCCGGCGCCACCGTCGATATCCGCTGGGCGCCCTTCTCCTACGCGCCGATGCGCAACAACACCCCGCTCGCCGCCACCTACCGCGCCAACGCCGAGTCGCTGGGCCGGACGTTCATCGACGCCCGCCTGGACTCCACCGGTAGCTCCGATATGGGGAACATCAGCCAGGCGATGCCGTCCATCCACCCGATGTTCGGCGTCGGCGCGATGGCGTTCAATCACACGCCGGCGTTCACGAACGTCTGCGCCACCGACGCCGCCCACGCGTCCATGGTGCAGGTGGCGCAGGCGCTGGCGATGACCGGCGTGGACGTGGTGCGGGACCCGGAGCTGCTGCGGCGGGTGAAGGACGAGTTCGCCTCGGGCCGGGGGTACCCGTAGGAGTGTCCCGCTCGTGGTAAGCCTGTCGAACCACGAGCCCCCGACCAGCCCGCAGGCCGGGACCTCACCCTTCGACAGGCTCTCGCCCAGGCGAGTCGCCTTTGGCGACAGGGTGAGCGGCGGGTGGCCGGTCCGCAGAGTTCGAGGTGCAGTATGCGCCTAGAGGAACTAACACCGCCGGACCTCACGGTGCGTGAGGCAACATCTGAAGACAACAGCTCCCTGATCGCTCTCGAACTGCAGAGCCCGCTTCTTGTCGGCCACGTAGAAGAGACCTTTGATCGCTCCCCGGACTTCTTTGCCTGTCACCGCGTGCAAGGGGACTACCGTATCGTACTCGGTGAACTCGCGGGCCGCGCGGTTGGAGTGATGGCGTGTGTCATCCACGAGCCCCTGATTCAGGGGCGGCCTCACCGTCTCGCCTACATCCAGCAGGCCCGCGTACATCAGGATTTCCACGGCCGGGGCGTGGCGTGGGCCATGGCGAACGATCTCTTCCGCTGGGCGGGAGAACGAGGAGCGGAAGGGCCGTACTACCTGATTTCGCCGGAGAACGAGCGGTCGCTTGCGTTCGTGGAGCGAGGCGGCGGGCGCTGGCCCGCAGACGTCACGCTGCTGGAGCTTGACGTCTCGAAGGCGTCGGGGGGACGGGCGGAGAGGATTCCGGCGGAGCGGCTGGCGGAGGCCGTTGGGCTGGTGAACACGATCCACGAGGGCGAGGACTTTTTCGAGCCGCTGACCCTGGAGTCGCTCACCGCGCGGCTGAATAGAGACGGCCGGTACAGCATCGACAACTTCCACGGCAAATTCGAAGGCGAGGCCCTGGTGGCCGTGGGCGGCCTATGGGACAAGGGCGCGACGACGGAGCAGATTCACGTTGACCCGACCACGGGCGTGACCACTCGCTCGAGGTGGGCGGCCGTGGTCGACTGGGGCTGGGCGAGCGGCCGAAGGGAGGCGTTCAGCGAGCTTCTGCGCTGCCTGGCCGCCGAAGCGCGCGCGTTGGGGCGGTCAACCCTGATGTTTTGCGAACCCTCGCCAGACGCGATACCGGACACCGGGCTACCGGCGCGCAGGTCCACCGTCAGCCTGTTCACACCGGCGATGCAGCCCCCACCGGCAGCGTCCATCCGAGGCTTGTTCGCCGATATGCTGTACGTATAAATAAGCACATCCGTACTGTCTCATAGGCTAACATACCTCAAAGTACTTGCCCCGCACACTTGCGGTCATGCGGGTACCGTGCTATGCTCCTCCTGAACCGTCAGGAGGAAACCCATGGCAAAAAAGGACCGAGTACGGCCCCTAATGAAGTTCATCGCCGAGGACAAGCTAGACAGGCTCGCGCTTGAGGGTACCAGTACCCTTCAAGATATTGAGCGTGACATTGGGGACTTGCGAGAGCAGGCCGCCCTCATTCGCACGCTGCTTGGGCGGTATGCCCGGCAGGTGGCCGCCGAGGGCGTAGCGCCGGTTGTGGAGAGGGCCGAAGACGGCTACACGTCCGCAGAACGCAGTCGGCTCGTACGACAGGCAGCGTTGGAGCTCGGTGCAAATGGTCTGGACGTCCTCAACGCGCAGCAGGTCGTGGATCACCTCGCTAAAGGAGGGGTCATCTTTTCGATCAAGAGGCCAGCCAGCATGGTGGGCAGTGTGCTTGCCTCCATGAAGGAATTCGACCGCACTGAGATGAACAAATTCAGGTATACAGGGCGAGAAGGGCCGCTGGAGGAATCCCAGGCACCCGCGCCAGACTCCAATGAGATTCCGTTCGAGTGATGGGAGGCGGAGCGGTTGACTAGTACACCGACCGCTCCGCCTCATTGTGTGCCGGTGTGGCGGAATGGTAGACGCAGACGGCTATCAACCGTCGGCGCAACCGCGCATGGGGGTTCGAATCCCCCCACCGGCACCACTCCATTATAGCAACGGGCGGGGCCCGGCCGCTACGGCGTGACCACCGCGCGGGCGGTGGCCGTCTGCTTCCCCTCCCACTCAGCCTGCTGGAACGCCTCGTCGATCTTGTCCAGCGAGAACTTGTGGGAGACCACCTGCGCCAGCGGGAAGCGGTCCTTGTTGCGGCTGAGGAAGTCCAGCGCCACCGGCAGGATCCAGGGGTCGTACATGTTGGCGGCGATGATGTTCCTGTTAGACCACACGATCTGCGAGGGGTCAAACGCCACCGTCTGACCAAAGCTGATGCAGCCCATCTCCAGGTACGTGCCGCCCCAGCGCACCATCTGAATCCCCTCCGGGATGACCGCGGGCAGGCCGACAACCTCGACGACGATATCGGCGCCGCGACCGCCGGTCATC
Organism: Dehalococcoidia bacterium; assembly: GCA_030690405.1. Next base: position 26,560 of record JAUYGU010000169.1, on the reverse strand, counting down.
GCCATCACCCTGGAGGTGCGGTCCATCGGCGAGGGCGCCTCGTTGAGGTCGATGACTTCGTCCGCGCCGCACTCCTTCGCCAGCTTCAGCCGCTCGGGCACGCCGTCGATGACGATGATGCGGCCGGCGCCCATGTCGCGGGCCACGGCGGTGGCGTTGACGCCGAGACCGCCCGCGCCCTGGATGACCACGGTGTCGCCCATGCTGAGCCGGGCCTTCCTCAGGCTGAAGATCACCTGGGAGAGGGCGCAGTTCACGGGCGTGAGCATCTCGTCCGGGAGCTCGTCCGGGACCTTGAACACAAAGGCGGCGGTATTCATGTAGAAGTACTCCGCGTAGGCGCCCGTGAAGTGGGGCGGGTTGTCGGAGACCGCCGGCGGCGGATACTTCGTCGGGCAGGCCGCGAACTCGCCCCGCAGACACTGGTAGCAGCGGCGGCAGGGGAAGAAGTACGGGTAGACGATGCGGTCCCCTTCTTTGAGCGGCTGCCCCTGCGAGTCCGTGGTCACGTTGGCGCCCAGCTTGTGGACGTGCCCGGTCATCTCGTGGCCCAGAATGCGGGGGCCCGGCCCCATCATGGCGACGCGGATATCGCCCCGCCACACGTGCAGGTCGGAGCCGCAGATGCCCGCGGAGGTGACGCGGACGACGATGGCGTCCGGCTCCGGGTCGGGCACGGGGTACTCCCGCATCTCGAAGGGCTTGCCGGTATCGAAGAAGACGGCGGCTTTGCCGGTCTCGGCCATGATGCCTCCTTACGGGTAGACTCAGCGCGCGCTCAGTATCGTCACCGCCCGAGTCCTATGTCAACCTCGCAACGGGCCCGTCCTGCCGCATCGGGGTTTGAGGTCGCGGCGGCGGGCGCGATCATGGTTGCCGATGACGGAAGCGCTGGCCGGAAAGTGGATCTGGATCTGGAACTGGCGCCGCTGCGACGGCGGCGACCCCGCCAAGGTCGCCGCCAGGCTGCGGACGGCGGGCTGCCGCGGCGCCCTGATCAAGGCCCACGACGGCCCCCGCTGGTTCGACCAGGGCCGCCCCTGGCGCGAGATCGCCGCCGCGCTGAAGGCCGAGGGGCTGGCCATCGGCGGCTGGGCCTACCTCTACGGCCGCGACCCCGCCGGCGAGGCGCGTCTCGTCGGCGAGACGGTCTCCTATGGCGGCGCCGACCTGTTTGTCCTCGACGTCGAAGCGGAGTTCGAGGGACAGCCTCAGGCAGCGGAGGAGCTCTGCCGCCGCGTCCGCGAGCAGGTCGGACCCGGCTACCCGCTGTACTACAGCAGCTTCGCCATCACCCGCTACCACCGCTCCTTCCCCTACGCCGTCTTCGAGCGCTACTGCAGCGGCGCGGCGCCCCAGGTCTACTGGAACGCCTTCCGCTGGCCGGTCGCGCAGGCCGTCCGCTGGACCTACGATGACTACACGGCGCAGGGAACGCTGCCGCAGAGGTTGTTCCCGGTGGCCGGGCTGTACTCCGGGCGCGGCGTACCCTATCCCGCCCCCGCCGATGTCGCCGCCTTCGCCGCGGAGGCCGCGCGCAGCGGCTCGCCCGGCATCAGCTTCTGGTCGTACGAGCACATGAGCGAGGAGATGTGGGACGCGGTGCGCGCGGTGACCACGGTCACCAAAGGCGACGCGCCTGTCGCACAGGGCGACTCGCAGAGGCGAGGGCGAGAGGAGGAACCAATGTCCAGCCTTGAGTTCCAGCAGCTAAGCGCCGCCCAAGCCGCCCTTGCCGGCCGCGTGGCCCGCCTGGAGACAGACGTCGCCGCCCTGCGCTCGCGGCCGCCCGCCGCTGCCCCGGCGCGACGCCGCACTTACACCGTCCGCCCCGGCGATACCCTATCGGGAATCGCGGCGGGTCTGGGCATGAGCGACTGGCGGCCGCTGTACGAGGCGAATCGGGGTGTAATCGGCCCAGACCCGGACCTGCTGCGGCCGGGGCAGGTCCTGGCCGTCCCCCAATAGGCAAGCGCCCCGACGCGGTGTCGGGGCACCCATCCAGAGGTCTCTGCGAGAGGCGCTAGCCGAGGACGTCCGCCACCTTGCTGCCCACGAGCGCGGCGAACACCAGAAGAAGCGGCACGATCGCCGCGTTCAGCCTTCGGGACACAAGCTGGAGGCGCTGGCTGGCGCTCGCGCTCAGCATCTCCTTGACAACGAGATAGCTGATGAGCATCAACACAGCGGCGATACCCAGAAGCGCCGTAATTCCGAACAGGGTGACTGTCGTCACCGTGGTGCTGGTTACAGTGGATACCATATCTGCCTCCTCTTCATCCCGCTCCCATAAAATGTTGACTCTGGAAACCCCCTCAAAGTAACAGAGGCCTCTAAGCCTGTCAACGCAGATGACCGCCCGCAGGGCGTGAATAGCGTGAAAGCGCTGTGAATGGGCTGCGGCGCCCTTGACAGGGGTCAGGGGCTGTTTTAGTCTTGCCTGTTCGACGAGCAGGGGCGACCCCGGCTGCACCGTCCGGCCCGACCGGCGCGAGCCGCTTCCCGGACCAGGTGCCGCCATGACGCCCGCCCGCACGGCCGTCGAGGGCGTTTCGGCGCAAGTGAGAAGCGAAAGGCTACAGGAGGAGGAGGAACAGCCATGCGAAAGTTAGCAGCGGGCCTCGCCGCGATGTTGGTGCTTGGTATCCTGGCAGGCGGGCTGGACACGGCCGGTGAAGTCCGGGCTCAGAGCTATCCGCCGCCGGTGGGCAGCCTGAGCGTAGAGGCCGCATCCACAACCACCGGCGGCACCTCCGACATCACGGCCACCGTCCTTGATGAGTCCGGTAATCCGGTCGAGGGCGCGGAGGTCGTGTTCCGGATCGTCTCCCAGCCCGGCGACGACGCGACCTGGGCGGACGGCAGCGTAGAGACCACCGCTCTCACGGATGCCAGCGGCATCGCGATGGTGGTCCTGAACGCGGGCAGCGATCCCGGCAGCATCATCATCGAGACCGTCTCCGGCGCCAAGACCTCACAGGTCACGGTGGCAGTCGAAGAGGCGGCGAGCGGCCTGCCACCCACGGGCGCCTTGCCCGGTAGCGAGAGCGACGGCGGCGTGGCGGCATGGCAGATCGCCTTCATGGCGGTCGGGGCGGCGACGCTGGCGGGTGGACTCGTAATCATCGCCCGCCGCAACAGGAGAGCGTAGCGGCTGCCGGCGCCAGTGGGACACCGCCCCGTCATCGCAAGAGCGATTAGACGCGCCGCCTCCGGGCCCCTAAGCCGGTCTCGGGGGCGGCGAGTCGTGGTACAACGATGGCCCAGACGGACCTGACCGGCAGCGGCCTCCTCGGCGCCGGCCTGGCGGCGACCGCGCCCCCGCCGGCCCTGCGCCTGGACCGGACGCGGCTGGCGTTCGCCGCCGCGACGCTCGCCGCCTTCGCGACCGCCGAGGTGATCACCGTGTTCACGGACCCGATCACCGGCATAGCCCTGCACGGAGCCACCCTGCTGGCCCTGCTAGCGGCCTCCGGTCTCGGCGGCCGGGGCGAGAGTGTGGCGGACGGGCCCCTGAACCGCCTGCTTTACTCCCTGGCGCTGGTGCCGCTCATCCGGATCGTCAGCCTCACGATGCCCCTGGGCCGCTTCGACCAGACGTACTGGTTCCTGGCGGCCGGACTCCCCGTATTCGTCGCGGCCGTGGTCATCGTGGGAACGCTCGGCATGCGGCCGAAAGACATCGGCCTGCGCCTCACCCGGCGAGGCCTGGGGCTGCAGTTGCTTGTCGCCGTGTTCGGGCTCGGCCTGGGGTTCGCCGAGTACCATATCCTGCGGCCGGACTCCCTGATCGATGACCTCACCTTGCGGCAGTTCATCGTGCCGGCCCTCGTGATAATGTTCGCGACGGGCTTCCTGGAGGAGTTCATCTTCAGAGGGGTCCTCCAGCGCCTGGCTGAGGGGTTCCTCGGCCGGAGCGGATTCCTCTACGTGAGCCTCATATTCGCCATCCTCCACATCGGCTACCGCTCCGCGCCCGACTTCGTGTTCGTGTTCGCTATCGCCCTCCTCTACGGGTGGGTTGTACGGCGGACGGGGTCTATAATAGGCGTCAGCGTGTCCCACGGCATCACGAACATCACTCTGTTCTTGCTGATCCCGTTCATCCCCGTGCTCGCCGCCCAGCCAGACTGGCTGCCGCTGGTCAAGTAGAGGAGGCCTCACGACAAGGTACGACTACGACGTCGCGGTAGTCGGCGCCGGCCCCGCCGGTTCGCGTTCGGCCCGCGACCTGGCCGCCGCCGGGTTCCGAGTAGCGCTGCTGGAGGAGCACCGGCGCATCGGCGTCCCCTCTCACTGCTCCGGACTGATCAGCCAGCGGACTCTGGAGGAGTCCGGCGTCCATGAGCCGATAGTCTCGAACCGTGTCAGCGGCGCCTTCGTGCACACGGCGGGCGGCGTCACGCTGGCGCTCGGCGGCGATGGGACGCGGGCCCTCACAATCGACCGCGTGCGCCTGGACGAACTCCTCTGCGAGCAGGCACAGAGCGCCGGGGCCGAGCTTCTGCGGGCGCGCGTGGTGGCGGTGGAGCGGCGCAACGGCGGCGTCAGCCTGCGCTGCCAGCGCGACGGCAGGGAGTTCCAGCTCTCCGCCCGCCTGGTGCTGGGCGCGGACGGCGCCCACTCCCGCGTGGCGCGCAGCATGGGTCTTCCGCCACCACGGGAGCGCGTCTACTGTCTGGGCATTGAGGGACGCTTGCCGGTGGCCCGGGAGGACTTCGTCCACGTGTTCGTGGGGAGCCGTCTCTCCCCCGGCTGGTTCGGCTGGATCATCCCCACCGGCGACGGCGGCGTGCGCGTCGGCATCGGCTGCGACTCCTCCGACAGGCCGCTGCGCTGCTACCGGCGGCTGGCGGCCGAGTTTCCGGACCTGTTCGGGGAGATGGAGGTCTGCCGGATGTACGGGGGGACGATCCCCCTGGACTTCGCCCCCCGCAGCTACGCGGACAACGTGCTGCTGGTGGGCGACGCCGCCGGTCAGGTCAAGCCGTTCTCCGGCGGCGGCATCTACACCGGCCTTGTCGCCGGCCGCCACGCCGCCGCGAGCGCGGCGGCAGCGCTGGCCACCGGCGACCTGACGGCCGCCGGCCTTAGGGGCTACGAGCGGGCATGGAAGGCCGAGATCGGGCGGGAGCTGACGCGGAGCCTGCGCATCCGCCGCTTCGGGTTGAGCCTGACCGACGGCGACCTCGACCGCCTGGTATCCTCGCTCGGCCACGAGGCGCTGCAGCCGCTCATCACCCGTCTGGGCGACATCGACTACCCTTCCCGCGTGATCCTGCGCCTGGCGCGCACGCTGCCGGCGCTCTGGCCGCTCGTCGGCCTATCGCTCCGCCGGCCTCTCGCCGCGCTGCAGCTCGCGCGGGCGTTCCTGCCCGGCGGCTAGGCCGCAAGCGGGCGCGGGCATCCGCCCGGCCAGAATGAAGTCGTGCAGGCCACCCCTCCTGATCAGGACGGCCAGGAAGATAACCACGAGCGTCGCTCCCGCCGCCTCAGAGACATAGGTGTAGGGGTCCCAGAAAAGCTGCTCCAACATGTGGCCCGACCAGCCGCTTACGTCAACACGCTCGAACCTCCAGCCCAGCAGCGGCCAGAGGAGGGTGTGAGGCTCCTCCCACATCCGGTCCTGCAACAGGTGGACGCCGGCTCCGAGCGCGGTGAAGGCCAGGGCCGGCCTGAGGCCGGCCCTGGCCACGAGCGAAACCAGCAGCAGCAGGAGGACGGACAGAAGGCTGTGCGCGAAGATCCGGCCGTTGCTCAGCCCCTCGCCGAGAATGTAGATGCCCAGAGGCTTATCGATTATGTCCGGCAGCATCGACCCGAGGATGACGAACCGGTAGTCGATGCGCGTCCGGCGCCCGAGGCCGGGCAGACGGCGGGACACCTCCTCCGCCGCAAGGACACCGCCCCAGGTCAGGCCCGCGTGCCCGAACAGAAACACCCGCCACTCCTCCTCATGCAATCGCTAGCAGAACGAGGCGGGGGTGTCAACGCGGCGGCGTAACGCAGCCGGTATAGAACGTGAAGTTACCGTGAAGACGCCGCCAGACCCTTGACACCAGTAGGGGAAGACCCTACATTAACCCGTTCAAGCCAGGGTCGTCCTGGCCGCAACGACGAGTGTGGGCCCCGTTCGCTGGGTTTCCCCTCGATAGTGCGGTGGAACCGGCGACCGGTCGCCGGTTCCACCGTTTTCCTTCCCCGCCGGAGCCGCAACAGCCCTAACGCAACACGGCGCGGCGCGAAGAATGGAGAAGCAAAGACACGACACGATGGACCTCATTGCTATAGCGGCACTCACTGCGGCTGCCGTGCCGCTGCTCGCCTTCGCAGGCCTGCCGGAGGCGGCGAGGGTGCCCCTGGGGCTCCCTTTTCTTCTCTTCCTGCCCGGCTATGCGCTGATAGCCGCCATATTTCCCAGGCGCGGCTGGCCCGATCCCGCAGAGCGGCTGGCCCTGAGCGCGATGGTCAGCCTGGCCGTGGTGGCGCTGATCGGAATCGCCCTCAACTACAGCCCGTGGGGCGTGCGAGCCGAATCCATCACCGGCTTCGTCGGGCTGTTCATCCTCCTGTCTTCGTTCCTGGGACTCCTGTACCGGCGCACGGTCCCCGCCGCCGAGCGGCCCGACCTGAGCCCGCGCTCCCTGGCCGTCTCGGCTTCCCGGAACGCCAGGCTGCTGACGTACCCCGGCGCCGCAGCCCTGGGCCTCCTCGCCGCGGTGGCCGTCATCGTCCTCGCTGTTCCTGGCGCGGGCCGGCGCGGGACCAGCGAACCGTTCACCGAGTTCTACCTGCTCGGCGCCGACGGCGCTGCCGACGGCTATCCCACCGCTCTCACCGTCGGCGAGCCGGCCAGGGTGAAGTTCGGCGTCGTCAATCGCGAAGGCGTGGAGGCGCAGTACGCCGTCTCCCTGCTCGTCAACGGCGCACAGACCGCGCGGTTCGGCCCGATCACTCTCCCGCCCGGCCAGCGGCGCGAGCAGCTCATCACCTTCAGCCTGAACGCGCCGGGAGCTGGGCAGACAGTCCGGCTGGTCCTCCAAAAGGACGGTCAGACGGTCCCTTACCGCTCGCTGCACCTGCGGGTGGGCGCACTGCCCGCGCCCGAACCGCCGCAGCCCCTGGCGGCTGAGCGCGCGCCCGCGGGTGTTGAAGCGGAGCCGCTGGATGTCACCCGGGAGCCCGCAGCGGAACAACCGGCGGCCGGACAGCCTCCGCCGGCGCAAACGGAAGCGGCGCCCAGGGTGCACACAGTCACCCCCGGCGAGAACCTCAGCCTCATCGCCGGGCGGTACGGCATCACCCTCAAGGCGTTGCTCGGCGTGAACAAAGTCGACGACCCGGACCTCATCTACCCCAACCAGCGCATCAACTTGCCGCCGGTAACCGGCGGGCAGGGAAGCTGAGGCGGGAGGCCGGCATGCAGGTTGCTTCGGCGCGGAGGATCACCGCCTCACTGCCGGTCGCACGGCGTCTGCTGGCGATGCCCCTCTATCACAACGCCATCTACCTCTGGGGCAACATGCTCGTGGTCGCACTCGCCGGGCTCCTCTTCTGGGCGCTCTCCGCGGCCCTCTACTCACCCGCTGAGGTGGGCCTCGCCGCGGCGGCGATATCCGCCCTCACCCTCCTCGCCATGATCTCCACTCTGGGTCTGGGCATGGGGCTGGTCGCCTACCTCCCCGGCTCGAAAGGCGAAGCTCCGAGCCTCATCAACAGCGCCGTCGTCGCCAGCGGAGCCTGCGGCGGCCTGCTCGCCCTCATCTTTCTCGCCGGTCTACCGCTCTGGTCGCCCGAACTGGGATTCCTGCGGAGCCAGCCCCTGTACGCCTTCGGCTTCGTCCTGTTCACGGCGCTCATGGCCGTGGCCTACGTTCAAGACCAAGCGTTCATAGCCCTGCGCAGCGCCCGCTACGTGCTGGTGAAGACGATCCTCTTCCAGTCAGTCCGGGCCGCGCTGCCGCTGCTGCTGGTCCTCTTCGTGGCCGCATTCGGGATGGTCGCCGCCATGGGGTTCGCGGCGCTCGTGGCCTGCGTCTACGGGGCCGGCGCTCTCAGCCGCGTCCAGGAAGGCTACCGCCCTTCCCTCGCCATCGCGATGAAGCCGCTGCGACGGATGCTCCGATTCTCCGTGGCCAATCACTGCGCGGACCTCTCCATCGTGATGCCGTCTCTGCTGCTACCGATAATCGTGGTCCATAGACTCGGCGCTGAAGCGGGCGCCTACTTCTTCGCCGGCTGGTTCCTCAGTCAGGTGTTCGTGGGCGTCTCCCTGTACGCAGCGCTCTCGCTGTTCGCCGAGGGCTCCCACGACCGGGAGGCGCTGGCCGCCCTGACTCGGCACGCGCTGGCCCTAGCCGTGGGCGTGGCGGCGGTGGTCGCCGCCGGCATGTTCGTCGCCGCTGACCGGATGCTGCTCGTGTTCGGGCAGGACTACTCCAGGGAAGCTACGACGCTGCTGCGGCTGGTGGCGCTGGCCGGCCTGCCGGCGGCGGTGGCCAACGTGTACCTGGGCGTGGAGCGGGTGAGAAGGGAGCTGGCCTGGCTGGTGGGCACCTCGGTGACGGCTGCCTCGGTGACGATCGTCACCAGCTACGTCCTGCTGGAGCCTGTGGGCATCGCCGGCGCGGGCATCGGTCTGCTTGCCGGACAAGGGCTCGCCGCCGCCGTCGCCGCCGTCCGGCTGCCGCTCATCCTGCACGCCCGCCGTCCCCCGCTTGCCGATGAAGAGCGATCATCTGGCAGACCATCCCTGTCGTCGGCGACCGTGGCGCCAACGGTGTCGGTCGTCCTCTGCGCCCTCAACGAGCGGGAGTCCCTCGCCTCCGTCCTGGGGCGGATACCGCCCTGGGTCCACGAGGTCATTCTCGTCGACGGCCACTCGACGGACGGAACGCGGGAGCTGGCGAGACGGCTGCGGCCGGAGGTACGGATCCTGGAGCAGCCGGGGTTCGGCAAGGGCGATGCCCTGCGCCACGGCGTCTCCGAGGCCAGCGGAGACATCATCGTCACCCTGGACGCGGACGGCGAGACGGACCCGGAGGAGATCCCACGCTTCCTGAAGCCGCTGCTCCAGGGCTACGACTTCGCCAAGGGGTCGCGCCGCGCCTCCGGCTTCGCCGATAAGCCGCTGCACAGGCGCTTCGGCAACCGCGCCATCGCCGCAATCTGCAACATCCTCTACGGCACCCGCTTCACGGACCTCTGCTCCGGCTACAACGCCTTCTGGCGGCAGGTCACGCAGCGAGTAAACCTCTGGGCGGACGACGGCTGGAACTACGAGCCGAGCATCATCGCCAGGGCGCTGAGGGGGCGGCTGAAGGTGGTGGAGGTGCTCCAGCGGGGAGGCGGCAGGGTGAGCGGCCGGAGCAAACTTGCGAGCTGGGGGCAGGCGCTCAGGGCGATCCGGGCGCTGCTGAGGGAGCGGTTCCGTGGTTGAACGTACGGCAGACAGAAGGCCTGAGGCCGGCTCCAGACCCGAGGCCGTTGGGGCGAGGCTGAAGAACCGCGTCGCCATCGTCACCGGGGCGGGCCGGGGGATCGGCAAGGAGATCGCCATGGGCCTGGCGCGGGAGGGAGCCCGCGTGGTCGCCGCCGCCCGCACGGAGGCCGAGATCGAGAGCACCGCCGGGGCGATCGCCTCCCGCGGAGGTGAGGCGATCGCCGTGCCCGTCGACGTCTCCAATGCGGCTCAGGTGGACGCGATGGCCCGCGCCGCCCTCGACCGGTTTGGGCGCATCGACGTCCTGGTCAACAACGCGGGGACGTTCGGGCCCATCGGGCCCCTGATCAGCAACGACAGCCAGGCCTGGGTGAACACGATCATGGTGAACCTGGTGGGGACGTTCCTTTGCACACGGGCCGTGCTGCCCGGCATGGTGGAGCGCCGGCGCGGGAAGATCATCAACCTCTCCGGCGGCGGCGCCGCCTCGTCGCGGCCCAACTTCACCGCCTACGCCGCCTCCAAGGCCGCCATCATCCGCTTCACGGAGAGCGTGGCCAAGGAGGTCGCCGAGCACAACGTGCAGGTGAACGCCATGGCGCCGGGGCCCGTGTTTACGCGCCTGACGGAGTCCATCCTCCGCGCCGGCGAAGCGGCCGGAACGGAGGCGCTCCAGGAAGCCTACCGGCAGCAGCGCAGCGGCAACCCCACGCTCCCGGACGCCGTCGCTCTCGCCGTCTTCCTCGCCTCGGACGAATCGGACGGCCTCAGTGGGCGGTTTATCAGCGCCGTCTGGGACGACTGGCGGTCCATCCCTTCCCAGATGCGCGAACTGGCCTCGTCAGACCTGTACACCCTCCGCCGAGTGGTCCCGGCCCAGGCCAGGAGCGAGGAATGAGAACGGCAATCGTGGGCGCGGGCCTTCAGGGAAACCGCCGCGCATCCGCTCTGCGGCTCGCCGACGGCGACCGCTTGCTACTGGTGGCGGACATCGACTCCGAGGCTGCGCAGCGGCTTGCACAGGAGTACGGCTGCCTCGCCACGCGGCGCTGGCAGGACGTGATCGAAACCGAAGAAGTGGAGGCGGTGCTGATCTGCACGCCGCCACACCTCCACGCCTCCATCGCCGTGGCCGCCCTGAGGCGGGGCAAGCATGTCCTCTGCGAGAAGCCGCTGGGCCGCAACCCCACGGAGGCCCGGAGGATGCTCGACGCCGCCCAGGAGTCCGGCGTCAGGATCAAGTGCGGCCTCAACCACCGCCACCACCCCGCGATCCGCCAGGCCAAGCTCTGGTGCGACGAAGGGCAGATCGGGGAGATCATGTTCATCCGCTCCCGGCACGGGATCGCCGGCCGCGAGGGTTACGACCGCGAGTGGCGGGCACAGGGCGAGATCAGCGGCGGCGGCGAGCTGATAGATCAGGGTGTCCACGGGCTGGACCTGGCCCGCTGGTTCCTGGGCGAGTTCTCGGAGTGCTTCGCCTTTCTCTCCAGCAGCTACTGGGAGATCGGGCCGCTGGAGGACAACGCCTTCGCCCTCCTCCGCACCACCGGCGGCCAGGTCGCTTCTCTCCACGCCAGTTGGACGGAGTGGAGAAACTTGTTCTCCTTCGAGGTGTTCGGCAAGGAAGGCTACGTGAAGGTGGAAGGGCTCAACGGCAGCTATGGAACGGAGCGCGCCGTCCTGGGCAAGAGGTCTCCCTCGGCGCCGTTCAGGGAGCGGGTCATCGAGTTCAGGGGCGAAGACCGCTCCTGGGCCGAGGAGTGGCGGGAGTTCGTCGCGGCCGTCGACGAGGGCCGCGAGCCGCTGGGGAGCGGCCGGGACGGGCTGATGGCGTCCCGCCTGACCGAGGCGCTGTACGAGTCGGCGCGTACGGGCAGGATGGTGGCGCCGGGGGATCCGGCATGAACCACCGCATCGGCCCGGAGGACGGGGGCGCACCCCTGCTCTCGGTGATCGCCACCTCCCACACCCTCGACAGGCTGGACGACGCCCTTGATCTGATGGACAGCCTGGCGGCGCAGACCTACTCGCCCATGGAGACGCTGTTCGTCGCGGAGGGCTGCCGCGAGCTGTACGAGCGCGTCGCCGCTCACGTCACGGAGCGGCGTATACCCAACGCGCGAGTGCTGTTTAACGACGGCGAGCGCGGCCTCTCTGCCGCCCGCAACGTCGGGATCGAAGCCGCGAGAGGCGAGATCCTGGCCTTCATCGACGATGACGCCATCGCCTTCCCCGATTGGGCCGTCGAGGTAGTGAGCGCCTGCCGCTCGGACACGGTCGTCGGGCTTACGGGCGCTACTCTCCCCCTCTGGGACGACGAGGCGATGAGCTGGCTGCCGGAGGAGTTTTACTGGCTCATCAGCTGCACGGGCTGGACCGGCTGGGAGGACGCACGGGAGGTGCGGAACGCCTGGGGCCACAACATGGCCTTTCGCAGAGAGGCGTTCCAGGCCTGCGGTGGCTTCAACAACGGCCACGGCTTCCATCGCGGCGACTTCGCAGAAGACAACGAGTTCTCCTTGCGAGCGAAGGCGGCCACCGGCAAGCGCATCGTCTTCAGCCCCCGCGCCCGCATCTGGCACAAAGTGCACCGCTACCGCCTGGGACTGCCCTGGGTGGTGGAGCGGTCCTACTTCATCGGCCGCTCCCGCAGGATGCTGCAGCGCGCGGCCGGGGCGGCGGCGCCGCTCGGCATCGAGCGAGGGCTCCTGCGGCGCATCCTCACCGGCCTGCTGCCGCGCACTCTGGCCAGCTTGCCACACCACCCGGTGCTGGCGGTCCGCCGGCTCCGCCTTATCACGGTATCACTTGGGTTCCTGGCTTTTGGTTATCTCTCCGGCGTCTTCAGCCGGAGTGCCCAGAAAGGAGAAGCGGAATGACGGACGGGGAAAGGTACTTCGTCACCGGGGGCGCCGGCTTCATCGGCAGCCACCTGGTAGACCGGCTGCTGGCGGAGGGGCACGGGGTGACCACCTACGACAAGCTCGACCTCGGACCCAGCGAGTGGCTGGAGCGGGCCCAGCAGAACCCACGCTTCAGCCTGGTGCAGGCGGACATGCTGGACCTGGACACCCTCACCCAGGCAATGGCCGGCCACGACGTGGTCTGCCACCTGGGCGCGAACACGGACATCCCCGGCGGCGCCGCCGACCCTCAGCTCGACCTGAAGAACTGCACAATCGCCACCAGTAACGTGCTGGAGGCGATGGCCGCCAACAGCATCGGCAAGCTCCTCTTCGCCTCCTCGGCCGCAGTCTACGGCGAGACGCCGGTGCAGCCGACGCCGGAGGACGTCGGCCCCCTCCTACCCATCTCCCCCTACGGCGCCGCCAAGCTGGGCTGCGAGGGGCTGATCAGCGCCTACTGCCACCTGCGCGGCATCCAGGCCTGGATGTTCCGCTTCGCCAACGTCGTCGGCGGACGCATGGGGCACGGCGTCATCTTCGACTTCGTCCGCAAGCTGCAGAAGGACCCCCATATGCTGGAGATCCTTGGCGACGGCGAGCAGCAGAAGAACTTCTTCCTGGTGGACGATTGCGTGGAGGGGATGCTCTTCGCCTTTCACCACGCCAAAGGTGAGCCCTGCGATGTGTTCAACCTGGGCTCGGAGACCAGTCTTAAGGTGACGGATGTCGCCCGCATCACCGTAGAGGAGATGGGGCTGCAGGACACGGAGTTTCACTACACCGGCGGCCGCCGCGGCTGGCCCGGCGACGTTCCCGTCTACTTCCACGACGTCAGCAAGATGCGCGAGCTGGGCTGGACAGCCAAGCACGGTGCCGTGGAGTCGGTCCGAATCGCCGTGGGGCGGCTGACGGCGCAAGGGTGGCCGGCGAGAGTATGAGCGGGAAAAAGATCGGCGTCATCGGCGCCTGGCACCTGGGCTGCGTGACCGCCGCCTGCCTGGCCGAGCTCGGCTATCGCGTGACCGGGGTCGATCCCGACGCCGCCAGGGTGGAGAAGCTGAGGCGCGGAATGGCCCCGCTGTTCGAGCCCGGCCTGGACGAGCTTATCGCTGCCAACATAGCCGGCGGGCGGCTCAGCTTCACGACCGACCCGGTAGAGGGGTTGAAGGGCGCGACAGCCGCCTTCATCGCCCACGATACGCCGCTGGATGAGAAGGATGAGGTCGACCTGTCCCCCCTGTTCGGCGCCGCCGCCGATCTGGCCTGCCATCTGGAGGACGGCGCCACCGTCATCGTCAGCAGCCAGGTTCCCGTAGGCACGTGTGAGCAGCTGGCGGCGCGCATCAGCGAGCTGAACCCGAGCCTCACCTTCGCCATCGCCTACTTGCCGGAGAACCTCCGCCTCGGCCAGGCGCTGGAGCGCTTCCGGCATCCGGACATGCTGGTGATCGGCGCCAACGAGGCCACCGTCGCCGACCGCGTCGACGGCCTGCTCGCCGCCATTGAGGCCCCCCGGGTGAGGGTGGACCTGCGCACGGCGGAGATGATCAAGCACGCCACCAACTTCTATCTGGCCACCTGCATCAGCTTCATCAACGAGGTCGCCAACATCTGCGATGAGGTGGGCGCGGATGCCCTGGGCGTGGCCCAAGCGCTCCGCCTGGACTCCCGCATCAGCGCCGGCGCTCCCCTCCACCCCGGCCTCGGTTTCGCCGGCGGTACGCTGGCGCGCGATCTCAAGGCGCTCCTGGCGATCGCCGAGCAGCACTCCTGCCCGGCGCCGATGGCCCGCGCCGTCCTGGCCGTTAACGAGGGGCAGAGCGGGAGGGTGCTGCGCAAGCTGAAGGCGGTCTACCCGTCGTTGCAGGGGCGGCGCGTCGGCGTACTCGGCCTCACCTACAAGCCGGGGACCAGCACCCTCCGGCGCTCGGCCGCCCTGGAGTTCATCAAGGCGTTGACAGCGGACGGCGCCTCCGTCCGGGCGTACGACCCCAAGGCAGAGCCGCAGGAGATGAGGCTCCTGGGAGATGTGATCCGCTGTGATGACCCCTACGCCGTGGCCGAAGGCGGCGATGCCCTCCTCCTGGCCACCGCCTGGCCGGAGTTCAGCCAGCTGGACTTCCACCGCATCCGCCGGGCGATGCAGCGGCCGCTCCTCCTGGACCCCCACAACCTGCTCGACGCCGACGCCATGGCCCGCGAGGGGTTCCTCTACTTCGGTACCGGCCGCGGTCAGGCCCGCGCCGGCGAAAGGCCGGGCCGGTGAGGGTTGGCATCATCGGCGCCGGGCTCCAGGGCGGACGCCTCGCCCTCGCCGCTCTCAACCACCCGCGCACGGAGGTGGTAGCGATCAGCGCCGCCCATCAGGAGTCGGCAGCCCGCCTCGCGCGGAGGTCCCGGTGCGAGAGCGTCGTCGGCTGGCGGCCGCTGGTGGAACGGGACGACGTAGAGGCGGTGGTGGTCTGCACGCCACCGCACCTGCACGCGGAGATCAGCATCGCTGCCATGCGGCGGGGGAAGCACGTGCTCTGCGAGAAGCCGCTGGCCCGCACCGTCGCCGAGGCGCAGGAGATGATCGCCACGGCGGCGAAGGAGGGGGTACGGCTGCAGTGCGGTTTCAACCACCGCTTCCACCCCGGCATCCAGCAAGCGTACGAGTGGTTCAAGGACGGGGCCATCGGGCCGCCGCTGTTCCTGCGCTGTCGCTACGGCATCTGCGGCCGCCCGGGCTATGAGAACGAGTGGCGCTGCGACCCCAGGATCGTCGGCGGCGGCCAGATGATGGAGCAGGGGATCCACGCGGTGGACCTCGCCCGCTGGTTCCTGGGCGACTTCGCGGAAGTGACGGCCTTCGTAGAGACGCGCTTCTGGCCCATCGCCCCGCTTGAGGACAACGCCTTCGCCCTCTACCGCACGACGGATGGAGTAGTGGCGTCCATACACTCAACCCTCAGCCAGTGGAAAAACCTGTTCTCCTTCGAGCTGTTCGGGCGCGACGGCTACATTCAAGTGGAGGGGCTGGGCGGCGGCTACGACAGCGAGCGCGCCGTCCTGGGCCTGCGCGATTTCCACGCCCCCTTCGGGGAGGAGGTAACTGAGTTCCGCGGCCCGGACGTCTCCTGGGCCCGGCAGTGGGACGAGTTCGTCTCCGCCGTGGAAGAGGAGCGAGCGCCCCTGACCAGCGGCGAGGACGGGCTGGAGGCGCTGCGCCTGGTCTACGCCGCCTACGACGCCGCGCGGCAGCGAAAGGTGTGCGCGCTGGAAAGGGAGGCCAGTCTTGAGCCTGCGTGAGCACTACGAGCAACTGGCGGACCGTGAGATTGGGGGGTTCGTGACCAGCAGGGTCCGCAGGGCTGCGGCTCTCTTCGAGAAGCATCTGGCCGGGCGCCGGAGGCTTCTGGACGTGGGCTGCGGCGTCGGGGAGGTCGCTGCCTACCTCAAAGCCACGCTTGGCATTCGCGAGGTGTACGGCGTGGACATCGCCCAGGCCTGCGTGGAGGCCGCCGCGACGCGGGGTGTGTCCGCCCATCAGTGCGACCTCGACAGCGCGAGCCTGCCCTTTGAGGACGGCCACTTTGATGCCGTCTTCGCCGGCGAAGTCATCGAGCACCTGGTGAAGCCGGACCACCTGCTGCAGGAGGCCCGTAGGACGCTGGCCAGCGATGGCATTCTCGTCATCACGACCCCCAACCTCGCATCCTGGCTCAACCGGCTCCTGCTACTCTTCGGCTGGCAACCGTTCGAAACAGGGACGAGCATTTTGTACGAGGTCGGTAGACCCGGCCTCCTCAAGCTCGGAGAAGGCGGGGGCATGGCGGGACATCTGCGCCTGTACACCGCTGGAGCCCTGCAAGATCTTCTGCGGGCCCACGGGTTCGAGGTTCTGGAAACGGCCGCCTGCCCGGCGAGAGAGGGAGAACGCAAGCCTTGGCCCTGGCCTTACGCTCCCCTCTTCCTCTTTGACGAAGCGATGACCGTTCGGCCCTCCCTTGGACACAGGCTGGTCATCGTCGCCAGGCCCAGGCCCTAGCGCGAGGGACCGTTGCGACGCTGTCTGATCACCGGCTGCGGGGGCTTCATCGGCTCCCACCTGGCGGAGCGCCTCCTGAAGGAGGGGTGGTCCGTCTGCGGGACGGTGCGCCGCCGGCCATCCAGCCTAGACCGCATGGACGGACGCCTGACCGTCATCGAGTGCGACATCGTGGACTCGGTTAGCCTGGAGCAGGCTGTCGCGACTACAAGGCCGGAGGTGATCTTCCACCTGGCCGCTCAGAGCTCGCCCTCCGCTTCCTGGCTCCAGCCCGAACTCACGTTCCGCGTCAACGTCTTCGGCACGCTCTATCTGCTGCAGGCGATGCTGGCGGCCTGTCCCAACGCCACCCTGGTGGCCGTAACCTCCAGCGCGGTCTACGGCGCGAGCAACCGCGATGACACGCCGATCAAGGAACACAGCCCGTTCCGGCCCTCCAGCCCCTACGGCGTAAGCAAGGCGGCGGCGGACATGCTGGCTGAACTCTTCGGGCGAACATACGGCCTCAGAGTAATCCGGGCGCGGCCGTTCTTTGTCAGCGGATCCCGCAAGCTGGGCGACGTCTGCTCTGACTTCTGCCGCGGCGTCGTCGAGATCGAGAACCGGCAGCGTCCATCGCTCGCCGTGGGGAACCTCGAGGCGGTCCGCGATTTCCTTGACGTCCGGGACGCGGTGGAGGCGCTGCTGCTGCTTGCCGAGAAGGGGCAGCCCGGCGAAGCGTACAACGTCTGCAGCGGGACGGGAACCAGCGTATCCGACCTGCTGCAGGCGGTGATCGCCGCCGCCGGCGTTCCCGCCGAGGTCTACCGGGACCCGCAGCTCTGCCGCCACCTGGACGACCCCATCACGGTAGGCGACCGTTCTCTCCTCAGCGCCCTGGGCTGGCAGCCCAAGACGACCATCCGCGAGATGGTGCGGGACACGCTGGAGTTCTGGCGTCAGGAAGCGGTACACGCCACCGAAGGCGCCGCATGAGCCTGCAGGCCCGCGTCCCGCCCAACCGTCGCGCGCTACTCTCAGTTGCGCTTCTCGCGCTGCTGGCGGCCGTCCTGCTCGCGGCCTGCACTGAAGACGGCGAGCAGGACGGCCGGGGGCTGACGTCGCCGCCGCCCGAACTGGAGGACGGTGTCCTGCGCATCGGCTCCGACATCCCATACCCCCCGTTTGAGTCGTTCGCCGGCGAACCCAGCACGCTCACCGGCATCGATGTCGACCTGGCGCAGGCCCTGGGAGAAGAGCTCGGCGTTGAGGTCGAGTTCGTGGACGTCGACGTCGACGGGCGCATCCCGGCGCTGGAGGAAGGCCGGGTGGACGTCATCATGTCGGCGATGACGGTCACGGAGGAGCGGCGACAGCTGATCGACTTCATTCCGTACTTCAAAGGCGGCACCGGCATCCTCGTCCCCGCAGGCAACCCCACAGGGATCCGGGTAGACACTCATCTTTGCCTGCACACCGTTGCGGTCCAGCAGGGGACACTCCAACTGGATCAGCTGAGGGCTCTAAACACCGACCTCTGCGCCGGCGCAGTCAACATCCGCATCAAGACGTTCGCCCAACAGGACCAGGCGGTAGCTGAGCTCCGCGCCGGCGGCGCCGACGCCGTGGTCGTGGACTACGCCGTAGCCCTCAACGACGTCCTGCTCTCGGACGGCGGCCTGGAGGTCATCGACTTCCAGATACTTCCCGTCACGTACGGGATCGGCGTCCGTAAAGACTCCGGCGAGCTCAAAGAGGCGCTAACGGACGCCCTGGCGACCCTCATGACGGACAGCCGCTACGATAACATCCTGTACAGATGGGGCGCCCGCGCGGGCATCTGGAAGGAAGTCGCCTCGTAGCTCAGTGGAGTTCCCGGCCAACGTAGAAGAGCTGCACGCCGCCGTTGTCGTATATGGCGTGGCCCGCGCGCGGCACTTCCTCGCCGAACAGCCTTCGATATTCCGGGTCGTCGGGACCGGCTGGGCCCAGCAGGTGCCTGAGGTTGGACGGCGTTCTGGCCGAGAGTATCCAGAGCCCGGACCTGTTCGGCTCAGCGGCGGTAGCCTTGAACCGCTCCACGTCGTCCTGTACCTCGATCCAAAATCTGGCGACGCCGACGACTACGGGGTCCGGGAACCGGAAGTCGCCGCCGGGCGTGTAGTAAATAGCCGGAAAGGCGCCGCCGAATACTTCCACGGTCTTCCCCTGACCGAAGCTGGAGCGCATGTACTCCCCTGACGCCAGCTCGGTCGGGTAGTAGACGCTGAATCCGAGGGTGTAGTTGTTGTTCAGAAGGCTCGGGAAGGAGAGCACGAACAGCAGCAGGGCGAGGGCTGCGAAGGCGTATCTCCCCATCCTCCGGCCCAGAGCGCTGATCCCGAGCAAGAGCAGCAGCGCCGTGAAGACCGGCACGTAGAAGAGGACGCGGAACAGGTCTTCTCCGCTGGAACCCAGAGCGATAGCCAGGCCTAGCAGTCCCACTCCAGTCAGACCTCCCACAGCCATCGTCTGGTTCGGCGCCAGCCTCCTCACCCGCACCAGGTAGACGAGCCCCACGAGGCCACCCAGTCC
The DNA here is from genome assembly GCA_030690405.1 of Dehalococcoidia bacterium. The sequence continues at coordinate 7,626 of JAUYGU010000169.1, read as the reverse complement.
CATACCCACCATCAGCCAGACGTAGCGCAGCGCCAGCGACCAGAGAACGCTCCGCTCCACGTAGCTGCCCACCCGGTAGTAGGCGTATCTCGTGAGCACCTCACCCTCAACGAACCCCCGCCAGGTTTGCTCCGTCAGGCGGGCCAGCGAGCCGAACACGGCGGCGGCCTGATAGACCTCCCAGGCCACTACCATAACCGCCGGCAGGAGCAGGCCCGGCAGGAGTAGAGCGCGGACACGCCCCTCCGGCTCCGGTGGGCCCTGCGGTCGCGACGGCCGCAGGCCGGAAAGCCAGCCCAGCAACGCCATGCCGGCCAGCACGGTGAGGATCGCGACGGAGGACACGAAGTGGGCCATCGTCGCCCCGGCCATCAGGATGATCAGCAGGAGCCGGTTCTGCCAGAGAGAGTTCTCCGGACGATCGGACCGGGTGACCAGCGCCAGGAACCCCACGTAGAACAGGAAGCCGAAGGCGCCGGGGTGGAAGTTAGATAGCATCTTGGCGATGATGATGTTCCCCTGCAAGACCAGTAGCACGCCCAGCCACGCCAGTTTGGGGCTACCGGTGACGTTGAAGAACGTCAGGTATAGCAGCGCCGACACCAGCGCCGCGTCCAGCAGCACCAGGGTTACCACCGTGTCCCAGGTAGCCATGCCCGTGACCTGGGAGAGCGCAGACGCCACGACGAACAGCGCCGGAAACTGGAAATAGGCGAAGTTGGGACTATCCAGGCTGAAGTGGTGCGTCTGGCTGATGTGCTCCAGTTGGGCTGCGTATAGCGGCGCCTCGCCGCTATCTCCCCACGCCAGGCGAACCCAGGGGCCGGTGGAAACCAGCGTGAACACCACCACCAGCGTCACCTGCACGCCTTTGCTCTCGGCCCTCAGGAAGAATATCGAGAACAGCAGCGCCAGCCAGGCGTAGAAGAGGGCGCCGAACAGCGGCAGGTTGGTGATGGCTTGCACGGACTGAACCGGCTGGTACTCCAGGCTCGGCTTGATGGGATAGGCGAGCAGCATCAGGCTCAGCAGCGCCAGCAGCGCCCACAGCACCAGCTCTCCGTACCGCCGGACGGAGGACCAGGTAGCGGTGACCCCTTCGGACGCGGCGTCCCTCACCTGACCGCGAAGGGCATCAAGCGTCAGCGCCATCAGTGGCCTCGTCGAATATCCTCTTCAGCTTCTCGTTCCTTCTGGCGATGGAGTGACGTCCGCTCTCCACCTCCTGCCTCGCCGCCCGGCCGAGCGCCCTCCGCAGACCAGCGTCCTCGATCAGGCCGGCGACGGCAGCGGCCAGGCGCTCCACCACCGCCGGGTCGACGCGGCGGATGGCGCGGTTGAACTCGCGACGCCGACCGGTGACGACGCTGGGGATACAGGTGTCGCCTTCTTCGTAGTAGGGAACAGCGGCGGAAGCCTCCACCACGATCCCCGTCACGCCGTGCTCTACGAGTTCCGGGTTGGAGTACACGTCCGTCGTAACGACCGGCAGTTCGTAGCTCATCGCGTCCAGGATGACGCCCCATGGTGGGACCTGGTGAGAGGGAAACAGGAAGATGTCCGCCGCCTCGAACTCCTCCTGGAGCTGCTGCCAGGGGATCACCTCTTCCAGGATACGGAGCCCCGGCAGGGAACCATACTTGCGCTTCAGCTCTGGTGGGACGGCGGCCCGCATCACCATCTCCAACTGGGGATGGCCAGGCTTTAGGCGGGCGAAGGTCTCAAGCGCCTCCTGGCCGCCCTTCTGATAGAAGTCGTACAGGTAGGTGCCGGGCAGGCGGCTGCTGACCGCTCCCCGCGGAGCGTTGGCAGAGCCGACGAACAGCAGCCTGACGCGATCTTCCCCGTAAACCTTCGTGAACCGCTTGGCATGCACGGCTATAGGCACGAGCTCGATCTTGTGCGCGAAGCCGCTGCCGTCCAGGTTGGCGAGGATGGACCGCCGGGCTCCTTCACACCAGGTGATGATGCGCCGGCAGTGAGGAGAGGCGAGGAGCCGCTCTATCGTCCCCCGGTACCGGCGCAACTGTTTGACCTCGAAGCCGGCGAGCATGTGCGCCCACTCCACGTTGACCACCCACGGCTCCCTGCGGAACACCGGGTGGTTGTAGGCGTAGGTGAGCGCTGTTCCCCGCGGGGGTTTCGTGAGTGCGGACTCCAGCCAGGCCTTCACAAGCGGTACGGGGAGGAGCTTGCTCAGGAGCACCGGCAGGTTGTGAATGACAAGATCGCTCCTTGTGGGCGTGGCGGTCAGGCGGTCCCAGGCCCCGCTGCCGGTGACGAACTCGTAGCCGCGAGGGGGATGGCGCATCAGCTCGCGGTGGGCGGAATGGACCCGTCCCGCGGGCTCGAAATACACTCTCCGCGTCGTCCCATCCTGGCTCACGGGCTTACTTCCCCATCCTGGCTACTGCCATCACTCCTAGTCCTGCACCTCTCGCCGAAAGCGGCCACGTGAGTAGCCGGGCCAGGGAGAAATAGACTCTTTGCCACATCCGGCTATTCACGCCGAGCGCTAACAAGTCCAGCAGTGGATAGAGTCCAAAGGTGTAAGTGGTGATGGTGACCTGGCGAAACCCTTGCTTGGTGATCAGCGCCTCCAGGGATCGCGGCGTGAAGTGCCACAGGTGCTCCGGGCTGTGATAGCCCGGAAATAGAATCTTTCCGCCGAAGGGAAGCCCCATTCTGGACAGCGTCATGTTAGGCACCTCCACGACCAAGATGCCCTCTTCAGCAAGCAGCGCCCCCGCCCTCCGCAGAGCGACGACCGGGTCATGCACATGTTCCAGGATATGGAACATCGTTACGACATCAGCTTTGGGAACGTCGGCGATCTCCTCCAACATCGCCTCCCGCACGTTCAGCCCGTAGACATCTCTGGCGTAGCGGGCGTCTTCACTTGAAGGCTCGATCCCGATGAGGGAGAGACCCCGATGCCGGACGTCCAGAGTGTGCAGGAACTCCCCCCTACCGCATCCGACGTCCACCAGCGTTGACCCGGGAGCCAGGGGCAGTAACTGCGCCAACCGCCGCACCCTCTCTCCGGCGAGGGCGAGCCGCTGCCTGTGGAGTCTCTCCCTGGCCAGCAGAGCCCGGGCGACGAGCCTGGTGAACCAGGACCCTCCTGCATTCGCTCCCTCGGAAGTACCGTCTTCCGAGCCGGACCCGTAGTAGGCGGCCAGCTCTGCTGGCGACGGTTTAGGATCAGCGTAGACAAACCCGCAGTTCCTGCACTCCAGCAACCTACGAGGGTCTTCAGTGAATACGGAGCCACGGTCTTGACCGCAGATAATGCATTCGCTTTGAGCCCGCTGATTGGAGGAGGCTGCGTCCTCTCCCCTCGCTAAGTTCCTTACGGATTGCATGTGCTACGCTCCGCTCATAAACTCGCGCACCTTGTCGCAGACGAAGGCGATCTGCTCCTCCGTCAGCGTCGGCGCCGAGGGGAGAGACAGGCCGCGGCGGTAGAGATCTTCCGCGTTCGGGAAGTCGCCCTTGATGTCGAAGGAGGGCTGCAGGTGCACCGGCAGGTAGAAGCGGCGGCTGCCGATGCCGTTCGCCTCCAGGTGGGCGATCAGCGCCTCCGGGTCGTCCACCAGCACGTTCACCCGGTGCGGCACGACGAAGCAGCGCGGATCGCGGTAGGTGAACTCCAGCCCCGGGATCGCCTGCAGCCGCCGGCGGTACAGCTCTTCGTTCGCCCTCTTCCGGCGCACGATGGTGTCAAGCTTGCCCAGCTGCGCGAGGCCGACGGCGGCCTGGAGCTCCGTGATGCGCAGGTTGTAGCCCACCCGGTCGTGGACGTACATCCCCCGCTCCAGCCGGCCATCGTTCTTGAGCATCAGCAGCTCCTCGTAGAGGCTGTCCGAGTTTGTCAGGACGGCGCCGCCCTCGCCGAGGGTGATGGACTTGTCGGTGAAGAAAGAGAGGCAGCCGATGGCGCCGAAGGAGCCCACCGGCCGGTCCCGGAACTTGACCGCGAGCCCCTGCGCGGCATCCTCGAGGACCGCGAGCCCGTGCCGCTCCGCGATCGCCATGACCGCCTCCAGGTCCGCGGCATGCCCGTACAGATGCACAGGCAGGATCGCCTTCGTGCGGGGTGTGATCGCTTGCTCCACTGCCGCCGGGTCGATTGTCGCGGTACGGGCATCCACGTCCACCAGCACCGGCGTGGCACCCGCCAGCCGCACGGAGCTGACGCTGGCGATGAAGGTGAAGGTGGGCACTATGACCTCATCGCCGGCGCCGATCCCCAGCGCCTTCAGCGCGATGATCAAGCCGCCGGTGCAGTTGGCCACCGCCAGGGCGTACCTGGTACCGTGAAGCTGCGCCAGCCGGCTTTCGAACTCCCTTGTCTTCGCCCCCTCGGAGATCCAGTTGGCGCGGATCACCTCCGTGAGTTGGGCCAGCTCCTCGTCGCCCAGCCACGGCTCGTAGTAGGGGATCTTCTCGCCCTTGATCCTCTCCTCGTACTCGTAGTAGGCGGTCATCGATTTCTGGGTCATTTCCGTCCCTCCTCTTGGTTCACTCACGACCCCGGCGCCGGCCGCCCGCCGCCCAGGGTGCTCAGGGCACTTCTTTCTTCCGATTCCAGGAGCTCGCGCGCATACTCGTACACCCGGCGCAGCCCCTCGCTCAGGGGCACTGCCGGCCGCCAGCCGTTCAGCAGCCGCCGCGCCTCCGAGCAGTCCACCGCCTGCCCCCACACAAGCGTCTCCGCCGGGGTGAGGACGATCTCGATGTCCTTGCCTGACAGGGACACTACCTCTCGTGCCAGGTCGATGATGCGGATCCTCGTCTCGCTGCCCACGTTGATGGGGCCCAGGAGGGCGTGGCTGTCCAGCTTCTCCGCCGCCGTCAGCATCGCCCGCACCACGTCGCCGACGTAGCAGTAGGAGCGCGTTTCCTGGCCCGTCCCCCGGATGGTGAACGGCCGGCCGCGCGAGTACTCTATCGCCCGGCGGACGAGGACCGGGATTATCGACCCGCGCTCCAGGTCGAGGCTCTGCTGGGGGCCGTAAACGCCTATTAGGCGCAGGGCGGCGCCCCGCAGAGAGGGGTGCTCGCTCGTTGCGCTCTCCAGCAGCTTCTCGCCGAAGAGCTTCGCCCAGCCGTAGGCGTTCGGCGGGTTCGCCGGAAGCGCCTGCCCCTCCTTCAGCGCGGGCGCATTGGGGTCCCGCTGGAGCTCCGCCGGGTAGACGAAGACGCTGCTGGCGTAGACGTAGCGGCTCACGCCGCAACGGGCGGCGGCCGTTAGGACGTTGGCGTCGATGATGGAGTTGTCGGCGAGGACGGACGCCGGGTGCTCGGCGTAGTAGCCGATCGCCCCGACGCGCGAGGCCAGATGGAACACGGTGTCGACGCCGCTGCAGGCCTCCAGACAGGCCGACCGCTCCAGCAGGTCCGCCTGGACGAACTGAATGCGGTCCAGCCAGGAGCGAAGGCTCTGCAACCGGCCCCGCTCCAGACTGTCCGCCACGCGCACCTTCGCGTCCAGCGCCAGCAGCGCCTCCACCAGGTTTGCGCCGATGAACCCGCTGCCGCCGGTCACCAGCACCGGCCTGCCCTGCCAGAAGCTCATTGGGATGCCACTCCCAACCCGCGGCGCTCCGCCGGTCCCGGCCGCTGCGCGCGGTACCATGCCACCGTTCGCCGCAGCCCCTCGCGAAGGCTGACCCGCTGCTCGAAGCCCAGGTCGCGCCGCGCTTTGCTGATGTCGAAGCGACGGCGCTGCTGGCCTTCCGGCTGGCTCGTATCCCAGACCACTCGCCCCTCGAAGCCGGTCACTTCCCGCAGGGTCTCCACCAGCTCGCGGATGGAGGTCTCCTCTCCGCTGGACAGGTTCACCACCTCCGCCCGGTCGTAGCGCTCGGTGGCGGCCAGCATCCCCAGAGCGGCATCGCCCGCGTAGATGAAGTCGCGGGTGGCGTTCCCGCTACCCCACACCTCCAGGCTCTCCTCCCCGGCCTCCACCGCCCGAACGAACTTTGCGATCAGGGAGGGGACCACAGTCGCCTGCGCCGGATCGAACTTATCGTGGGGGCCGTAGAGGTTGCCCGGGATGGCGATGACGGACACGAAGCCGTACTGCCGGTAGTAGGCCTGCGACTGGATATGAAGGAGCCGCTTGGCGAGGGCGTAGGGCGCGGTCTCGGGCTGGGGCGGGCCGTCCCACAGACTCTCCTCCCGCAACAGCGGCAGGCCGTCGGGGTAGCCACAGCCAGGCCCGGCCGCGACGAGCCGCTCCACGCCCAGCCGCTGGCAGTGATGCAGCAAGAACGTCCCCATCATCAGGTTGTCGTAGAAAAAGTCGGCGGGCCGCTCTGTGTTCGCCCGTATGCCGCCGACAGAACCGGCGAGGTGAAACACGATCTGCGGCCGCTTCTCCTCCAGGAGGCGCACGACGGCGTCCTCTTTCCTGAGGTCGTAGTGACGGCTGCGCACGACAAACGGGTCCGGGCAGCCTTGCTCCCGAAGCGCCTGCACGACGTGGCAGCCGAGAAGGCCGGCGCCACCGGCAACGACGACGCGCTTGCCCCGCCAGTACGTCACGCGCTCCCTCCCTTCCGGCCGCGGTCCGCGCGCCGGGCCAGACAGTACAGCATCTGCCCCGGCGCTCCCACCGCGCGCAGGGCGGCGAGCAGCGGCAGATCGGCGACCCTGGCAACCGACAGCCTCGCCCTGCCGATCAGGCTCGGAACCGATCCGCGCGGGGAGCCGCCGTCGCTGGCCGGGCGGCCTCCCTTCACGAGCGCCCGCTTCAGCGCCCGCATCGGCGCCAGCCGGTCCATCCAGGCGATAGACAGGTAGCCGGGGTCCGTGAAGTCTTCCATCTTCGCGACCGAGAAGCCGTTGCCCTCCAGGAAGCCGCCCAGCGACCGCTTGTTCCAGCGCGTGAGGTGGTGCGGCGGGTAGTCCCAGGCCTCGTGCATATTTGGCCGGCGGTCGCGGTTCGGCTCGTTGATCGCCAGCCAGCCGCCCGGCGCCAAAAGCTCCCGCACCGTCCGCAGAAAGGGCGCCGGAGCGTCCACGTGCTCCAGGACGTCGAACAGCGTAATGACGTCGAACCCCTCCGCAAAGCCCAGCCCCGCCCTCGACTGCTGGAACTCTTGCAGCGTCATCACGTACGCATGCTCCAGATGGAACCGCTCACGGGCGAGCGAGATCGCCTGAGGGTTGAAGTCCAGCCCGGCCACGCGGTAATGGCGGCCGGCGACAGCGAGGAAGCCGCCTTCGGCGCAGCCGATGTCCAGCAGTGTGCCACCCTGGGCGGGCCGGTCCCGCAGGAAGCGGCGATGGGGCTCTCGCAGCATCTCCTCCGGCTTCCTCGCGGAGGCGACGAGGAGGCGGACACGCGTCTCCACGTCCTCCTCGTACCACGAGGACCCGGGGTTGCTTATCGGGTGGGAGAAGACGGCGTCGCAGCGGGGACAGAGGTAGAGGTCGAACGGCCCCTTCTTTTCCTGGAGCCGCGGCTCCACATCCTCAAGGCAGACGGGACAGGTGAGCGGCACTGAGCTCATTGGGCACCTCGCGATCCGCCGGCGCCGAGGGCGTCCGGCGCGGCCCGGCGAGCGCGGGCAGCGCCCGGCCGGGCAGGCCAACCGGCGAACTGTGCGTAGGCGT
>JAUYGU010000164.1 GCA_030690405.1 Dehalococcoidia bacterium | reverse complement strand
ACGTCCGAGCCCGCCTCGGACTCGCTCAGGGCGAAGCACACGGTCTTCTCGCCGCTGGCGATGGCCGGCACGAACTCCTTCCGCACGGTATCGCTGACTGACATCAGCATATGGGATGGGCCGTCGACGAAAGAGGCGAGTACCGGCTGGCTGAGGAACCCCTTCGCCCAGGTGATCAGCGGGCGCCCCGGCCCAAACTTGCGGTAGAGCGCCTCCTCCACGAACACCATTATCCGCACACCGAGGCCACCTCCGCCCACGCTCTCCGGCGCGAACATCCCGTAGTAGCCGGCCTTGGCGGACTTCATCCGGACGTCGCGGCGCGCCTCCAGCACCTCGCTTCTGGCCCGGCCCGTCTCGTCGAAGAACTTCCGCTCGTCGGTGAGGATGGGGCCCAGCTCCTTCTCCATCGGGACCACTTCTGAATCCACGAACTGGAGCATGCCGGTCGTCGCGCCCTTGACAACGTCACGGATGTCTTCTGGTATACCTACATCGTTGGCCATGCTGGCTTCTCCCTTCCGGCCCGCGCGGGGCGAAAACAGTATACCGCAGCCTCTGGTTAAGCGCCCGCTAAGCTTAGACCGCGGCCAGCGCCTGCTGCAGGTCGATATCCCCCGTGTACAACGCACGACCCACGATCACGCCCTCCACGCCCGTCTTCGCCAACTGCCGCACGTGCCTCAGAGAGGACACACCTCCGGAGTAGAGCACCCGCATCCAGTCGCCGGAAGCCTGAACGTCCGCCAGCAGCGCCTGCAGGGCGGGAAAGTTCGGCTCGGTGAGAGTGCCGTCCCGCAGCGTGTCCGTGTAGATTATGCGTGGCGCCCCCAGCGCCGCCAGACCCCGCACCAGCTCCGCGGCCGTAACCGAAGACGCCTGAAGCCAGCCCTCCGTCACCACGACTCCATCCCGGGCGTCCACGCCCACGGCTATGCGACCGGGGAAACGCTCCAGCGCCGCGGTCAGCAGCCCCTGGTCCTTCACGGCGGCCGTCCCCAGCACCACCCGCTCCACTCCACCCTCCAGGTAGCGCTGCACAGTCCCCAGGTCGCGCAGGCCGCCGCCGATCTGCACGGGGACCTCCACGGCCGCGACGATCCGCGTAACGGCTTCCCAGTTGACCGGCCGGCCCTCTCTCGCCCCGTCCAGGTCCACGACGTGCAGCCGCTTCGCTCCCGCGTCGCGCCAGCGGCGGGCCGCCTCCGCCGGGTCGTCCGCGAACACCGTCTCGCGGGCGTAGTCGCCCTGGATAAGCCGCACGCAGCGGCCGCCGCGGATATCGATGGCGGGGATGACGTCCATGGGAGAGCCTGGTCGCCTCGGCGTTAGCGGACCGTAGCGCCGGCCGCCAGGCGCAGGAAGTTCTCGTACATGCGCAGGCCCATCGCCCCGCTCTTCTCCGGGTGGAACTGCGTCGCCACTACGTTCTCGCGGCCCACGACGGACGGGAACGTCACGCCGTACTCCGTCTCGCCGATCACGATCTCCGGGTCCTCCGGCCGCGGGTAGTAGGAGTGCACGAAGTAGAAGTACGATTCGTCCGGTATCCCCTCGAACACCGCGTGCGGCCGTACTATGCGCACCTGGTTCCAGCCCATGTGCGGCACCTTCAGCCCCTGTGGCAGGCGCACCACGCGGCCGGCCAGCACGCCCATACAGGGGTGCTCGCCGCCCTCCTCGCTGACGTCGAACAGCGCCTGCTGTCCCATGCACACGCCCAGGAACGGCCGCCCGCCGGCGATGTACTCCCGTATCGGCTCCACGAGCGAATGCCGCCTCAGGTTGCGCATCGTGTCCGCCGCCGCGCCCACCCCGGGCACGATCAGCGCCTCCGCCCGCTCAACGTCGCGGCCGCTGGACGTAATCAGCGGCTCGCCGCCCGCGTGGGCGACGGCCCGCGCGACGCTGCGCAGGTTTCCCGCCCCGTAATCGACGATGACGAGCTTCATGGCGATATTCTAGCACCCCGTGCCTCCACCATCATCTGCATCACCACCACGTCCAGCCACCGCCCGAACTTGTGCCCCTACCTCTCGCTCCACGCCCACCGTCTGGAACCCGTACCGCTCGTGCAGGCGCAGTACACCCGCCCTGCCCAGGCGCACAATCCCGGCGGCGGGCCGCGCGTGCCACTTACTCAAGGGCGTACCATACGAGGCCACTCAGAAGGACTTGGCGTGGAATGTTCCAAGTGTCATCGTGTCTGGCATGTGGGTGGGCCGCAGTGCCCCACTTGCGGGGCTTACGCGATAGGCGAGTTCCCACCACCAGACCTTGAAGCGGATGAGCGCCAGCCTTCTGGTATCAGTCTGTGGCAATTCATATTGGGCTCCCTGTTCGCCAGCATGGTGACCGCCGACGCCATATACGCCCTTTTCGCCGTCTTGAGAGGCTCCTAGTCGGTCAGCACCTAGTGCTGTGATCACTGCCTCCCTTACCGTCAGGACCCCTACCGCACGACAGTGTATCCCTTCGGTTCGCATATTGGCCCCTTCGGTTTATTGACAATAATCACAGCTAGGCGCACGCTCGCCTCAGGTGGGCCAAGAAGGGGGATTTCATGAAGCGACTCATCATCCTGGCGATGGCGGCCTGCTTAGTGGCCGTGTTGTCCGTGGCAATCGCGTCAAGCGCCGGCGCCGGAAGAAGGACACCATTCGCGGGCGTCTGGGCAGCCACAGATCTGGGAGACGGTAGCAGTCAGACGCTGTGGATCTCCGAAGACGGTGGTCACTACGTTCTCTATGACCACCTGGCCACTACCTGCGACCCCAATAGCCCCGCCACCGGCTTCGGTGTGGGTACGCTGCGGAGAAACGTTCTTTCCGTGAGGATGGAGGCGTGGTGCCTTAGCGCCGAGCCGACGTACCTAGTGTCGGGGTCGGATACCTGGACATATGACCCATCCACCGACACATTCGTCGATAGTGGCGGGGCAATCTGGCATCGGCGGTAGGTGAGGCCTTGGCAACGGACTGACGCCGACCCGCGGCCTCGCGGGTCGTGGGGGGCGTGCAGCGACGGAGCAGCGCCAGCGTAGTCTCAGCCACGCTCGGCGGGTCGGGTCGCGCTGGTAAGCGTTCTGGCGCGCCGTGGGGACAGCGCAACCGCCCTCACTGACGACCTGACCCCTGGAGCGAAGGATGCGCAGTCTCGCCGCCACAGTGCCGCGCGGCGTCGCGCTGCGCCTACCGCGATGTTAACTCCGGGTTACGGCCGCGCCGCCCGCCCCTTTCCCCTATCATCCGTGGCGTAATACCCTTAGGCTGCCATGAGCTGCAGCATTCAGCGGGTCCAGGAGGCGCGCCTGGCGGCGGAAGAGCTCCGCTCCCAGGTCAACTACCACGACTACCTGTACTTCGTGAAGGACGCGCCCGAGATCAGCGACGCCGAGTACGACGAGCTGATGCGCCGCCTCCGCGCCATAGAAGAACACTACCCGGAGCTCATCACGCCGGACTCGCCCACGCAGCGCGTCTCCGGAGGGCCCGTGGAGGCGTTCGGCGTCGTCCAGCACCGCGAGCCGCTGCTCTCGCTGGCCAACGCCTTCAACTTCGACGAGCTGAGGGCGTGGCACAAACGCGCCTCCGGCCTCGCCGAGGTTGAAGTCTTCGATATGGTCGTCGAGCCCAAGATCGACGGCCTCGCCGTGGCGCTCGTCTACGAGGGCGGCCGCTTCGTCCAGGGCGCCACCCGCGGCGATGGCACGCGCGGCGAGAACATCACCGAGAACCTCCGCACCATCCGCAGCATCCCGATGCAGCTGCGCGCCACCGACGTGCCCCCGCGCTTCGAGGTGCGCGGCGAGGTGTACATGTCGAAGGCGGCGTTCGAGCGGCTCAACAACCAGCGAGCGGACCGCGGCGAGCCGCTGTTCGCCAACCCCCGCAACGCCGCCGCCGGCTCCGTGCGCCAGCTCGACCCCCGCGTCACGGCCTCTCGGCGGCTGGACATATGGGTCTACATGCTGGGCTGGACTGAGGACGGCCGCCGGCCCGACACGCACTGGGAGAGGCTCCAGTGGCTGAGCGGCCTGGGCTTCCGCATTAACCCCCATATCGCCCGCTTCCAGGAGCTGGAGGAGATCCACCGACACTACCAGCAGTGGGTGGAGAACCGCCACGAGCTGGAGTACGAGATCGACGGCCTGGTCGTCAAGATCGACCGGCTGGACCTTCAGGAGCGCCTCGGCGCCGTCGGCCGGGAGCCCCGCTGGGCGATCGCCTACAAGTTCCCGCCCATCCAGGCGACGACAAAGCTCCTGGACATCGCGATCAACGTCGGCCGCACCGGCAGCCTCAACCCCTACGCCGTGCTGGAGCCCGTACAGGTGGGCGGCGTCATTCTGAAGCAGGCCACCCTCCACAACGAGGACGACATCCGCCGCAAGGATATTCGCATCGGCGACACCGTCATCGTGCAGCGCGCGGGCGACGTCATCCCCCAGGTCGTCGGGCCCGTGGCGGGCAAGCGCACCGGCAAGGAGCGCGAGTTCGCGATGCCGAAGCGCTGCCCCGCCTGCAGCGGCGAGGTCGTCCGGCCGGAGGGCGAGGCGATGAGCTACTGCGTGAACCAGACCTGCCCCGCCCAGGTGTTCCGCTGGCTCACCCACTTCGCCGGCCGCGGCGCCATGGACATCGACGGCCTCGGCGAAGGGTGGGCCGCCGTGCTCATGGAGAAGGGGCTCGTAAAGGACCCCGCGGATCTCTTCTCCCTCACCCGCGACCAGCTCCTTGAGCTGGACCGGATGGGCCCCGTGCTCGCGGACAAGATTCTGGCGAACGTCGCCGCGGCCAAGGGGCGACCTCTTACGCGCCTTCTGTTCGCACTCGGCATACGCCACGCTGGCTTCGAGATCGCGGAGACGCTGGCGTCCCACTTCGGCAGCCTGGACGCCCTCGCCGCCGCGTCTCGCGAGGAGCTGGAGTCGGTCCCCGCCATCGGCCCCAAGATCGCCGAGAGCGTCCACGCCTACTTCCGGGGCAGGCGCCAGCGCAAGATCATCGATAAGCTCCGGCGGGCGGGCGTAAACATGACGCAGGAGCGCGCCGCCCCGCCGGCCGGGCCGCTGGCCGGCCAGACCTTCGTGATTACGGGAACGCTCGCCTCGATGCCCCGTTCCCAGGCGGAGGCGAAGCTGCGCGCCCTCGGCGCCCAGACCGCCGACAGCGTCACCCGCAAGACCACAGTCCTCGTCGCCGGCGAGGGCCCCGGCTCCAAGCTCCAGAGGGCCCAGCAGTACGGCACGAAGATCATGGACGAGCGGGAGCTGCTGGCGTTGCTGCGCCAGTATGAGGTGGCGCCGTAATGGCTGGGCGCCCACAGCGGGTGTCCGGCAGGAGGCTGGTACGGATTCTTGAGCGCTTCGGATGGTACGTGGAGCGCGTCAAGGGCAGCCACCACATCATGCGGCATCCTGAAAGGCGTGGGGCCACCCTCTCGGTGCCGATCCATGCTAACCGAACATTGCCGGTTGGCACCCAACTAGATATCCTGAGAGATGCGGGAATAACCGTGGAGGAGTTCAATGGAGAGGCGTAGATAGAGCGCATGAGATACAGTGTAGTCCTCCGACAAGACGACGAAGGAAACTGGCTGGCGTCGGTACCTACGCTTCCAGGATGTCACACCTGGGGCGGGACCAAGCAGGAAGCGCTGGCGAACGTCAGGGAAGCCATCGAAGGGTGCATTGAAAGCCTTCGCGCAACGGGCGACCCCGTGCCAGAAGAGGAACCGACCGTCGAGTTGGCCGTCGTCACCGTCCCCTAGCCCCTACCCGTCGGTCCGCACCGTCTGGCTCCTCCTCTGTTCGTTCCTCTTCCTGACCGCCTGCGCCCCCGTGGCCCCGACGGACGGGACGCCGCAGTCGGATGCGTCCGTCGCGCACGCCTTACCCACCGTAACGGCGCCACCGGCCGTGGGCAGCCCCACGCCTGGCGGCCTTCAGCAGGCGCTCGTCGTGCGGGTGGTGGACGGCGACACGATAGACGTCCTCATCGGCGGCGAGAAGATGCGCCTGCGCTACATCGGCGTCGACACGCCGGAGACGGTGGACCCGCGCCGTCCCGTCGGCTGCTTCGGGAAGGAGGCGAGCACGCGCAACCGCGAGCTCGTGGAGGGGAAGACGGTGGGGCTGGAGAAGGACGTATCGGAGACCGATCGCTACGGGCGCCTCCTCCGCTACGTCTGGCTGGACGGCGGCATGGTGAACGTCCGCCTCGTCGAGGAGGGCTACGCTACCGCCTCCACGTTCCCGCCGGACGTACGCCACGCGGATCTTTTCGCGAGCCTCCAGGCGCAGGCGCGAGATCAGGGCCGCGGCCTCTGGGGCGCTTGCGCCACCCCGGAAGCGCCATCACCAACGGCCGCCGCAGCTGCCTGCGACCAGCCGCTGATCAAGGGCAATATCAGTCTGGCGACCGGCGAGAACATATACCACGTCCCCGGCGGCTACTACTACGACGACACCGTCATCGACGAAGCGAAGGGCGAGCGCTGGTTCTGCACGGAGGCGCAGGCGGTAGCCGCCGGCTGGCGGAAGAGCAAGCGCTAGGCGGGCAAATTCCGCCGCGCCGCCCGTAGCCACGGCCCTCGCCGAGCGTTGGGATACATTGGATGGCTAGCGCCGCCGCTTTGCGGCTATCTGCGACCGCGGGTTATAATGCCTTAGGTCTCAGCCCCAGACCCGGGAGGAAAGGTTGCCCTTCAATCCGCTCAACGCCCTGTTGGGCATGTTTTCCCACGACGTGGCCATAGACCTGGGTACCGCCAATACCCTGGTGATGGTCAAAGGCCGCGGCATCGTCATCGACGAACCCTCCGTCGTCGCCATCGATCGCATCAACAAGAAGATCCTCGCCATCGGCGCCGAAGCCAAACGCATGGTCGGTCGCACCCCCGCCGACATCGTCGCCGTGCGTCCCCTTCGCGACGGCGTCATCTCAGACTTCGCCGTCACCGAGAAGATGCTCCACTACTTCATCCGTTCCGTGCACGACCGCTTCGACTTCGGCCTGCCCAGGCCGCGCGTCTCGGTCGGCATCCCATCCGGAGTCACGGAGGTGGAGAAGCGCGCCGTGCACGACGCCGCCATCAACGCCGGCGCCCGTGCCGCCTACCTGGTGGAGGAGCCCATGGCAGCTGCCATCGGCGCCGGACTGCCCGTCATGGAGCCCGGCGGCTCCATGATCGTCGATATCGGCGGCGGCACCACGGAGGTCGCCGTCATCTCCATGGGCGGCATCGTCGTCGCCACATCCATCCGCATCGCCGGCGACGAGATGGATCAGGAGATCGTCGCCTACGCACGCCAGGTTCACAACATGCTGATAGGCGAGCGAACGGCGGAAGAGGTGAAGATCGAGGCCGGCTCCGCCTACCCGCTTGAGCACGAGGTGACGGTGGAGCTCAAGGGGCGCGACCTGGCGACCGGCCTCCCCAAGTCCGTTGAGGTGAGCAGCGTGGAGGTCCGCGACGCCATCTCGGGCTCCGTCAGCGCCATCGTAGACGCCGTGCGCCAGACGATCGAGATCACGCCCCCGGAGCTGGTCGCCGATATCATGAGCCGCGGCATCGTGCTGGCGGGCGGCGGCGCCCTCCTGCGCGGGCTGGACCGCCGCCTCGCACAGGAGACCCGCTTCCCGGTGTACGTGGGCGAAGACCCCCTGACCTGCGTCGTCCGCGGCGCCGCAGAGATACTGGAAGAGGCGGATGTCCTGCAGAAGGTCCAGGCGAGACTCAATACCCGGAAGGCGCCGCGCTAGACCGTCCTGCGCGGCCCCGGCCGTCGCGGGGGAGACGCGGAGGCCACTGAACGATGCGAACGCTCTGGTGGACGCTGGCTATCGCGGGCATGAGCCTCATCAGCATCGCCCTCTCTGAGCACCGCACCTTCGACCCCTTGCAGAACCTCTCGCTCACCGTCGCCGCCCCCATCGAGGGCAGCATCCGTGACCTCGCTGACCCCGCCTCCGACTTCTTCCAGGGCATCTTCGACCGCGGCGACATCGTCCGCGAAAACGAGCGGCTGCGGCGGGAGCTGGAGCGCCTGCAGACGCAATTGGCCGCCGGCGAGGACGCGACGCGCCGCGTGCGGGAACTGGAGGACGCGCTCGGCTTCAAGAACAGCCACCCGGACGACCAGCTCATCGTCGCCGACGTCATCGCCCAGGACCCCTCGGGCCTCAAGCGTGCCCTGGCGATCAACCGGGGAAGCAAGGACGGCCTGGACGAGGGGATGGTAGTGCTCTCGCGGGATGGCAGCCTGGTGGGGACGGTCTCCGTTGTCCATGACGACTTCGCCTGGCTGAGGCTCATCACGGACCCGAACAGCGCCGTCAACGTCGCCGTGCTGCCGCAGGGCGGACAGAGCGCCGCCGCTCGCGGCATCGCCACCGGCGACCTGCGAAGCGGCGTCGCCCTGGAGATGCTCCCCACGGAGGCGGAGATCAAGCAGGGCGACCTGGTGACCACCTCCGGCCTGGGCGGCAACTACCCGCGCGCCCTCCTCCTGGGCACGGTGAAATCCGTAGAAGACAGGCCCCAGGCGCCGTCAAAGCGCGCGGTTCTGGAACCGGCGACTAACGTCTCCGCCCTGGAGACCGTCCTCGTAGTCACCAGCTTCAAGCCGGCGAGGCTGTCCGCGCCGTGAAGTACCTGGTGGCTCTCGCCGCTGCGTTCCTGGCGGCCGTCCTCACCGCCTCCCTGTCGCCTTATGTGAAGGTGCTGGGCGTGGCCCCGGACTTCGTCCTTATCTTCGCCGCCTGCTGGGCGATGGTGCGCGGCCAGAGCGAGGCGATGTTCGTCGTCCCCATCGCCGGGCTCCTTCGCGACCTCACAACCAGCGACCCGCTGGGCCTCTCCGTCCTCGCGCTATCTCCCATCGTGTTCCTGGCGTTGCTGCGGGAGCTCCGGCCGGTTGAGAGCGACTTCCTGCCCGCTCTCGCGGTTGTCGCTACGGCCAGCCTGGCCTACTCTATCCTCAGTATGACGGTGCTCACCGCCGCGGGCGACGAGGTGTCGTGGGGGACGGCGCTGCTCCGTCTCGCCGTCCCCTCAATGGTTGTGAATCCACTGTTCGCCGTCATCGTCTATCCACCCATGCGCTGGCTGAGCCCGCGAGCGAGGCCGGCCAGCTTCGGTGTCGGCTCCGCGGTGCAGCTGTAGAACGTATGGACCCCTACCTGAAGCCGGACCCCCGCGAACCGCGCCGCGCACGCGGCAGGCAAGAGGCGCCCGGCGGCAGCAGCACAATCTTCGCCGCCCTGCGTGCCCTCGTCATCCTCCTTTTCGGCGTGCTCCTCATCCAGCTTGTGCGGCTTCAGGTTATCCACGGCGACGAGTACGCCCAGCGCGCCGAGATTAACGCCCTGCGAGAGATCCAGATCCCCTCCGATCGCGGACTGATCCTCGACCGTGAGGGACGCCCGCTGGTCCGGAACGGCACCCGCTACTCGGCGGCCATAGTGCCCGGCGACCTGCCGGAGCGTGGACAGGTCGGCGTCTACCAGCAGATCGAGCGGGTCACCGCCGTATCCGTCGAGGAGATCGAGCGCAGGGTAGCGGCAGGCGTCGAGAGCAAAGGTGAATTCGAGCCGGTCATCATCAAGGGTGACATCGACGAGGACGTCGCGCTCACCCTCCGCGAACTGGAGCCCGTCACGCCGGGCCTCAAACTGCTCACCGAGCCCACCCGCGAGTATCTCGCAGGGCCCCTGCTCTCCCACGTCCTCGGCTACGTCGGCCCGCTGTCCGCAGAGGAGTACCAGCTGCTCCAGGACCAGGGCTACCTGCTGAAGGACTACTCCGGCAAGACAGGCGTGGAGCTGACGTACGAGTCTGTCCTGCGCGGGAGGCCGGGAAAGAAGCTGATAGAGGTGGACGCCTTCGGCCGCGAGCTCAGGGTCATCTCGGAGCGCCGCCCGCTGGAGGGCTCAAACCTGATGCTCACCATCGACCTCGACCTCCAGCAGATGGTGAGGGAGACGCTGGAGAAGTACACCTCCGCAGGCGACAACGCGGCCGCGGTGGTCATGGACATCCACAGCGGCGACGTGCTGGCGATGGACTCCCTGCCGGACTTCGACAACAACGTCTTCTCCGGCGGCCTCAGCGCGACTGACCTGGCCGCCCTGATAGAGGACCCGGCCAAGCCCCTGCTTAACCACACGATCGCAGAGAGGTATGAGCCCGGCAGCACCTTCAAGACCATCGTTGGCTCCGCCGCCCTCCAGGAAGGCATCGCCAGCACCGGCACCACCATCACCAGCCACGGCTACATCACGGTCGAGGACGAGTTCAACGCCAACCACCTATTCTTTTTCAAGGACTGGGCGGCGCTGGGGCCCCTCGATTTCTACGGCGGCATCGCGATGTCTTCAGACGTCTACTTCTACTACCTCGCCGGCGGCAAGGCGGACGAGGGGTTTCGCGGCCTCGGCGAAGCGCGTGTCGCCAGCTACGCGCGCTCCTTCGGCCTCGGTGAGCCCACGGGAATCGACCTTCCGGGCGAGTCCGCGGGCCTGGTGCCCGACGCGCAGTGGAAGGAGGAAGCCAAAGGCGAACCCTGGACCATCGGCGACACCTACAACTTCGGCATCGGCCAGGGCGACCTCTTGGTCACACCGTTGCAGCTCCTCACCGCGGTCTCCGCGATCGGCAACGGCGGCAAGGTGCTTACGCCGCACCTCCTGCGCGAGGTGCAGGACAACCACGGCAACGTCCTGGAGCGGTTCGAGCGCGGCGTGCGCCGTACGGTGCCGGTGGAGCCGGCGTACCTCAACATCGTCAAGGAGGCGATGCGCCAGTCCGTGACCAAAGGCGTCGCCAAGAAGGCGGCCGTCCCCGGCATCGAGATCGCCGGCAAGACGGGGACCGCCGAGTTCGGCCCGCGCCGGCCGGACGGCTCCCACGAGACCCACGGCTGGTTCGTCGGCTTCGCGCCCTACGACGACCCGCAGGTCGCCATCGTGGTGTTCTTCCAGCGGGGCGGCGGCGGCAGCGACGCAGCACCCGCCGCCAGCCAGATCCTGGACTACTACTTCCACGGCCCCCAGCTCGCCCAGAAGCCCAACGAGTCCGACTGAGATGGAGCGCCGCTCCGCCCGCCACTTCGACTATGGCCTGCTGGTGCTGGCCGCCGCGCTGGTGGCCTACGGCGGCCTCCTCATCTACAGCGCCTCCCTCACCGCCTACCCGGACGGCATAGCCGGCCTCAACCACCCTCTAGTCAAGCAGGCGCTGTTTGCCGTCCTGGGGCTGGCCTTTATGGCCATGATCGCCTGGGCGGACTACCGCATGTTCGGCCAGATGGCCCCGGCGCTATACGCCCTCTCCATCGTCACGCTCGTCGTCGTCCTCTTCATGGGCGAAAGCGCCTTCGGATCCAGGCGTTGGATCACCATCGGCGGCACCCAGATCCAGGCCTCAGAGATCGCCAAGCTCCTCACGATCGTCGCCCTCGCCCGCTACCTGGCCGACCGTCAGCTCCAGATCACGCGGGTGCGGACGTTCCTCACCTCCCTCGCGCTGGCCGTCCTCCCCGCCGCTCTGGTCATGGCGGAACCGGATATGGGCACGGCGATCATCTTCGGCGCCCTCTGGCTGGGCATGGTCCTCGTGGCCGGGGCGCGGCCACAGCACGTCCTCATGCTGGGCGGCTTCCTCCTGGCGGCGATACCATTCGCCGCCCTCGCCGTCCTCGGCGAATACCAGCGGGACCGCATCGCCCTGTTCTTCAACCCAAACTCCGACCCCCTGGGTGGCGGCTTCAACATCCTCCAGGCCGAGATAAGCGTCGGCTCCGGCGGCATCTTCGGGAAGGGGCTGACTCACGGCAGCCAGACGCAGCTGGACTTCCTGCAGACGCCGACGACCGACTACATTTTCAGCGTGCTAGGAGAGGAGTTGGGGCTCATCGGCGCCGTAGTGCTGCTCACCCTGTTCGCCGCCCTGCTCTTTCGCACGCTGCGGGTCGCCAGCATAGCCCGCGACCAGTTCGGGAGGCTCCTGGCGACGGGGATCGCCATCATGGTGCTGTTCCAGGTGTTCATCAACATCGCGGTCAACATCCGCCTCCTGCCGGTGACCGGCATCCCGCTGCCGTTCGTTAGCCAGGGCGGCAGCTCCCTCATCATGCTGTTCGCCGCTGTGGGCCTCCTCCAGAGCATTCTTCTGCGCCACCGGCAGATCGAGTTCTAGCCGCCTCTGCGAGACCAATGTAGGGGCGACATTCAGGTCGCCAGCCGGGGTACTCCTACGTCCGGGCGATGAAGTCCGCCACCACGGCGGCCAGCTCTTCCCCCTTGTCCTCCTGCAGGAAGTGGCCCGCGCCCACGATCGTCGTGTGCGGCTGGCCCTTCGTGCCCGGCACCAGCGCCTGAAAGGCGCGATCGCCGCCGCGGGTTATCGGATCGCTGTCGGCGAACGCCGTCAGGAATGGCTTCTCCCACCGCCGCAGCACCTCCCACGCCCCGCGGTTCGCCGCGGAAGCTGGATCGTCGGGCCGCGTCGGCACCAGCGCCGGGAACGCCCGCGCCCCCGCCTTGTAGCGCTCGTCGGGGAAGGGCGCCTCGTAGGCGGCGACCACCTCCGGCGGCAGGTCCGAGACGCAGCCCCCGTTGACGATCCGCCCCACCGGCAGCTCCGGCGCCTCTTGCGAGAACTTCTGCCAGCGCAGGAACGCCTCGCCCGGCGGGTTGTCGCCCGTGGGCAGGAACGTGTTCGCCGCCACGATGCGGGCGAACCGCTCCTCGTGCTCCGCCGCGACCCGCAGGCCGATCAGGCCGCCCCAGTCCTGGCACACCAGCGTTATGTCGCGCAGGCCCCGTCCTGTCGCCAAAGGCGACTCGCCTGGGCGAGAGCCTGTCGAAGGGCCCACCTGCTCGACGAACGCCGCCATCACGTCCACGTGCAGCTGGTAGGTGTAGTCATCCCGGCTGGCCGGCTTGTCCGACCGCCCGAAGCCGATCAGGTCCGGCGCCACCGCCCGCAGCCCCGCCGACGTCAGCACCGGGATCATCTTGCGGTACAGGTAGCTCCACGACGGCTCCCCGTGCAGCAGCAGCACCGGCGCCGCCTCCGGCGGCCCCTCGTCCAGGTAGTGCACCCGCAGGCCGTTGATCTCGACGTAGTGCGCCTCGAAGTCGAAGCCGGGGAGGTTCTCGAACCGCTCGTCCGGCGTCCGCAGGACTTCCATCTCTCCTCCTACTCCGGTTCGTAGGGCAGCGCCGCCGTGATACCCCATTCGCACCAATCGTGTATCCGCGCCGCCATCTGCACCGCGGTCCCGAACAGGTCGTGCTCCTCCGCCACGGGCTCGCCGACGTTCAGACCGACGCGGACGCGGATCGCCTCCTGGGGGTTCGCGTCGTTGCGCGAGGCGAAGGCGCGCTGAACCGCGACGGCGCAGTCGAGCGCCTTGCTCGCCGTCGAGAACGAAGCCATGACGCCGTCGCCGGTGTGCTTGATCTCGCTGCCGTCGTGGGCCTTCAAGGCCTCGCGTACGATGCTGTTGTGGGTCCGCAGCACCTCCTGCGCGCCAGCGTCGCCGAGCCGCTGGGTGACGGCCG
The DNA here is from genome assembly GCA_030690405.1 of Dehalococcoidia bacterium. The sequence continues at coordinate 7,939 of JAUYGU010000164.1, read as the reverse complement.
TGGAGCCCTCCATGTCCGTGAACAGGATGGTAACCAGGCCTTCCAATGCCCGCGTACGCGAGCGGCGGGCGGGGCGTTCCACCCTCTCTTCCTCCTCGAGGAATTTGAAGATGGCCTTAACAACCGAGTCGGCATCGCCAAGCCACGGCCAATACAGGGTCCCCTCCACGGTTTCAAGACGCGCGTTGGGGAGCAGAGAGGCAAGTTCCCGACACAGCCGAAAGGGCACCGCGCGGGTTTCCCGCCGATGCAGCACCAGGGTGGGAGCTTTGACCCCCGGCAGGAACCCGACCACATCCGTGTTGTAGGCCATCTCCAGAAGTCTGGCTGCCATCTCGCCGGTCGCAGACTCGCGATAAACATGGGCGATGCGCTCCAGTACCTCGCCTTCGGCGCCCGGCGCTACGAGGTTGGCCAGTGTTCTGGACGCCATGCCCCAGTGCGATCTCATCATCGCCGTGATCGAAACCTTTATCTCGTCACGGGTAAGCTCCTGCCCACAGGCATACGTACCGTATAGGATGAGGCGGGAGACCCGCCGCGGGTGGCGCGCTGAGTAGGCGATGGCGGCAGGACCTAGGTGAAAACTACCCATAAGGGCGAAGCGCTTGAGACCAAGGTGATCCACCACTGTCTCCAGGTCTCGAACGTCGGCCTCCGTAGTGAAGTCCACCCTCTCTCGATCAGAGAGCCCTACTCCTCTCCGGTCGTAGTGGATAACCTTATAGCGCCGGGCAAGCGGCTGAAAAAAGGGGCCGCCATATGTATCTTCCATCTCAAAACGAATACTCTGCCAGCTCCAAGGGGTGGCCACCAACGGCGGCCCTTCGCCCACCAACGCGTAGGCGATGCGAACGCCGTCGGGTGTCGTGCAGAAGCGGATCTCTTGCTCCATCGCCCCGACAGCATATCTCCGCGACGGTCGATGCGTAAAGAGCAGCCGCGTCTAGCTGCCCAACGCCAGCCGGATAGCGTCCCGCAGCGTGGCCGCCGGCAGCATCTCCAGCCCCGTCTTCGGCTTTGACCGCGCCAGCGACGCCTGCGGCAGGAGGCAACGCCGGAAGCCCAGTCGCTCCGCCTCCATGAGTCGCCGCTCCACCTGCGCCACCGAGCGCAGCTCGCCTGAGAGCCCGATCTCCCCCACCGCCACCAGGTCCGGCGGTACCGGCTTGTCCCGGTGGCTGGAGACGATGGCCAGCGCCAGCGCCAGGTCCGTCGCCGGCTCGTGCACCCGCAAGCCGCCGACCACGGAGGCGATCACGTCCTGCCCGGCCAGCGCCAGGCCCGCCCGGCGCGTGAGGACGGCCGTGACCAGCAGCAGCCGGTTGAAGTCGAGCCCGTTCACCGTCCGCCGCGGCGTCGGCATCGCCGTGGGGCTGGTCAGCGCCTGCACCTCCACCAGTAGCGGCCGGCTCCCCTCCAGCGTCGGCGCCACGACCGAGCCGGCGGCGCCGCTGGCCCGCTCGGCGATGAACGCTTCCGACGCGTTGTCCACGCCCGCCATCCCCTCGCCGGTCATCTCGAACACGCCCACCTCGTCGATTGAGCCAAAGCGGTTCTTCACCGAGCGAAGGAGCCGGTAGCTGCTGAACCGCTCGCCCTCCAGGTAGAGCACCACGTCCACGATGTGCTCCAGCAGACGCGGCCCGGCGATGTCGCCGTCCTTGGTGACGTGCCCGACGATGAACACCGGCACGCCGCAGCCCTTCGACCAGCGCATCAGGTCCATCGTGCACTGGCGGAGCTGCGCAACACTCCCCGGCGCCTGCGCGGCGGCCTCCGAGTACACCGTCTGGATCGAGTCGACGACGAGCAGCGCGGGCGAGAGCGATTCCGCCTCCTGCAGGGCGGCGTTCAGGTTCGTCTCCGTGAGGACGAACAGCCCGTCGCCCTTGACGCCGAGGCGCGCTGCTCGCAGCTTGACCTGCCGCGCCGACTCCTCGCCCGAGAGGTAGAGCACGGGCCGCCCGTTGACACCGGCCACCAGCGACGCCACCTGCAGCAGCAGAGTGGACTTGCCGATCCCCGGATCGCCGCCGATCAGCGCCAGCGAGCCGGCGACGGCGCCCCCGCCCAGCACACGGTCGAACTCCGCCAACCCGAAAGCGAGGCGCGGCTCCTCCTCGCCGGGCAGGTGCGATAGCTCCACCGGCGGCGCGGCCGGCCCGCCATAGGCGTGCCGCGCCTCCTGCTTGGCCGCCCGCTCCACGAAGCTGTTCCAGGAGGCGCAGTCCGGGCAGCGGCCTAGCCACTTCGGCGTCTCGTAGCCGCACTCCTGGCAGGCGAAGACCGTGCGCGGGGGCTTGCCGCTGCGGGCACTGCGGGCGGTGGTCATGGGCTTGCGGCCATTATGCCAGACGAACCGCGGTGCGCCAACGCCGCGGCGGCACAAACGTCAAGGGCCGCCCGAGAGGGCGGCCCCCTGGCTCTCGTAGTGAAGTGCGGCTACGCCAGCGCCGGCTCCGAGACGTTGGTCAGGATGATCTCGTCGTTCTGGACGTCCACCCGCACCGTATCGCCGGAGTGGAACCGCTCCTCCAAGAGCGCCTCGGACAGGCGGTCCTCTATCTCGTTCTGGATCACGCGGCGCAGCGGCCTCGCCCCGAACGCCGGGTCGAACCCCTTCTCGCCGATCCAGTCCTTCGCCGCATCCGTCATCTCCAGCGTCACTTCCTTCGTCTGGAGCTGCTTCTCGATCAGCCGCATCTCGTTCTCGACGATCTGGCGGATCTGCTCCCGGGAGAGCGCGTGGAAGACGATGGTCGCGTCCAGGCGGTTCAGAAACTCCGGCCGGAAGACGTTCTTCATGGCCGAGAGCACCTTCTCCTTCATCTTCTCGTGCTGGTCCGCGACCGTCTTCGACTCCTCCGTCTTGGTGGAGAACCCCAGCGCCGTCTCCTTGCGGATCAGGTCGGAGCCCACGTTGGAGGTCATGATCAGCACCGTGTTGCGGAAGTCCACCTTGCGGCCCTTGGCGTCGGTCAGGTGGCCGTCGTCGAAGATCTGCAGCAGCATGTTGAACACGTCCGGGTGCGCCTTCTCGATCTCGTCCAGCAGGATCAGGCAGTACGACTTGCGCCGTACCGTGTCCGTGAGCTGCCCCGCGTCCTCATAGCCGACGTAGCCCGGCGGCGCCCCGATCAGCCGTGAGACGTTGTGCTTCTCCATGAACTCGGACATGTCCAGCTTGATCATGGCATCCTCGGCGCCGAACATGAACTCGGCGAGGACGCGGGCGAGGAACGTCTTGCCCACGCCAGTGGGCCCCAGGAACATGAACACGCCGATGGGCCGCCGCGGGTCCTTCAGGCCTGCGCGGGCGCGCCGCACCGCCTTGGCGATGTTGTGGATCGCCTCGTCCTGGCCCACCACCTTCTCGTGCAGCACGTCCTCCATGTGCAGAAGCCGCTGCGACTCCTCGGAGGCGATGCGCGTCACCGGGATGCCGGTCCACATGGAGACGACCTCGCAGATGTCGTCCTCCGTGACCACCGGCTTCGACTCTTCCCTCTCGTTCTTCCAGCCGGTCTGCATCCCCTCCAGCTTGTCGGCGAGCTGGACCTCGCGGTCGCGCAGCTGGGCGGCGTACTCGTACTGCTGGGCGGCGATCGCCTCTTCCTTCTCGTGGCGAAGGCTGTCCAGCCCCTTCGACGCCTCCTGGAGGGATGGCGGCGCGTAAGAGCGCTTGATCCGCACCCGGGAGGCGGCCTCGTCCACCAGGTCGATCGCCTTGTCGGGCAGGAAGCGGTCGGGCACGTAGCGGGAGGCCAGCTCGGCGGCCGCCTCCAGCGCCTCGTCGCTGATGGTCAGGCCGTGGTGCTCTTCGTAGCGCGCCCTGATGCCGTGGAGGATCAATATAGTCTCCTCCGTGCTCGGCTCCTCCACCAGGATCGGCTGCAGGCGGCGCTCCAGCGCGGCGTCCTTCTCGATGTGCTTGCGGTAGTCGTCCAGGGTCGTCGCGCCGACGCACTGAAGCTCGCCGCGGGCCAGCGAGGGCTTCAGGATGTTGGCGGCGTCCACGGCGCCCTCAGCGGCGCCGGCGCCCACCAGCATGTGCATCTCGTCGATGAACAGGATGCAGTTACCGGCGCTCTTCAGCTCCTCTATGACCTTCTTCAGCCGCTCCTCGAACTCGCCGCGGTACTTCGTCCCGGCCACCAGGCTGCCGATGTCCAGGGTCACGATGCGCCGGCCCTGGAGCATCTCCGGCACCTCGCCCTTGACAACACGCTGGGCCAGCGCCTCCACGATGGCGGTCTTGCCCACGCCCGGCTCACCGATGAGCACCGGGTTGTTCTTCGTGCGCCGCGACAGGATCTGCACAACGCGCTCGATCTCCTTCTCGCGGCCGATCACGGGGTCCAGCTTGTTGCCGCGGGCGGCGGCGGTCAGGTCGATCCCCAACTGGTCGACGGTGGGTGTGCGCGTGGCGGCGCGTCCGCCCTGAGCGGCGCCCTGCGGCATGCTCTGCGAAAGGATGCGGGTGACCTCCGCGCGCAGCTTCTCCAGGCTGACGCCCAGGCTCTCCAGCACGCCGGCGGCGATCCCCTCGCCCTCACGGACCAGCCCCAACAGCAGGTGCTCCGTGCCGATGTAGTGGTGGCCGAGGCGGCGCGCCTCATCGACGGCCAGCTCGATCACCTTCTTCGCCCGCGGCGTCAGGCCGATCTCGCCCATCACAGCGCGGTCGCCGCGGCCGATGATGAACTCTACGGCGGAGCGAACCTTGTTCAGCTCAACGCCGAGGTTGGCCAGCACCTTGGCCGCCACCCCTTCGCCCTCGCGGACCAGACCCAGCAGCAGGTGCTCCGTCCCTATGTAGTTGTGGTTAAAGCGCAGCGCCTCTTCCTGGGCCAGTGTCAGGACCCTGCGCGCCCTCTCTGTAAACTTATCGAACCTATCCGCCATTACCTATGCTCCCGGCTGATGCCTATTCGCTCGTCTCTTCCTCGGGCACGGAGGCCTCATCGGACTCCGACTCGGCCTCAGCAGGCGATTCCTCCACCTTGTTCAACGCATCCGGAGCTTCATCCGTTACAACCGGCTCGGCCTCTGCCTCCGGCTCGGGCTCCTCAGCAACAGGTTCCTCTTCGACTGGAGCCTCCTCTTCCACCACAGGCTCCTCTTCGCCCGCAGCCTCGACCTCCGCCTCAGCGGCAGGCTCCTCGGCCACAGCCTCTTCCTCCACCACAGCCTCGGCCTCCGCCTCAGCGGCAGGCTCCTCTTCGACCGCGGGCTCCTCGGCCACAGCCTCTTCTTCCACCACCGCCTCGGCCTCCGCCTCAGCGACTGGCTCTTCTTCGACCGCAGGCTCCTCGGCCTCCGCCTCAGCCTCCTCCTCGACGGCAGCCTCGACCTCCGCCTCAGCGACTGGCTCTTCTTCGACCGCAGGCTCCTCGGCCTCCACCACCGCCTCCGCCTCCGGAGCGGCCTCCTCAGCCACAGCCTCTTCGGCCACAGGCTCCTCGACCGCAGCCTCGGCCTCCGCCTCAGCAGCCTCGGCCTCCTCCGCCACCGGTTCCTCTCCGGTCACAGGCTCCTCTTCCACCACCGCCTCGGCCTCCGGAGCGGCCTCCTCAGCCACAGCCTCTTCGACCGCAGGCTCCTCGGCCGCAGCCTCTTCGACCGCAGCCTCGGCCTCCGCCTCAGCAGCCTCGGCCTCCTCCGCCACCGGTTCCTCTCCGGTCACAGGCTCCTCTTCCACCACCGCCTCGGCCTCCGCCTCAGCGACGGCCTCGGCCTCTCGCCTGGCGGGCTGCGCTTCGACGCCGAGTCTGGCCAGCGCCTCTTCCGGCACGGCGGTCACACTGCCGTTATCGTTGAAGCCCCAGCCGTCCTCCTCCGCCTTGTCGCGCGCCTGCCGCAGCGACAGGCCCAGGCGGTGCCGGTCGTGTTCAATGCGTACGATCTTCACAGGGACCACGTCATCCTCGTCAACCACCTCCTTCGGGTGGTTGATCCGCCGGTCGACGAGCTCGGAGATGTGGATCAGCCCCTCGATCGGACCGTCGAGCCGGACGAAGGCGCCGAAGGGCGCCAGCTTCGTCACCTGCCCGGCGACGATCTGCCCCTCACGGAACCCGGCCACGATCTCCTCCCAGCGCTCGGGCTGTGCCCGCCGCAGGCTGAGGGCGATCTTCTTGCTTTCCTGGTCAACCTTCAGGACGTACACCTCCACCTCGTCGCCCACGTTGAACATCTCCTGCGGCGACTTGGGAGTGCGCTCCCAGGACAGCTCCGAGAGGTGCACCAGGCCGTCCGCGCCGCCGACGTCCACAAATATCCCGAAGTCGCGGATGCTGGTAATGCGGCCGGTGCGGACGTCGCCTTCGTGCAGCTCCAGGAGCAGGCGCTCCTTCTCAGCAGCGCGCTTCTCCTGCATCGCCGCCCGCTCGGAGACTATGGCGCGGTTGCGGCGGCGGTTCAGCTCTATCACTTTCAGGGTAAGCGTGCGTCCCACCCACTCGTTGAGCGCCCGCTCCGTGGCCTCAGGAGAGCCGCGCTCCGGCCGGCCGCTGGCGATCTGGGACAGGGGGACGAACGCGTTCACCCCCTCCACGTTGACCAGGAGGCCGCCCTTGTTGCTGCCGGTGACGTAGCCCTCGAACCCCTGGTTCTGGTCCATGTAGTCCTGGAGGACGCGCCAGCCCTGCTCGCCGCGGGCGCGGTCCAGAGAGAGGATGATCTGCCCTTCGTGGGACTCCGGCTGGACGACGAACACCAGCACCTTCTCCCCCGCCTGCAGGCGGGAAGGGCCTTCCGGCTGAAGGCACTGCATCTCATTGCCGGGGATCACGCCCTCTGACTTGGCGCCGATGTCTACCAGGATGCCGTCGCGGTCGGTGCCAACAACCACTCCTTCAATGATGTCGCCACGGCGCAGCTCGGTGTAAGGAGTGGTCTCTTCTTCCATGAGGGCCGCCATAGTCAGGGGCTCGTCTCTCTGAAGCGTCCCTCCCTCTGGGCGTTCGGATGTCAAAAGCAGTACCTCCAAGCGAGTATGGGTTGAGGCTACTGAGGGTAACCTCGGCCTCATTATATGACACAACGTTACGTAGCGTACAGGGGAAGCACCGTTGAAGATGGGTTAACGCTGAGGGGCGCAGGGGCGGCCGGCGGGCCAGCAGGGCAAAGAAAAGCCCCTGGCAGCGGCCTATTTTCCACACCCAGTTGCCCGGGCAGTATCGTCAGCGCTGAGGCGTTTCACTTCCGTGTTCGGGATGGGAACGGGTGGTTCCGCCTCGCTCTAGCCACCAGGAGCAGTCTGCACCGTATGGGGCCGGCAGGCTGGCCGGTGCCAGCCTGCCGGCGTGATCGCGTTGGTAGCGGGGGTGGGACTCGAACCCACGACCTCCGGGTTATGAGCCCGGCGAGCTGCCGCTGCTCCACCCCGCGACGGGTGATGAACAGAGAGTGCCTGATACATTTTGTGGGGGTAATGGATTGGTGGTCAAGCCCTCGGCCATTAGTACGGCTCAGCTGAACCGGTTGCCCGGCTTACACCTGCCGCCTATCAAGCGGGTAGTCTTCCCGCGGCCTTACTCGGTTAACCCGATGGGAGACCTCATCTTGAGGAGGGTTTCGCACTTAGATGCTTTCAGCGCTTATCCCGTCCGGACATGGCTACTGGGCTTTCTGCTCCTGGCGGAACAACCCACACACCAGCGGTCCGTCCACCCCGGTCCTCTCGTACTAGGGGCAGCTCCTCGCAAGTCTCCTGCGCCCACTGCGGATAGAGACCGAACTGTCTCACGACGTTCTGAACCCAGCTCGCGTGCCGCTTTAATGGGCGAACAGCCCAACCCTTGGGAGCTTCTTCACCCCAGGATGCGACGAGCCGACATCGAGGTGCCGAACCTGGTCGTCGATGTGAGCTCTTGGACCAGACTAGCCTGTTATCCCCGGAGTAACTTTTATCCGATGAGCTTCCGCCGTCCTA
>JAUYGU010000113.1 GCA_030690405.1 Dehalococcoidia bacterium | reverse complement strand
CGCGGGCGCCTGGATGGCGGCGACGGCGGCGTTGTACTTCAGGACCAAGCGGGACTTCCGCCGCGCGGCGGCGTTGGCGTGGACGACGCCCTTCTTGGCGGCGCGGTCCAGCTTGCTGAGGGCGGCGCGCACGGCCAGGCGGGCGGCCTCCGGGTCGCCGGCGGCGATGGTGGCCTCTGCGTTCTTGACGATCGTCTTGGTGGCGCTGCGAACTATGCGGTTGCGCAGGCGGCGCTTCAGGGACTGACGGTGTGCTTTGGTGGCGGATCGAGTAGCCAATTCTCCTCCTTGAAGCTAGTGGGCAGCCCCTATGATACGAGGCGCCGCTCAGGTTTGTCTAGCGCCGGGGTCAAGCTACCCCGGGTGGAAAGATCGACGCCTTACGGGGAGGGCGGCGGCAGCGCGGCCGTGAAGGTTTTGGCAAAGTAATAATCTGTCATTGATTTTCTTGACATCCTCTTCTATAATGTGCCCGCTCTGCTATCTCTCGGGCAGCCATCCACGCTCAGCCAGCCGGTAGGAGACCGCCCGTGCCTCACATAGACAAGGTGCTCATTTGCCGCGATTGCGGTTCGAGCTTCACGTTCACCGCCGGTGAGCAGACCTTCTACGCCACCCGCGGCCTGACGAACGAGCCCGGCCGCTGCTCCGCTTGCCGCAGCGCTCGCAAGTCGGGCGGGTCGCCGTTCGGCGACGGCTACGTGCACTACGGGCCGTTCGCCAGCTTCGGCGGGCGGACGCCGCGCCAGATGCACCCGGCCCTGTGCGCCAACTGCAGCCAGATGACGGAGGTTCCGTTCCTCCCCAAGGGCGACCGGCCCGTCTACTGCTCCGAGTGCTACACGAGCCAGCGCCAGTCGGCGAACTAGCCTCCCGTTTGACACCCTCCGCCGCCGGCGGCTAGACTAGATTCCACAGTTGAATACGAAGGCGAAGACGGAGACGAGTAGGGCGCCAAGGGCCGGCCAGCGAGTCCCGCCCGGTGCAAGGGGACACGGTACGAGCGCCCGAAGATCACTCCCGAGCCGCCGACCGAACGGGATCGCGAGTAGGGGCGACCTTCAGGCCTGCCCTGAGCATGTCGAAGGGTCGCCCGCCCTAGTAGGCTCGGCCGGAAGCCACCGTTAGCGAAGGCAGGGGCATAAGCAGCTTCGCTGCGTCTTGCATGCGGGAAGTGACCTTCCGGCGAGAGGTCTAGAGCGCCGAGCGGTTGCTGGTTTGTCCGCCGAAGCCATAGCCGTGCCCCAGAAAGAGCGCCCCCGCCTAAGGCGGGGGAAACAGGGTGGTACCGCGGGTACGAATACGGCCCGTCCCTCAGGGGACGGGCTTCTTGCTAGTTCGAGGAGTGAACAGATGAGCAGTCAAGATGTAGCGCGGGCAGGGCGGCGGGCTGTCGTCGATGAATTACAGCGGAGAGGGGCCATCGCGAGGCTATCGAACGTACCGCGCGTCCATGTGATAGCCACCGACAGTGAACAAAAGAGAACTGTCCGAATTCAAGTGAAGACAAAGCGTCACGATAAAGCTGAACACTGGCAAGAGTCAGACGCGGAGAAACTGCGAAACGAGAGCAAGACGGCCGGTGGTTCGGACTTCGTTGTATTGGTCGACTTGCAGCAGAACGCCGCCACGAAGTTCTACGTTGGCGACCTTCGGGGGTTCGCGGCACAAGTCGTGCAACGATACGACAAATGGATGGCGGCGCATGGTGGTAGCCGGCCAGGAGGCTCGGACTCTGCTCATACGTCAATCGATGTCGACGATTTCGAACCATGGCTCGACTGTTGGGACATCCTTGGAATCGTTTAGTTGGGTAACCATGTTCAAGCCGGTCGCAGGTCTTGTCACCCTGATCCGCCGAAGGCGGAGAAGGGTCGCGCCATCAAGCGAACCTCGTGGGGCTCGGCGAGATTCTTCGCTCCCCATGGTCGCTCAGAATGACAGATTGAGGTAAGCGGAATGTTCAAGCCAGTCGATAGCAGACAGAGCTTCCCGGAGATGGAGAAGCGTGTGCTGGAGTTCTGGCGGGAGCGCGACGTCTTCCGCAAGAGCGTCGAGGGCCGGCCGGAGGAGAAGCTGTACGTCTTCTACGAAGGCCCGCCGACGGCGAACGCCCGCCCCGGCGTCCACCACGTCCTCTCGCGGGCGTTCAAGGACCTCTTCCCCCGCTACAAGACGATGCGGGGCTACCGGGTGCCCCGCAAGGCCGGCTGGGATACGCACGGCCTGCCGGTGGAGCTTGAGGTGGAGCGCGAGCTCGGCCTCAAGAGCAAGGCGGAGATCGAAGAGTTCGGCGTCGAGGAGTTTAACCGCCGCTGCCGCGAAAGCGTGTTCCGCTACGTGCAGGAGTGGGAGGCGCTGACGGAGCGCATCGGCTTCTGGCTGGACATGGAGCACCCCTACATCACCTACGATAACGACTACATCGAGAGCGTCTGGTGGATCGTCAAGCAGCTCTGGGACAAGGGGCTGCTCTACCTGGACTACCGCTCCACCCCCCACTGCCCCCGCTGCGGCACCTCGCTGTCCGACGGCGAGGTGGCGCTGGGCTACCGGGAGGATACGCCGGACCCTTCGATATACATCAAGTTCGAGCTGGCGGCTCGGGATGCAGACGACGCGTTGCGCCTGGGCGAAGGCGTGCCCACCTACGTCCTGGCCTGGACGACGACGCCCTGGACGCTGCCGGGCAACACGGCCCTGGCCGTCCAGCGCTACGCCGACTACGTTCTCGTGGAGGTTGAGCGGGACGGCCGCCGCGAGCGGCTCATCATGGCCGACGCGCTGTATCCCGCCCTCGAGGGCCTCCTCCGGGAGGAGTACGCAGAGGTGGGGGTGCTGGCGAGCTTGCCGGGCGAGGCGCTCGTCGGCCTACGCTACGAGCCGCTGTACGACCCGACGCAGTGGGGGGTGCAGGGGATAGGGTTTGACGACCCTCAGCAGCACGGTCGGCTGGTGGTGGTGAGCGTGCAGGCGATGTGGTTCGACCCGGCGCAGGCCGGCCGGCTGATCGCGTGCGAAAAGGGGCAGGCGGTGGAGGCCGCGTACACGGTGATCGCCGGCGAGTTCGTCTCGCTGAACGACGGAACCGGCGTCGTGCACATCGCGCCCGCCTTCGGAGGCGAGGATTTCGATGCCGGTAAGGAGCTGGGGCTGCTGTTCCTCCAGCCGGTGGACCTGCGCGGCCAGATGATCGGCGGGCCGTGGGCGGGCACGTTCGTCAAGGACGCGGACGGGCCGATCATGGACGACCTGGCGCAGCGCGGTCTCCTCCTGCGGCGGGACGTCATCCGCCACACGTACCCGTTCTGCTGGCGCTGCGACACGCCCCTCCTCTATTACGCCAAGCCCACCTGGTACGTCCGCACGACGGCCGTCAAGGATAGCCTGATCGCGGGGAACGAGCGGATCAACTGGTACCCGGGTCACATCAAGCACGGCCGCTTCGGCGATTGGCTGAACAACAACGTGGACTGGGCGCTCAGCCGTGAGCGCTACTGGGGGACACCGCTGCCGGTCTGGCAGTGCGAGGCCTGCGCCGCCCACGCCTGCGTCGGCTCCCGCGAGGAGCTGCGTGCGAAGGCCCTCGACCCGGCCGCCGTGGACGCGCTGGAGGACCTGCACCGCCCCTACGTCGACCGGATCGAGCTGCGCTGTGACTGCGGCGGCACGATGCGGCGCGCGCTGGAGGTGATGGACTGCTGGCTGGACTCCGGCGCCATGCCCTACGCCCAGTGGCACTACCCGTTCGGGAACAAGGAGACGTTCGCCCGGAGCTTCCCGGCGGACTTCATCTGCGAGGCCGTGGACCAGACGCGGGGCTGGTTCTACACGCTGCACGCGGAGGCGGTGCTGCTGCACGCGGCCGGCGCCGCGCCGGAGAACCTCTGCTACCGCAACGTCATCTGCCTTGGCCACATCCAGGACGATAGGGGCCGCAAGATGAGCAAGTCGCTGGGCAACGTCGTGGAGCCGATGGAGGTGCTGGACCGCCACGGCGCCGACGCCCTGCGCTGGTACCTGTACACCGCCACCCGCCCGGGGGAGGCCCGCCGCTTCTCCGGCGATCTGGTCGCCGAGTCGCTGCGGCGATTCCTGCTCACCCTCTGGAACACCTACAGCTTCTTCGTCACCTACGCCAACATCGACCGCTTCGACCCCACCACGGCTGCGAAGGGCGAGCCGTCGGAGCTCGACCGCTGGCTGCTCTCGGAGCTGCACACGCTGGTGCGCCGGGTGACCGAGCATCTGGAGGAGTACGACCCGACGGGCGCCGGCCGGGCGATACAGTCGTTCGTGGAGGACCTCTCGAACTGGTACGTGCGGCGGAGCCGCCGCCGCTTCTGGAAGACGGAGAACGACGCCGATAAGCTGGCCGCCTACCACACGCTGTACGGTTGCCTGGTAACGCTGTGCAAGCTGATGGCCCCGTTCACGCCCTTCGTGGCGGAGGAGATGTACCAGAATCTGGTCCGCTCGGCTGACAGCGAAGCGCCGGAGAGCGTGCACCTGGCGGAGTGGCCGGAGGCGGACGCCTCCCAGGTAGACGCCAGGCTGATGGAGGAGGTGGAGCTGGTGATGCGGGTGGTGAGCCTGGGGCGGGCTGCGAGGAGCCAGGGAGGAATCAAGACGCGCAAGGTGCGGCAGCCGCTGGCGTCTGTCTCCGCCTTCGTCGCGACCACCGCTCAGGCCGAGGGGCTGCGGCGGCAGGCCGCGCAGGTGCTGGAAGAGCTGAACGTCAAGGAGCTCCAGGTCTTCGCGCTGAGCGAGGCGTTCAAGGGCCCGTTCGAGCGGCCGAAGGACCTCCTGGCGATGCTTACCCCCGACGACGTGCTGGTCGAGGACGACGCCGGCTACGCCGTCGCGGTCAACGCGTCGGTGACGCCGGCGCTTGTAGAAGAGGGGCTGGCGCGCGAGCTGGTGCACCGCATTCAGAGCCTGCGCAAGGCGGCGGGTTTCGACATCTCGGACCACATCACGACCTACTACCAGGGCCCGCCGAGCCTGCGGGCGGTGCTGGCCAAGCACGGCGACTACGTCCGCCAGGAGACGCTCTCCGAGGAGCTGGTGGAGGGCGCGCCGCCGGATGGGGCGCACGCCGAAGAGCAGACGCTCGAGAGCGAGCCTCTCAAGCTGGCGGTGCTCCGCCGCCGCTAAGGCAGGCCCCGAAAAGGCGCGAATCGGCGGACCCTGGTGTCTGGGCGGGGGTTGACGGCCCCTTATGTCGCTCGCGTATACTCAAGCCGTGCAGATGCAGGAGGCCCGCATATCCCCGCTTGGGGAGACCCTCCAGCGCGCGCGGCAGGCCCGTGGCATCACGGTAGAGGATGCCGAGCGCGCGACACGCATCCCCCGCAGGTACCTGGAGGCGCTGGAGCAGGAGAACTTTGCTATCCTGCCCGCCCCGGTCTATGCGCGGGGCTTTTTGCGTTCCTACTCCGGCTACCTGGGGCTGGACCCCGCGGAGCTCCTTCCCTTCTTCCCGGTCGGCCACGTAGACGAGCCGAGGATGGAGCCGCTGCCGGAGGTCAGGCAGCCGCGTACGTGGTCCATGAGCGGCATCATGGCCGTCGGCGCGGTGGGAGTGCTCATCCTGCTGGTCGTCGGTCTCTACAGCCTTGGCGGCGATGGCGGCGGCGGCCCCTCGCTCCTGAACCCGCAGCCGGCCGTCGTGGATAACAGCGGGCCGGACGTGGTCGTTCCGCCGGAAGGCCAGGCGCCGGCGGCGGAGCCGGGCGTGGCGCAGGCCATACCTGATCTGGCGGGTCTCAGCCTGGACGACGCGATCGCGGTCGTCGAGGAGGCCGGCGCCGGTTACGTGGTGGTCGGTGTGAGCGATGGTGAGGTGCCGGAGGGGCAGGTGGTGGATCAGAAGCCCGCCGCGGGCACCGAGATCGGCTCCGGCGACCTCGTCACGCTCATCATCAGCCGCTAGAGCCGGCGTCTCAGCCCTCGAACAACTCCTCGGTCAGCGCGTGCACTATCTCCGTGCGGTAGCCCACCATCTCCGCGTCCGGCCGCTCGTTGCGGATGAAGGCGACGACGCTGGACATCACCTGGTGGGCGTGACCCTCGCTGGTGGTCACGCAGGAGATGCCGAGCGAGACCATCTGCCAGCGGTCGTGGTCGTCCACCTCGGCGACGGCGACGTTGAACTTATTGTGCAGCCGCGCGATGAGCGACTTGACCACCCGCCGCTTGTCTTTGAGCGAGTGGTTCTGGGGCAGGCGGAGCCAGACGCGGCAGAGGCCGACGGTCACGTCCCCTCCCCTCCGCTGCCCCGCCGGGAAGAGGGAAGGAGGCGGAAGGAAGGAGAGCAGCCGGTCGTCATTCCTCTTCCTCCTTCCTGCGTCCTCCTTCCTCCAGCGGCGGCAGGTCTTCCGGCTTCTCCAGCCCGAAGTACTCCAGGAAGCGGAAGGTAGTGCCGAACAGGTAGGGCCGGCCCGCCGAGCCGGCGCGTCCCACTTCCGTGACCAGCCCGCGGGCCCGCAGCGACGCCAGGGCGCGGTCACAGTTGACGCCGCGGATCGCCTCTATCGCCTGGCGGGTGATCGGCTGCTTGTAGGCGATGATCGCCAGCGTCTCCAGGGAAGCGTGGGAGAGGCGGTGGTCTTCCTCGACGCCGAGGTACCGTTCCACGTACTGCGTCGCTTCGGGCGCGGACACCATCTGCACTGCCGATTCCGTTCTCTGGAGGCGCACGCCGCGGCTGTGGCAGTCGGCGGCGAGGGCATCGATCGCGGCCCGCACGTCTTCCACCGGCGCTTCGGCGATGCGGGCGAGGGCGCCGACGTCCACGGGCTCATCGGCGACGAAGAGGACGCTCTCCACGATGAGCTTAAGCCTGTCCAGGGCCTCCGTATTCATTGCGGGCGGGGCTTACGGCTGTGGCGTCTCGTCCTGGGTCGTGCTCTCGCCGGTGCCGTGCGCCTCCGGCTCGTCTTGCGGCGGGGGCGTCGGTGGCCAGGTCTGTTCGGGAGAGGGGGCCTCCGGGGTAGTGGGGAAGGCCGGCTCGCCCTGCGGCGGAGGCGTGGGTGGCCAGGTCTGTTCGGGAGAGGGGGCCTCCGCGGTGGTGGGCAGGGACGGCGGCTCAACGGAGGGCGGCGGTGGCTCCGGCTGCGGCTCAGGGGGCTGCGTGACCGATGAGGCCACCGGCTCCGGCCCGGGCGGGCCGAACAGGATGCGCACCGTGGGCGGGGCGGCCACCGGCAGGCCGAGGTCCGATTGGAGCGTCTCCACCACGATGCGGGAGGCCTCCTGGGTGATCGCCGTCAGGTTCGTGTCGGGCGTGACCGTCAGGTCCAGCTTCATGCCGATCCCATTGTCGCGGGAGTAGACGTGGGCTCTGGCGGCGGAGACGTTCGGCATCGCCGTAAGCGCTTCCTCCAGGCGGAGGCGCAGCGGCTCGGCGGGGACGATCGTTGTGGCGCCGGCCTGCTCCACCCGTATCTCCCGCGTCTCCTCCTCCGGCGCCAGCTCGACGACGATGAGCAGGAGCGCCAGCACCATCAGCACCAGCGCGCCCAGCGTCACGATGAGGCGGGAGGCGTTTTCACCCTCGTGCTTCGCGAGGTATTCTGCGAGGTCGCCGAAACGGTCCACGGAATCCGCGCCGGCCGTCCAGGTGAGGAAGATGACGACCGCCATAAGCACGATCCAGAAGGCGGCGAATAGGATGATGGCGGCGCGATTGGTCTCGTTCATGTGGTGAGCGCTCCTAGGGGCTCCGGCTCGCCGCTGAGGCCCTCGTCCTGAAGGTCGAGCAGCCGCGTGGGCAGAAGTTTGTTGGTCAGGTCTTCGTCGGCGCGAGTGTAAACGCGCAGGTAGTTCGAGGTCAATCCCTGCCAGCGACCGCGCTTCGCCTCCTCCCAGAGCACGGGAAGCACGCGTCCCAGGTGGCGGCGGCGGAACGCCTGCGACGAGGCGGTGGCCAGCGACAGCAGCCGCTGCAACCGCTCGCGGCGGGCGGCGACGGGGACCTGGTCGCGCATCAGGTTGGCGGCTGTGCCCGGCCGCCGCGAGTAGGGGAAGGCGTGGATGGCGGCGAAGCCGGTCTCCTCGCAGAGGCGGTGAGTGGCCTCGAAGTCGGCGTCCGTCTCGCCCGGGAAGCCGGCGATGACGTCGGTGGTGATCGCCACGGCGGGCACCTGCTCGCGGATGAGGGCGACGGCGGCGCGGAACCGCTCGGCCGCGTAGCGGCGTCGCATGCGGCGGAGGACGGCGTCGGCGCCGCTCTGGAGGGGGAGGTGGAAGTGGGGGCAGAGGCGTGGGTCGCGCCAGAGGTGCAGCAATGCCGGCGTTATGTCCTGCGCCTGGAGCGAGGAGAGGCGGATGCGTGGCAGGCGGGTGCGCTCCAGCAGCGCTTCCAGCAGGCGCCGCGGGCCCTGCTCCTCCCAGCCCAGATCGCGCCCGTAGTTGCCCAGCTGCGTTCCCGTGAGCACCACTTCCAGGACGCCCTCACTCTCGCGGGCCAGCACCTCCCGGACGACGTTCTCCACGGGCCTGCTGCGCTCCCGGCCGCGGGTGCGGGGGACGATGCAGAAGGCGCAGAGCTCGTCGCAGCCCTCCTGGATGCTGACGAAGGCGCGGGTGCGTAGCGACGGCCGGAGCGGCGTCGGGCAGCCGGCGGCGGGGTCGCCGCGCTGGCGCAGCCGTTCGAGGAGGAGCGCCGGGATCTGAGGCTTGGCGGCGTTGCCCAGGACGAAGTCGGCGCCGGTGAGCGCGGCGACATCGGCGGGAGCGGTCTCGGCGTAGCAGCCGGTGAGGACGATGGTGGCGTCCGGCGAGAGGCGGCGGGCCAGCCGGGCCAGATGTCGCGCCTTGCGGTCCGCCACGTGGGTGACGGAGCAGGTGTTGCTGACGAAGGCGTCGGCGCCCTTTTCCGGCCGGCCGACGACGCGGACGCCGCCCGCGATCAGGCTGCGGGCGACCGCCTCGGCGTCGGCCTGGTTGAGCTTGCAGCCGAGGGTGAGGACGGAGACGGTGGTCTGTTCCGGCATGAGGCCATGATAGCCCGCCGCCTGCGGCGCGTCCAACGGATGATCGGGCAGGGCTGAAGCCCTGCAGCTACGCGAGTGCGTGCGGAAGGACAGGCTTAAGCCTGTCCTTCGTCCATGGTATGCACGCGCGCTAGCCGCAGCGAGAGAAGCCGCAAATCGGGCAGGAGACGCAGCCCTCGGCGTGAACGATGGGCCCGCCGCAGTCCGGGCAGCGAAGGGTGCGGGAGAGGGGGAGCCTGAGCTGGGTGCCGTGTAGCTTGCGCATGGCCGTTCTCCTTCTCGATATAGAACTAGCGTGCTAAACTATAGAAGAACGGGCGTTCTGTTGTCAAGGGGTACGGCGGCACTATTTTCGCCGGTTGCCTGCCCGTCCGCGCCCGCCTATGATGCTCGCGTGACGCGATGAAGATCGTAGTAGCGCCGCAGGAGTTCAAGGGTAGCCTGACCGCGTCCGAGGCGGCGGCGGCGATGGCGCTGGGCGCCCGGGAGGCCGCGCCGGACGCGGCGCTGGTGGTCGTCCCCATGTCGGACGGCGGTCCCGGCACCGTGGAGGCGGTCGTCGCCGCGAGCGGCGGGCGGACCGTCGCGACGACGGTGCGCGACCCGCTCGGCCGGCCCGTCGCCGCCGACTGGGGGACCGCCGGCGAGGAGACAGCTGTCATCGAGATGGCGGCCGCCGCCGGCCTCCTGCGGCTAGCGGAAGACGAGCGAGACCCGCGGATAGCATCCACGTACGGCGTAGGGGAGCTCGTGCTGGCGGCGCTGGACGCCGGCTGCCGGCGGCTAATCGTCGGCCAGGGCGGCAGCGCCACGAACGACGGCGGCGCCGGCATGGCGCAGGCGCTGGGCGTTCGCTTCCTCGACGCGGAGGGCGGTGAGCTTCCGCCGGGCGGCGCGGCGCTGGCCCGCCTGGAGCGCATCGACGCCTCCGGCCTCGACCCCCGCCCGGCGCGGTGCGAGGTGGTGGCGGCGACGGACGTGATGAACCCGCTGTGCGGGCCGGAGGGCGCTTCGCTGGTGTACGGGCCGCAGAAGGGGGCTTCCCGCGAAGTGGCGCGGGAGCTGGACGCGGCGTTGCGCCGCTACGGCGAGGTCGTGGAGCGGGACGTCGGCGTGCCCGTGCTGGACGTGCCGGGGGCGGGGGCGGCCGGCGGGCTGGGGGCCGGGCTCATCGCCTTCCTGGGGGCGCGGATCGAGCCCGGCGTCGAGATCGTCGCGGAGGTGGTGGGCCTGCGCGAACGCGTCCGCGGGGCAAGCCTCGTGCTCACCGGCGAGGGCAGGCTGGACGGGCAGACCGGCTACGGGAAGACGGTCGCTGGCGTGGCGCGCATCGCCGCGGCGGAGGGCGTTCCGGTGATCGTCGTGGCGGGGATGCTGGGCGAGGGCTGGGAGCGCATCCTGGAGAGCGGCGTCGAGGGCGTCGAGTTGATCGTGCCCCGCCTGGGCACGCTGGAGGAGGCGATGGAGCGGCCGGCGGAGATGCTGGCGGCGGCGGCGGCGTGGGCGGTCAACGGCTGGCTCCGCCTGCGCTCGGCAGCGGGGAAGCAGCATGGCTGACGCGGCGCCGGACGTCTTCCTCGCCGCCGGACGGATGCTCTGGGAGGCCGGGCTGGTCTCCTCTCACGGCGGCAACATGAGCGTGCGCCTGCCGGACGGCGGCCTGCTGGTCACCCGCACCGGGTCGATGCTGGGACGCCTCGGCGACGGCGATCTGGTGGTTGTGGCTGCGGACGGATCGTCCGCAGGAGAGCCTTCGATGGACACGGCGCTGCACCGCGTCGTGTACGAGGCGAGCGGGACGGGCGCGGTGCTGCACGCCCACCCGCGCCACGCTATCACCCTCTCGCTGGCGATGGATGTGATCGAGCCCGCCGACGCCGAAGGCCTGCTGCGGCTGGGCGCTGTGCCGGTCGTGGAGGCGGAAGGGGTGGCGGAGGCGCTGCGGGACGCGCCCATCGTGATGGCGCGGGGCCACGGCTCCTACGCCCGCGGCGACGATCTCTGGCAGGCGCTGCAGTGGACGAGCGTGCTGGAGGAGAGCGCGCAGGTGCTGTGGCTGCTGCGGGCCGTCAACCTGTAGGGGCGACCCAGCCTATCGGCAGGCAGGCTTCAGGTCGCCCGCGGGGATTTGGGGTGGAGGCCTGAAGGCCGGTGTAGCGCCTAAGACCAGAACTCGTCGTCCAGGCGCTGGTCTTCCACGAACGACCACCACTCCGTGACCTTCCCGTTCCGGATGTGGTAGATGTCGACACCGGGCAGGTCAAGCTGCTTCCCCTGGCGGCTGGCGGACGCCCGTGACAGCGACACCGTGTGCTCGTCGTTCGCCACGATGTCGTGCAGGTCTATCTTGAAGGTGCCTCCGGTCAGCTCCATGGTCTTGGCGAAGACCGCGAATACGGCGTCTCTTCCCTTGTGCTCCCCCGATATCAGGTTGTTGCCCGGCACGTGCCAGACCATGTCCTCAGCGAACATATCGGTGAGAGCCGCTATGTCGCCGCTGGCGAACGCTTCGTACCCCTTCCGGAGTAATGCCACGTTTGGGTGTTCAGCCATCGTGCGCGCCCCTTTCGTCTGCAGATAACGGTGCGCATCACTGTACCAGCTTCGCCATCCTGTGTCGACGAGGGCCCGGCGCAGGCCGCGACCGGCCGCTCAGACGCTAGCCGCCGGCTCCCGCTCCTTCGGCTGGAACAGGTGGAGGAAGACCAGCAGGCCGAGCCCCGCGGCCACGCCGGCGGGGATTACGACGCTCTCGAAGCTGAAGTCGCCGGTGCCCCAGTGGTAGACGTTCGCCACTATCGCCGCCGCCTGCTCGATCAAGGCGAGCCAGAACACGTGGTGGTAGCGGGCAGGGTCGCGCGCGCAGTAGAGGTAGAGGACGGCCAGAGGGACCGCCTCCCAGCCGAGGGCGCGGCCGCCGAGGGCGCCGTCGAGCTCGCGCCCGTGGAGGTTCACGAACAGTCCGCTGGAGGTGAAGAACTCGGTGAGGGCGCCGATGATTTCCCAGACCGCCAGGAGGATGAGGACGACGCGGGGTTGGCGCAGCGTGGCCCAGAAGGGGTTCTCACCCTCTAGCTGCTGAGCCGGATTAGTCTCAGCCATTCGGAACCTCCTCTAGCCGATGCCCAGCTCTTGCAGACGGTCTTCGTCGATGCCCAAGTAGTGACCGATCTCGTGGAGGACGGTCTGGCGCACCTGCACCACTATCTCGGCGTCGCTGCGGCAGTGCCGCTCGTGCGTGTGCTGGTAGATCACGATCGTGTCCGGCAGGGCCATGGAGTAGCCGTGGCCGCGCTTGGGCAGGGGCACGCCCAGGTAGAGGCCGAAGAGCGAGCCTCGGCGCACGCCGGCCCGTCGCAGCTCCGCCGGGGTGGGACGCCAGCGCACCTGGATGTCGATGTTCTGGAGGGCGTCGCGGAACTGATCGGGGAGCTCCTCCAGGGCCTGCAGGACCAGGCGCTGGAACTCGCTGCGCCGCATGGGCTAGCAGCCGCTCTCCCACAGGCTGTGGTAGCCGGCGCCGGTGATGGCGTTGTACATCTCCGCCCGCTCCCTCCTCTGCATCTGGCGGAGGACGTCCACGGCGCGGTCCGCTATCTGGGGGTAGCCGCAGCTGCCGATACGCCGCAGGATGCGATCCCAGGCGCCGTACTCCTCCAGGCTGTGCACGTATTTGGGCCACCAGACGGCGCTAATCTTTTCCGGTATCCGGAAGCGGGGGCGCATCTGCCTGATCGCCTTGACGCGCTCCTCCAGGGAAGCCGCGCGGGGCACCAGCGCCAGGAAAGGGCCCTCCATCTCGTTGTGGCGGGTGTCGAACAGGAGGCGGTGGGGTATGGTCAGGAAGCGAAACGTGATCACCTCGGCGGAGTCGATCACCTCGAAGACGGCGCGCAGGTCAATGGGGTTGTCCGTATCCATCGCCGCTGGGTCCACCCCTTTGGCGAATATTGTAGCACCGCGGAGGAAGGCGGGCGACTAATGGATCCGCCCCTACGATCCCAGCAGGGCCTCAAGTACCCTGCGCGCCTTTGGCCCTGCCTCCACCGAGCCCAGCTTGCCCTGCTCCAGGGACACCAGCGTGAGCACGGAGGGCGCGCTGCGGTTGGCGTAGGCGACGAAGAAGACGTGGTCGGCGCCGAAGGCCAGGTCTTCGGCCGTACCGGACTTGCCCGCCACGTCCAGCGGCGAGGAGGCGAACACCTGGTAGGAGGTGCCGCCCGGGTTCTGGGTGACGAGCGTGAGGCCGTTGCGGATCTGCGTCAGGGTCGCGGCCGATACCGGCAGCGGTCCTATCTCCTCCGCCGTGAACTCCTGGGCGGCGGCGCCGCCCGCCTCCGAGATGCTGCGCACCAGCAGCGGCTTGCGCAGGACCCCCTCGCCGGCGATCGCCGAGTAGGCGTTGGCGATCTGGAGGGGCGTCACCAACAGGAACCCCTGACCGATGCCCATGTTCACGCTGTCGCCGCTGTACCAGGGTTCCCCCTCGTTCTCCTCTTTCCACGCCGGGTCGGCAACGACGCCGGGCGCCTCGTCCAGGCCGTTGATGCCGGTGAGCTGGCCGTAGCCGTAGCCGCGGGCGAACTCCGGCAGGATGTTCGGGTCGACGTGGTCCAGGCGGAGGGCGATCTCGTAGAAGACGGGGTTGCAGGAGGCCATGAGCCCTTCCGCCGGGGTGAGATAGCCGCGGTCCACTTTCTGCCAGTTGTTCTTCGGGAAGTCCTCGCCCAGCCCCTTCCAGACCGGCACGCAGTGGAACGTCTCGCCGGCGCTGACACCGGCCTTCTCCATGCCGGCGGACAGCGTGACGGGCTTGAAGGTGGAGCCCGGCGGATAAGTTGCCAGCAGGGGGCGGTGGAGGAACGGCTGGCGCTTATCGTTGCTGAGGGCGGCGTACTCCGCCGTGCTGAGCCCGTCGGTGATGCCCTGGGGGCTGAACCTCGGGTAGGAGGCGAGGGCGAGCACGCTGTTGTCCCGCGGGTCCATGACGACGATCGACCCCACGCGCTCGCCGAGGACGGTCTCCGCCGCCTTCTGGGCCTTGATGTCCAGGGTGAGGGTGACGTCTTTGCCCGCCACGGCGGGCTTCTCAGCGATGGTGTGGGTGATGGTCCCCTCCGGCGAGATCGTGGCCAACGTGCCACCCCGTTCGCCGGCCAGCACCTCGTCGAGCTGGTCCTCCAGGCCGAAGGCGCCGGTCTTGTCGCCCGGGCGGTAGCCCTTGGGCGCCAGATCCTTGAGCTGCTCCTCGCTGACCTCCGCCATGTAGCCGAGGACGTGGGCCGCGGAATCGCCGTTGGGATAGATGCGGCGCGTCTCCTGCCGCACGACGACGCCCAGGTCCGACATGGCGTAGAATTTCTCGAGGGTGGCGGCACTGGTGCCGTAGGGGAGCGTCCGTATGGGGATGAAGTAGTAGGATGGCAGATCCGTCTCTACCTCCGCCCGCACCTCGCTCTCCGCCATCTTGAGGGCGGTGGCGAGGGTTGAGATGAGCGCCTCGTTATTGGTTACGAGGTCCGGTACGAAGCCCACGACCGGGAGGTCGGCGTCCACGGCCAGCGGTTCGCCGTTTCGGTCTAGGATAGAGCCGCGCTGGGGGACGTCGGTGAAGAAATGGACCAGAGACTTATCGTCCAGCTCTGCGAAGATGAGGCTGGGCGTCCAGTCTACTCGCCACTCCTTGCGGGTGTCCGGAGTGGCCTCCGGCGAGGCCGGCAGCGGCACGTCTTCCCGGACGAGCGTAATCCTGTTCGGCTGCTCAACGTCGCCGAAGAAGACCGTGCGGATGGTCACCTCCACCGGTATCTCGGTGTCCTCCGCCACGACGTTTGGCCCCGGCTCGTAGTCTATGCCGGTGATCGTCGCCTCCTCCGCGATGGCGTTGTAGCGCTTGACGAAGTCCTCCTTGCTGATGGTGGCGCGCGCCTCCGCGGAGATGAG
>JAUYGU010000150.1 GCA_030690405.1 Dehalococcoidia bacterium | reverse complement strand
CCATGCGCACGGCCTGTCCGGCGGCGGCAGCGCGCCCCGACGGGCGCCCGTCCGGTCGGGCCTGCGCCGGCGTCGGGGTCTCCTTGGCGGGGCCGCTCTCCTGGAGATCGCCGCTGGGCGGCTCGGGCGGGGCGATTGGCGCCGCCTGCGGCATCAGCGTCACGTGGAAGATGCGGCGGACCACGTTCTGGCGGATGTGGTCCGTGAGCTGCTGCCACATGTCGTGGGCCTCGTGCTTGAACACCACCAGCGGGTCCAGCCCGCCGTAGCCGCTCAGCCCCACCCCCTGGCGCATCTCGTCCAGCGCCGTCAGGTGGTAGACCCATAGCCGGTCGATAGTCCCCATCATGACCAGCCGCTCCAGCATGCGCATCTTCTCCTCGCCCAGCTCCCGCTCCTTCGCCTCGTAGGCCTTGCGGGCGAAGGCGATCACCTCGTCGATCGCCTCCTCGCG
The DNA here is from genome assembly GCA_030690405.1 of Dehalococcoidia bacterium. Next base: position 3,019 of record JAUYGU010000150.1, on the reverse strand, counting down.
GAGCATGCCGGAGAAGTGGCGCTCGTCGAACTCGGCGGGCAGCGCAATTATCGTCCTCAGCTCGGCGAGGAGGCCGCCCAGGTCCCACTCCGCGGCCCGGTCGCCCTCGGCGAACGCATCGAACGCCGACGCGATCTCGTCGTCGATCATCTCCATGACGTTAGCGCGTATATCGGCGCCTTCGAGGATCTTGAGCCGCTCCCCGTAGATCAGCTCGCGGTGGCGGTTCATCACGTCGTCGTACTGGACGACGTGCTTGCGGATATCGAAGTTGTAGCCCTCGACCTTGGTCTGGGCCTGCTCGATCGCCTTGGAGACCATGCCGCTCTCCAGCGGCGTGGTCTCGTCCATGCCCAGGCGGCCGAGGAGGTTGGGCACCCAGTCGGGGGAGAAGCGGCGCATCACCTCGTCTTCGAAGGAGACGAAGAAGCGGGAGCTGCCCGGGTCGCCCTGGCGGCCGGCGCGGCCGCGGAGCTGGTTATCGATGCGGCGGGCCTCGTGTCGCTCCGTGCCGATGATGTGCAGGCCGCCGGCCGCCACGACCTTATCGTGGTCCCCCTGCCAGCCCTCCTTAGCCTCACGCCGGATCTCCTGCGCCTGCTCCGGCTCCACGGAGACAAGGTCTGTGCCGCGCCTGCGGGCGAGCTCATCGGCGAGCATCTCCGGGTTGCCGCCGAGGATGATGTCGGTGCCGCGGCCCGCCATGTTGGTGGCGATGGTCACGGCGCCGTAGCGGCCGGCCTGCGCGATGATCGCCGCCTCTCGCTCGTGCTGCTTGGCGTTGAGCACCTGCGGCTCCTTCAGCGGGCAGACCTTGTGGTCGGCGCCGCACTCCTCCAGCTCGCAGGTAGAGGTGCGCTTCAGCAGGTCCGCCAGCCGCTCCGAGTTCTCGATGGAGACGGTGCCGACAAGCACGGGCCGCCCCCGCGCGTGCATCTCCTCGATCTCTTCCACCACCGCGATGTACTTGCCCTCCTCGCTGCGGTAGATGATGTCCGAGCTGTCCGCTCGGATCATCTCGTGATGGGTGGGGACGACGAGGACGTCGAGGCCGTAGATGGTGTGGAACTCCTCACGCTCCGTCCAGGCGGTACCGGTCATGCCGGCCAGCTTCTCGTACAGGCGGAAGTAGTTCTGGAGGGTGATGGTGGCGTAGGTCACGCTCTCCCGCTGGACGCGCTGGCCCTCCTTCGCCTCCACCGCCTGGTGCAGACCGTCAGACCAGCGGCGGCCGTGCATCAGCCGCCCCGTGAACTCGTCCACGATGATCACTTCGCCATCCTTGACGACGTAGTGGTGGTCGCGCAGGTAGAGGACCTGGGCGCGGAGGGCGGCGTCCAGGAAGCGGGTGAGGCGGAAGTTCGCGGCGTCGTAAATGTTCTTGATGCCCAGAGCCTTCTCCACCTTGGTGGCGCCCTCGTCGGTCAGGGAGACCGCGCGGTGCTTCTCGTCCACGACGAAGTCCGCTTCCGGCGCCAGCCGCGGCACGATGCGGGCGAACGTGCGGTATATCTCCTCCGTCTCCTCAGCGGGGCCGCTGATGATGAGGGGCGTCCTCGCCTCGTCGATGAGGATGTTGTCCACCTCGTCGACGATAGCGTAGTGGTGCGGCTTGTCCGGCCGCTGCGCCGTCCGCGACAGCTCCACCACCATGTTGTCGCGCAGGTAGTCGAAGCCGAACTCGTTGTTGGTGCCGTAGGTGATGTCGGCACGGTAAGCGTCGCTGCGGGGGACGGGCACCAGGTATCGGAGACTGGGGTTGTCCAGGTTCGCCGCCGGGTCATACAGATAGGCGGCGTCGTGCTGGAGAACGCCGATGCTCAGCCCCAACGAGTGGTAGATTGGGCCCATCCACTGCGCGTCGCGCTTGGCCAGGTAGTCGTTCACGGTGATCAGGTGCACGCCCCTGCCGTCCAGGGCGTTGAGGTACATGGGCAGCGTGGCCACCAGCGTCTTGCCTTCACCGGTCTTCATCTCCGAGATCTTCCCCTGGTGCAGGACGATGCCGCCCAGCAGCTGCACATCGAAGTGGCGAAGGCCGATCCGCCTCTGCGAGGCCTCGCGGACGAGCGCGAACGCCTCCGGCAGGATATCGTCCAGCGTCTCGCCCTCGCCCAGGCGAGCGAGGAACTCGTCGGTCTTGGCTCGCATCTCGGCGTCCGAGAGAGCGGCCACCGCCTCCGTGTGCTCGTTCACCTGGCGGACGATGGGGTAGAGCTTGCGGAGCTGATTCTCGTTATAGTCGCCGCCGAGGGCTCTCTTGATCGTTCCTAAGACCATGCTCTTATCTGCGCACCTTTCGGCTCTGAGTATAGTGACGCGCCGCGCGGACGCATCGCTTCAATGATATCAGTTTTGTGGGGAGGGAGGCGAAGGCCGCGTCCCGCTCGTCCTACGAGTGCCTCAGGACGAGCGGGACGGTCCGCCATCGCGCCTCGGACGCAGAGCCAGACCACGTGGGGGCGCGGCCACGTCTCTTCCCGCTCATGGTGAGGTGCTCGTACCATGAGCGGGCCACAAGCACAGCATTGCGCCGGCCGGGACTAATCGCTGGGGCGCCGGGGGCCTCAGTACTCGTCGAACAGGGCGCCGACGGACTGGCCGGTGTGGATGCGGCGGATCGCCTCGCCGAGGAGGGGGGCGACGGAGAGCACGGTGATGTTGGGCAGCTGCTTCTCCGGCGGCAGGGGGATCGTGTCCGTAACCACCAGCTCCTTGATCGCGGAGGCTTCGATGCGCTGGACGGCGGGGCCGGAGAGGATGGGGTGCGTGGCGCTGGCGTAGACCTCCGTGGCGCCGTTGCGGAGCACGATCTCCGCCGTGGCAACCAGGGTGGCCGCCGTGTCCACCTCATCGTCGACGATGAGGGCGGTCTTGCCGGCGACATCGCCGATGATGTTCACAGCCTCCACCTTGTCGTGGTTGCCGAGGCGCCTCTTCTCGACGATGGCGATCGGTACGCCGAGACGGTCCGCCATGTGGCCGGCCCGCTTCGCGTCGCCCACGTCGGTGGCGACGA
>JAUYGU010000149.1 GCA_030690405.1 Dehalococcoidia bacterium | reverse complement strand
CAGAAGGGCGAGCAGGTCTTCCACGCAGCGCCCCATGGCATAGCGGCCGGGATCCGCCGGGCACTCCGAGGCCCCGTGCCCCAGGAGGTCCGGAGCGACAAGCGTGAATCCCTGCCACGCCTCTAGGAACGGCGCCCAGCTGGCGGCGCTCCCCGTGAACCCATGCAGCAGGAGTACGGCGGGGCCTTCCCCTGTGACCTGCACGTTCAGGCAGACCCCGTTGACCCGCCTCGGCGGGCTCACGGCGTCCTCCCCTGGAGGGCTGGCTCGCGGCCGGACGGCCGCCCGTCTGGGCGCAGGGTTTGGGAGACGGCCTGCCACAGCTCCCGGTGCAGGAACGCGTTCTCGCGCCGGTCCGTCCGGACCTCGATGAGGCTCGTGCCCGGCGCGTCCAGGGACTCTGCCACCGCCCGGCGGAAGGCCGCTAGACCGTCGACGGGCCGGTAGGTGAGGCCGTACATCTCGGCGGCATGGCGGAAGTCCAGGCCGTGGGGCGTCCCGAACAGCTCCTCGAAGTGCTCGGGTTCTTCGGCCTGGGGGAGGAACGAAAAGATGCCGCCGCCGTCGTTGTTCAGGAGGACGACGGTGGCCCGCAGGCCGAACCGCCGGGCGGCCAGCAGGCCATTCATGTCGTGATAGAAGGAGAGGTCGCCTAGGACGAGCACCAGCGGCCCGGAGACGACGGCGCCGGCCCCCAAGGCCGTCGAGACTACGCCGTCGATACCGCTGGTCCCCCGGTTGGCCAGGAAGCGCAGCGGCCGGTCGCTGCCCGGGAAGAAGGTGTCCAGGTCCCGCACCGGCATGCTGTTGCCGGCGAACAGGGTCGCCCCGGCCGGCAGGAGCCCAGCCAGCTCCACGAACACCCCGGGCTCCGACGGCCCCGGCTCCGAGCGGAGCCGGCCCGCCAGGGCCGAACGCGCCTTGTCGTTCGCCTCCTGCCAGCGGCGCAGCCACTCGCCGCGGGCGGGCGCTTCTCTCTCGTCCGACCGCGAGGACAGGGCACTCAGCAGCGCGCGGCAGAAAGAAGCCGCGTCGGCGTGCACAACATCGCTGGCCACCAGGCCGGGATCATGCCACCCGCCGGGGTCCACGAGCACCTGCCGCGCCCGACGGTGGCGCTCCAGGTAGAGGAGCAGCGGCTTGGAGACGGGGGTGCCGCCGAAGCGCAGCACTACCTCCGGGGCCAGGGAGCCGGCCACGCCGTCATCCCGGAGGAGGGCGTCGTAGGCGTCGATGACGGCGGGCCCGAAGTGGGCACCGCAGCGCACCTGAGACAAGGGGTCCGCCAGTATGGGGTAGCCCAGCTCGGCCGCCAGGCGGGTTACGGCCTCCGGGAACGAGGGGTCGTCCTGGGGCCCGCAGACGATGAGACTGCGGCGGGCGGCCCCCAGCTCCGCGGCCAGGGACGCCAGCTCTACGGGCTCCGGCCGCCTGGGCGCCTGCCGCACGGTCACATAGGGGATACTGCCGGCGTCGCGGCCGGGGGGTGGCCCCTCCCCTGCAGGTATCAGTGGCTCGCGGAACGGGAGGTTCACGTGGACGGGGCCGGGAACGTCCCCGCGGGCCGTCGCCACCGCCCGGCAGGCCACGGTGCGGGCGTACCGCACGGCCTCCTCGCTGGCTTCAGGGAGAGGCGTCTCCACGAACCACTTGACGTGCGCCCCGTACAGCCGGGCCTGGTCGATGGTCTGGTTGGCGCCCACGTCCCGCAGCTCGGGCGGCCGGTCCGCCGTGAGCGCCAGCAGGGGAACGCGTCCGTAGAACGCCTCCACCACCGCCGGAGCGAAGTTCACCGCCGCCGTCCCCGAGGTGGAGATGACGGCCACCGGCTCCCGCAACGCCTTCGCCATCCCCAGGGCGAAGAAGGCGGCCGACCGCTCGTCCAGGTGGGTCCACACGCGGATCCCCGGATGTCTGCGCAACAGCAGCGCCAGGGGCGTGGAGCGTGAGCCCGGACAGATGGAGGCATGCGTAACGCCGGAGCGGGCCAGCTCGTCCACGAAGGCGCCCACGAAGCTGCTTAGGGCTTCGCCCGCGGTCAGGTCGGCCTGCCGTTCAGCGCCCATCGCATCGGCCTCAGCTTCAGGCATGACTCCGCGTACTCCCGCTCGGGGTCCGAGCCGGCCACGATGCCGCAGCCCGCGTACAGGAGCGCCTCGTGTCCCCTGAGGAGGGCGGAGCGGATGGCCACGGCAAACTCCCCATTACCCCCACCGTCCACCCAGCCCACGGGCCCCGCGTACCAGCCCCGGTCGAAGGGCTCGTACCGCCGGATTAAAGAGAGGGCGGCGTCCCGCGGCAGGCCACCGGCCGCCGGTGTGGGGTGCAGCCGCTCCACCAGCTCCAGGACGCTCGCCTCACCTCCCAGCACCGCCTCGATGGGGGTGTGGAGGTGCTGGACGTTGGGCATGCGGAGGATGGCGGGCGTCTCCCCAACACACAGGGAGGAGCAGAGGGGAGCCAGCGCCTCCCGAAGGGCCTGCACGACGAGGGCGTGCTCGTGCCGCTCCTTCTGGTCTGCCAGGAGTGCCTCCCCCAGACGCTGGTCCTCCTCCTCGGTGGTCCCGCGGGGCGCCGAGCCGGCCAGGGGGTCCGCCCGCACGGCGCGGCCCTCCAGGCGGACCAGCCGCTCCGGCGTCGCCCCCAGGAAGCAGGCATCGCCCCGCGCGAAGGCGAAGACGGTGCACCGAGGATAGCCCTCCCGGAGCCTGCGCAGGACCGCCCCGGCTTCGATAGGTCGCTCGGACCAGGCCCTCACCCGCCGGGCCAACACCACCTTCTCGATGGCACCGCTGCGGACCTCCTCCACGACAGCCACAACCGCCGACCGCCATACTTCCGCCCCGACCTCATCCCGAAACGTCACCCCGTCCCCGGGGGCTTCCCCGTGCACGCGGGTACCCCCGCGCAGGATCCCCCGCAGCTCGGCGGACAGCGAGGCGGCCACGTCGCCGGGACGGCACTCAGGCGTCACCGCAGCGCTCACGGTGAGCCAGGAGGAATCCCCGTCGGAGACGAAGAGGAAGCGCGGGACCAGCAGGAGGGCGTCCGGGAAGCCTTCCCAGTCCAGGTCCCGCGGGCCGGCCGGGTCGAAGGCGAAGCCGCCGAGGCCCACAGGCCCAGGGATGGGGCACGGTGCGAGCGTCTCCGTAACGGCCCGCGCCGCGAGCTCCCGCCAGCGGTCGCCCACCTGCCCGAGGCTCCCGGGGCCGGACGCGGCTATCCGGGCGGCGGCGCCGATGCCCACCAGGGAAAACCCTTCGCTGGGGTGCTCCCAGAGGAATCGCTCGCCGGTCGCGTCCTCGAACAGCGTCACGGCGTCCAGCGGCGGGACGGGGACGGCGGCGCTGACCAGGACCGGCCCGACCGATGCCACCTCCCGGCCCTCAGCCAGGAGCAACCGCAGCCGTTGGGCGAGGGCGTCCAGGGGGAGGGCGGGCGCAGTGGTCACTGTCGGTCCGGGCGCCGGGGCTGGTCGCTGGCCCCGACGCTGTGCATCAGAAGGGGCCGCAGGGCGGCATACGTGTCCTCCAGGCGCTCGGGCCCGCCGGATAGAACCCAGCCGGTCATCACCTCGTTGAGGGCGCCGAACCAGGCCCGGGCGGCGACCTCCGTGTCGATGGGCTTGATGATCTCCTGGCGTACGGCCTCGTCCAGCTGGCGCTGGATGACGGCGGCGAACTCGCCCCGGATCTCCGCCATGCGGCGGTGGAACTCGCGGCCGGCGCCCAGGGCCTCCACCATGAACAGCCGGGTGAGGGCCCGGTGCTTGGCGAAGGTTCGCAGCACGGTCAGCAGGGCGGCGTCCGCCTTGGCGACGGGGTCCTCGTGGGCGGCCAGGGCCGACTCTATCTTCTCCCGGAGGTGAGCCGCCGTCCTGTCCAGGAGGGCCAGGAAGATTGCCTCCTTGTTGGGGAAGTGGAAGTAGACCCCGCCCTTGGAGGTGCCTGACGCTCCCGCGATCTCGTCGACGCTGGCGTCCCGGTAGCCCCTGCGAGAGAAGACCTGAAGGGCGGCGTCTAGGATGCGCCGGTGCCGGTCGAGGGCTCGCGTCTGCTGGAGGGCCATGGACAAATCCGACCGACGCGTCGGTCGGATTTCATCTTAGCCGGGGCAACGGCTAGGGGCAACCCATGTGCGTCGGCATCCCCTTCACGCTAGGATAGGGGGCGACATGTCCGGCCAGCATGCCCACCACGTGCGGAAGATGTTCGGCCGCATCGTCCCGCGGTACGATCTCCTGAACCGGCTGATGAGCCTGGGGATGGACCGCCGCTGGCGCCGCCTGGCCGCAGCCGCCGCCTCCCCCCGCGGCGCTGTCGCCCTGGACGTCGGCACCGGCACCGGCGACCTGGCCCTGGAGCTGTGCCGCCAGAGGGCAAGCGCCGTGGTGGGTGCAGACTTCTCGCGCCAGATGCTCGACGCCGCTCGGCGAAAAGCTTCAGCTACAAGCTCGCCCGTGGCCTGGGCCCTGGCCGACGCCCTGCGGCTCCCCTTCGCGGACGGCGCCTTCGACTGCGTCATCAGTGCCTTTCTCCTCCGCAACCTGGCGGACCTGCGCGCTGGCCTGACGGAGATGGCCCGCGTCCTCCGCCCCGGCGGCCGCCTGGTCTGCCTGGACATCACGCAGCCGCCGACGGGACCCTTCGGCGCCCTCTACCGCCTCTACTTCAACCGCCTGTTGCCGCCGCTGGCCGGCGCCATCAGCGGCGATGCCGCCGCCTACCGCTACCTGCCGGCCTCTCTCAAGGGCTTTCCGGATGCCCGCTCCCTCTGCGCACTCCTGGCCGACCTCGGCCTCGTCGAAGTCCGGGCCCGGTTGCTGGCCGGGGGAACCCTCGCTCTCCACGCGGCCCGCAAGCCCGCGTGATGGCTCATTGCGCCGCGTCCCGCGGACGTGGGGCGGCACCCTCGTTTAGCGAAGTTGTAAGCGCCTGCTGAACGTACATGCCGATGTTCGTCCAGTGGTGAGAAATTTCACCAGGTGCACTTTCTCTGAATCTGGACGACTGCTGGAACTGGGTTGGTGTTCCCCCATCTGAACCTACGCCCAACGCGGACATCGCCTGGGCTCACGCCGCCGTATGAGCCGCAGGAAACGTCGGGGCTTATTGACATTCCCCAACGTTTTCGGACAACAGCGATGTCATGCCAACGCCGTCCACCAACAAGATGCTGAATCTCGTGCGCGAAGCCGACGTGCTGCGTCCTCGAGACCTTGAGGCCTGGGGGATCCTGGCGCTGCAGAGTACGATGGTTCCCCGCCAAGGCCGAATCGAAAACGACCTCTAACCGGACGGCGTGATAACGGCCCGCCCGGGGATCTTGCCTTCCTTCAATAGGCGGTACACGTCGTTGATCTGATCCAGCGGGTAGTAGTCCAGCCGCACGGGCGTGAGCCGCCCGCACTCGGCCAACGCGATGACCTCGCGCAGTTCGTTCAGATTCCCCCAGAAAGAAGCCTCGAACTGAACCTCGAAGCGGGAATTCTGCATTACCTGGATGTTCGCGGTACCGCCAGCCAGGCCCACCTGCACGACCTTCCCACCGGTGGCTGCCATACCCAGGGCCAGCGCCAGCGTCTGGTCGCTACCGACGAAGTCCAGAGCCACCGGAACTCCGATGCCCCCACTCAGTTGAAGGATCTTCTCAGCGATGTCCGGCGAGCGGCCGTCTAGTGCCTCATCTGCCCCGCACTCCCGAGCTGCCTTCATCTTGGCATCATCGATCTCGACGGCGATGATGGGCGAGGCACAGAGCAGCTTGAGCAGCTTAATCCCGAACTGCCCGACGCCGCCGGCGCCGATCACCAGCACATGGCGGTCCGGACTGAGGAAGGGGAGCGCCTTCTTGATGGCCCGGTAGGGCGTTACTGCCGCGTCTGTGAGCACCGCGGCCTCCCTGGTCGGCACCCGATCCAGCTTGACCAGATAGCGCTCGTTTGGCACGAGGAGGTACTCCGCGTACCCGCCGTCGTAGCCGAACATGCCGACCCATCTCGGCTGGATGCAGAGATGCTCGTCCCCGGAGATGCACGCTTTGCAATGGCCGCAGCCCCATCCGCCGTACACCGCGACGTTGTCGCCTTCCTTGACTTCCGTGACCCCGCGTCCCACCTGGGCCACGACACCGGCATTCTCATGGCCGAGGATTGTTGGCATAGCTGGCAACAGCTGCACCTCTCCGTCGATGATGTGGAGGTCGCTGTGGCAGAAGCCCGCGCCCTCCACCTTCACCACTATCTGTCCGTCGCCGGGCTCTGGGGTGGGGACCTCCTCAACAACGAGGGGCCCCCCGTAGGAGTGCAGTCTGGCGGCCTTCATGATCGTTCCTCTCCCTGATTGCATGCACGACAGGGCGGCGTGCACGCACGGCGTCACGTGATGCAATTGAAGCACGCGAATCCAAGCGGGCAAGCGCCCAGACGGCGGGCAGTTGTGTGGGGTAAAGCCTGAATCCTCGATCCAGGCATGCTGTTGCGCATTGCGCGCCCCCCGTCGCTGACGCTCCGGATTCATTTCATGTTACATTGACTTTTCATCTGACATGGATTATTCTCCGTCTCATGATGGTCCAGCAAGATGACATGGACGAAGAGCTCTTCGATCGCGCCTTCGCTGCGTACCTCAACGTGCTCGCCCTGGGCGAGCCGATACGCATCCGCATCTGGGATGACCGCGGCCTGACGATGACTCAGCTGCGACTGATGCATACGCTGGCCAGGGGTGACGGCATGACGCTCAGCGTCCTCTCCCAGCGCTTGGCGCTCAGCCCTTCGGCAATGACCGGCGTCATCGACCGGCTGCAGCGAGTGAAGCTGCTGCGTCGCCGACCGGACACCGCGGACCGGCGGGCAGTTCGCGTCTACCTGACCGAGGAGGGGCGAGCGCTTCTGGCGGCGTTCGATGCGGCGGGCAGGGCTTATCTGCGCGCGATCCTCCGGCATCTTGGACGCGAGAAGCTCGAAAGGATCATCAGCGCGCTCGATGAACTGGCGGCGGCAGCGAAAATGGTCAGTGAGAGGGAGTACGACCTCTACCGCGACTGGGTCACGGAGGTGCCAAGTGCCAGCAGATGAGACCGGTTCCCGGAAGGTAACGCAGGCGCAGGTATCGGAGGAGCGGTACCGCGAGCAGTGGAAGTGGGACAAGGTGGCGTGGGTGTCGCACTGCGTGGACTGCTACCCGGGGAACTGTCCGTACCGCGCGTACGTGAGGGATGGGAAGGTGCTGTACGAAGAAGCCGCTGGCACCTACGAGACCATTGAACCTGGCGTGCCGGACCTGAACCCGATGGGCTGCCAGAAGGGCGCCATGTGGGGCCAGATGCTCTACTCCAAAGAGCGCATCCAGTACCCCTTGAAGCGGGTGGGGAAGCGGGGCGAGGGCAAGTTCGAGCGGGTGTCGTGGGACGAGGCCCTGACTCTAGTGGCGGACGGTGTGCTCGACGCGATCCAGGAGCAGGGCCCGCAGTCCATCATCCACGAGATGACGGGCGCGCAGGGAGGACCGCTCGCGCTCGGCGCCGTCATGCGGTTCGTCGATCTACTGGGTGGCGTCAGCATGGACCTGGAGGGTGTAGTCAACGACTTCGCTCCCGGGATGTACATCACGTTCGGCAAGATCTTCGTCAGCAGCGTGGACGACTGGTTCCAATCGGACCTCATCTTCATCTGGCACATGAACCCGGCCTACACGCGCATTCCCTTCTACCACTTCATCTCGGAAGCGCGCTACAAGGGCGCCGAGATCGTTACCGTGGCCCCCGATGTGAGCCCTTCCGCAATTCACGCCGATTACCACGTGCCGGTGCGGCCCGGCGCCGACGCGGCTCTCGCCCTGGGGATGGCCGGAGTCATCGTGGATGAGGATCTATACGACGCGCAGTTCGTCAAGGAGCAGACGGACCTGCCCCTGCTGGTCCGTTTGGACAACCGGCGCTACCTGCGCGAGAGCGACGTTCGCGACGGAGGCAAAGAGGACATCTTTTACTTCCGCGACCGACGGACGGGCCAGACGGCGGAAGCCTCGCGTGAAACGCTTTCTCTTGGCGCCATCGACCCGGCTCTGGAAGGGCGGTTCAGCGTCCTATCCAAGGACGGCGAAGCTGTTGAGGTGGCCCCGGTATTCGAACTGCTGCGAGAACGTCTCCGGGACTACACACCGGAGAAGGCTTCTGAGGTTTCTGGGGTTCACCCCGAGGTGATCCGCACCCTGGCACGCAAGGTATCGGCAAAGCGAACGCGGGTCCTGCTGGGGTTCAACTCCGGCAAGCAGTACCACGGGGATCTGATGGAGCGGGCCATGTGCCTGTTCCTGGGGCTCACGGGGAACTGGGGTAAGAAAGGGACGGGCACTATCAACTGGTCCGCGGGACCCTGGCCGGGTTTGACAACGAGCATGAAGCTGATGCCCGGGTCCAAGGGAACTGAGACCGCCCTTGACACGGTGGAGACGATCATCCGCTCGCTCCAGGCCCAGGATCCGGGCCTTTCGCGCGAGCTGGCCGTGACCGAGCTCGCCACCCTGGTCGCCGAGACTGGACCGGCACCGCCAGCTTTCTACTGGTACCACCACTGCGGCTACCGCGACATCTGGAACCGCAGCGAATGGAATGACCCGTCCATGCGCCGCAGCTTCGATGAGTACTTCCAGGAGGCGATGGAGAAGGGCTGGTGGCGGGGCCACGAGCGCCCGGGCCCGGGGACCGAGCCGCGCGTCTACATCGAGTGTGGCGGGAACACCCTCCGGCGCGTCCGCGGGGGCCAGAACATGATGCTCCGCCATCTGTGGCCGAAGCTGAAGCTCGTGGTGTTCATCGACTGGCGGATGAACACCACGGGCATGTACGCGGACATCGTGTTGCCTGCGGCCACGCACGCCGAGAAGATGAACTTTCACTTCTCCACCGCGCACATGAACCAGATGGTTTTCTGCGACAAGTCGGTGGAGGCCGCCGGCGAGGCCAAGACCGAGCCGGAGATCTTCCGGCTGCTATCGCAGAAGGTCGCGGAGCGGGCGATATCCCGCGGATTCCTGCAATACGAGGACTCCCGCGGGCTGGTACGCAGGCTGGACGACCTCTATGAACGGTACACGCTAAACGGGCACTTCGACAGGGACGAGAAGATCATCACGGAGTGGGTGGACGACGGCGTAATGGCGGAGATCCTCCCGGAGCAGACGAGCCTCGATACGTTCCGCCGGAAGGGGTTCGTGCGCTTCCAGGACTGGGGCCACTCGCCGATGGCGGTGAACCAAGGATCGGACTTTCCGCGGGACGAGACGCACTCACCGCTTCGCCATCACGTGGAGAAGAAGCTGCCATATCCCACGCTCACGCGCCGCGCCCAGTTCTACATCGATCACGACTGGTTCCTGGAGGCGGGCGAGGAGTTGCCGGTGCACAAGGACGTGCCCAAGATGGGTGGCAACTATCCCCTCATGCTGACCAGCGGCCACCCACGATGGAGCATCCATTCCGCCAACGTGATGAACCGGCTCATCCAGCCCACCCATCAGGGCCGGCCCTTCGCCTTCGTGAACCCGGCAGACGCCGCGGAGCGGGGCATCTACGAAGGCGATCTCGTCCGGGCCTACAATGACATGGGGGAGTTCCGCCTCTGGGCAAAGATCTCGCCCGCCGTGCGTCCCGGTCAGTTGATTGTCTACAACGGGTTCGAGCCGCTTACGTTCCCCGGCTGGAAAGACCCGTCCAACGCCGAGCCCGGCATGGTGAAGTGGCTGCACCTGGCCGGGGGCTACGGACATCTCCGCTTCCGCCCGATGTACTGGCAGCCGTGCCAGGTGGACCGCTGCGTGCGGATGGAGCTAGAGCGGGTTACCGACGGGTCGGCCGGATAACACGTTCTCCTCTTGGAAGAGGTCGCAGAGGCTGACGCTGGCTAGAGGAGGCCGCGCTTGGTGGCCAGGAGAACCGCCTCAGCACGGTTCTTGGCTCCCAGCTTGCCCATGACCTCGCTCAGGTAGTCCTTGACGGTGTGCGGGCTGAGGTACATTCTTGCCGCGATCTCGCGGTTGGTGAGCCCCTGGGCCACGAGCTGCAGCAGGCGTACTTCCTGATCCGAAACTGCCGGCGGGTCAAGACCTCCCGCTTGCTCTCCTCGGAACTGACTGACCACGGCTCCGAGAAGGGTTGAATCAAGCGTATGTTCGCCGCGCGCCACTCTGCGTATGCTGTCCTGAAGGTCAAAGCGTTCGGCGTGTTTGAGCAGATAGCCGTCAGCCACTTGAAGCGCTTCACGAATCAGCGAGTCGTCCCAGAAGGCGCTCAGCATGATAACGCCGGTCGTCGGAGAGGCCGCCTTGATCTTGCGACATACGTCGATGCCGTCGCCGTCTTTCAGTTTGATGTCCAGAACCACGACGTCCGGGGATGTCTCACGGGCGCCATGCAGGGCTTCCGAAACGGAGCTAGCCTCCCCCACAACCGTCATGTCGCTCTCGCTGCTGAGCAGTGAGCGCAGCCCCTCTCGCACCACGGGGTGGTCATCCACTATGAACACGCGGATCGGACGCACGGGCTCTAGCTTCGCGGTATTCGGACGGAGACGGTGACGCCCCCCTCCCTGTTATCTGATATCTGCAGACTGCCTCCATAGGCAACCAGCCGCTGGCGAAGATGCCGGAGGCCAAACCCCGGCCCGAAGAAGCTAGCGCCTTCCATGTGAGCGGCTGTCCCCCTCCCGTTGTCCCTCACTGACAGGGTTAGCCACGCCTCCTCGACACCGAGGCTTAGCGTCAGCGACGTGGCCTCCGCATGTTTCCGCGCATTCTGAACGGCTTCCCGCGCGGCGACGTAGAGGAATTCTTCTATTTCGGGAGGCACATTATGCAACCCATCCTGGGCTACGAGTTCCGCACTGTTCCCGGTAGACGCACGATATTCTCGGATGAGGTGCTGTAGGGAGGGGACCAGCCCGTTAGGCTTGGGAGGGGATGAGAGCGCGAAGATGGCATTCCTGATCTCAGTACCGCCCTGGGCAGCGAGCTTCTGCATACGGGCCACGCTACGGCGAACCGAGGGCGGGGTCGCGCCGTCGAGGAGGCCTTTGGCTTCCAGCCCGATGCTGAAGAAAATCTGGGCGACGTTGTCGTGCAACTCCTGAGCGATTCGAGCGCGGTCCCGTAGCACCGCACCCTCCTCGGCGGCCGCGTGGAGGCGGGCGTTCTCCAGGGCGATGGCGGCGAGGTTGCCGAACGCCTGCAGGAGCTGCCGCTGCTGCGACGTAAAACGGAACGGCTGCCCACCTTTATCAAGGAAGATAACACCCACAACTTGCCCCTTGGCGATCAGCGGAGCGCAACCGAGAGCGCCGAGATGAAATAGCTCGATGTATCGTGCCGGGACGGCCCTGTCCGTGGTCGCATCCTGGAACAGCACGGGCGCTCGCGTGATTATCGCCTGGTTGGCCAACGGCGAGTTGTCCAGAGGTTCTCTGATCGCCAGGATTTCGGCCGCGTCGATGTCGTGGGCGGCGATGCCGCGAATCGTGCGGGTGGCCGGCTCGTACATGAAGATCGCCGAGCGCTCGAGCTCTACCAGCTGGCAGACGCTGCTCGCGATGACCTGCAGGACGGCGGTAAGTTCTCGTGTTGAGAGCAGCGCCTCGCTGACTTCAACTAGGGCCGCTATCTGTTCCGTGGTAGAAAGCGATCTGGTAGCCATGCTCTCTGCTGCCATCCGGAGCAACCGTATTATATCTCAGCGGATCACCGCCTAGCCTGCGAGAGCACCCCCCAAATGGGGGGCGAACCAGTCCCCAGATGTCGGGTTTGGTGGCTGGCGTTTCCCCCTATGCTAGCGCGTAGCTCGAGCGAGCGAAAGGCATATCGTGAAAGCTGTAGTCTTCCAAGGTCTGGGCCAGGTGCAGGTGGAGGAGCGGCCAAAGCCGCAGATGTCGGAGTCCACTGATGCGCTCGTGCGGGTAACCTTCGGTGGAACCGGTGAAGGCGATTTGCTCCGTAATGGCGGCAGCGGATAAGGACCGAAGGAGTCAGTAATGGCGGAGTCCAGCTACTGGAAGAACTTCTGGCGGAAGCGGGTAACGCGCCGCCGTCTTATGGGAGGAGTTGTCCTGGGAGGCGGTGGCCTGGCGGCGGCGACCATCGTCGGCTGCGGCGGTGGCGGCGCCACAACCAGCACCGGCGGCACCGCCGGCAGCCCATCGGCGGGCGGAGACGCCTTCCGAGCCTCCGACATACCCATCCACGATGCCCGCCGTCCCTTCGAGGCGCCCGGGACTACGGGCGGCATGCTGCGGTACACGGGCTTCGACGCCCTGGTTCTAGATACGTTTGACCCCCACCTGACGCAGTTCGGCCCGCTCTACAGCGGCCACTCCGCCGTTTTCAGCAAGCTGTACAAGTACGTGTCCCACACGGAGCAGATCAGCGAACCGGACGTTGCGGAGGATATGCCGGAGGTCATCGGTGACCCGGGCGCGCCCACGGAATACATCATCAAGCTGCGCCGCGGCGTCAAGTTCCACGACCCCGCCAGCCTGCCAGCGGACGTGTGCGACAAGCTGGAGATCAAGGATGCGGCCAGCAAGTTCCCCGGCCTGCCCGGCCGCGAGTTGACGGCGGACGACGTGGTGTGGAGCTTCAACAGGCAGAAGAACGAGTCCAGCTCCCGCTACTCGCTGTTCTACCGCAGTAGCCAGTACAAGACGATGCTAAAGGTCGAAAAGGTGCAAGATGAATACACTGTCAAGATCACCACTGACGGCCCGGTGGCCCCCTTCTTGCACTTCCTGGCTGACACCAACGCATTCATCATCCCGCAGGAGGTTGTGGACCAAGAGCGCGACACGCTGGAGTTCCCGCGGTCAGAGCCGCAGAGCCGGATGATCGGCACAGGGCCCTTCATGTGGGGGAAGCTGACCTCTCTCCAGGAGATCAACGTCCACCGCAACCCGGACTGGTTCGGCTGGGACCAGCCGGAGCTGGGCCGGCCCTTCCTGGACGGCTACACGGCCTTCTTCATCGTCGACAACGCCAGCAACGAGTCGCTGTTCCGCGGCAAGAAGATCGACGTGGCCGGCGGCGGCGGCGGCTCCGGCGACCCGCAGTGGGTGTTCGACCTCAAGGACGAGATGCCGGAGTTGGAGCTCCTGCGGGAGACCATCTCCGGCTGGGTGAACAGCCGCTTAAAGGTGTTCGATAAGGAGACGGGCGCGCCCTGCACCCCCTGGGGCGACCCGCGCCTGCGCAGGGCGATTCACCTCGCGGCTGATCGCCAGCAGGTGATCGACTTCCTCTGGGCCGGCGAGGCGTTGATGACCCCTGCCGTGGGGCCCGCCATCACCAAGTGGTCGTTGCCCCAAGACGAGCTGAAGACGATACCCGGATACCGGACGAGTCCGGCGGAGCGGCAGGAAGACCTGGCGCTGGCGAAGCAGCTCTATCAGGAGGCGGGGAGCCCGGAGCTGGAGTTCGTCTTCGCGGACATACCCTCGTACATCCCGGACTTCGCTCCCAGCTTCATTGAGGGGCTGCGCCAGAACCTCGGCGCCAGCGTCAAGAAGCAAGTAATCCGCGCCTACCCGCAGATAGCAGAGGGGCTCCTCAAGGGGTGCGACACGATGATCGCGACCTGGATGTTCGACAACGGCTGGATAGACCTGGACGACTGGGTCTACCCTTACTTCCACACCGGCGGCCCCAAGAACTCCTTCGGGGTCAGCGACCCTGCGCTGGACAAGATGCTGGACGCGCAGAGGCGGGAGTTCGATGAGGACGCGAGGCGGGAGATCGGCTATCAGATACAGCGCTACCTCGTGGGTATGAAGCCGGACGGGAGTGGGCCCATGGAGGAGCTGAAGCCCGACATCGCCGCCTTCGCTCGACTGGACTACGCTACGCTCTTCGGCGCGGGCGTCTCCTGGCCCTACTACAAGAACCGCACCACCTGGCCCTGGTTCGGCAACAACCACTGGATAGCCAACGCCTGGCTGGACCAGGACGACCCTTCCTTCCAGGGGCGCGCCTAGCAACAGGCTCACGTTTAGCGCCTAGAACACGGACATAGCGCCCCGCCCACCGCTCGAGGGAACCACTTCCTCGGCGTACTGGAAGTCCCCCTTCTTGCCAGGCCGGGTAACGCCATCCGGCGGCTCAGCGTCTCGCTGACTTCAAGCAGCGCCGCTATCTGCTCCGTGGTGGAAAGGGACCTCGGACTCATCTGCTCGGCCTGTACCAACGTCGATAGTTATTTTATCTTAATGTGCACGAGCATCGCCCGATGACACTTCGCGCACGCGCCGCCTGGGAAATTATGCCGCCGGCCACGGGGGCCCTACGCGTCTCTCTGGGCCATCAGTGATGGCAGGCAGCGCTAACGATCCTCCGTTGTTCCGGCGTTATCCGCAGCTCAGGTCGTCTCTGCCCATTGTACCTTTCGGAACTCCACCCAGCCCTGTCCGCCGCCTTGTCAGCCTAGAGCGCCACGTCGGCCAAGGCGAGATCTGGCTCAAGAACGATGGTCTCTTCGGAACGATCTACGGGGGCAACAAGACGCGGAAGCTGGAGTTTATTCTGGCCGATGCGCTTCAACGTCGCGTTTCCACCGTGATCACCTTCGGCGGGCTAGGCAGCCACCACTGTTTGGCCACCGCCCTCTACGCGCGGCAGGTGGGGCTCAGAAGCTCCGTCGTGCTGGCGGACCAACCGATGACGGAGGATGTCCGAGAGAACCTCCGGCGTCTGGAAGAGAGCGGGGCACGCCTTCATCATGCCGGCTCGCCGGCCAGGGCCGTATTCCTCACCCCGTGGCTCGCCCTTCGTTGCGCCCGGTGGCGGCGGCCCAGATTGCCTTACGTGATCCGGCCCGGCGGATCGACGGCGCTGGGCAGCGTCGGCTATGTCAATGCGGCGCTGGAGCTTGCCGAACAGGTGCGCCTGGGCGACCTGCCCGCGCCGCGATGCATCTTCGTTCCCCTCGGCTCCAACGGGACGGCGGCCGGGCTGCTTCTCGGACTGAGGTTAGCCGGACTGGACACGCGCCTCGTCGCTGTTAGGGTGAGCGACTACCCGACGGTGGGGGCCAGGGGCGTCGCGCGGCTGGCCAACGGGACCGCCAGACTCCTTCGCAGCCGCGGCGCGGACGTGCCGGCGCCGCACTTCCGGTCCCGGAACCTGACCGTCATCGACGGCTTCGTCGGTGGGGGTTATGGGCACCCGACCCCGGAAGCGGAGGCGGCCAGCGTGCTGCTTGAAGAATCCGAGGGCTTGCGCCTGGATCTGACGTACACGGCGAAAACCGTCGCCGCCCTGCTGGCCCTGATCAGGCAGCACGCGATCTCGGAAGGGCCGATCCTCTACTGGCACACCCTGAACGCCCTGTCCCCTGGCGGCGAGTAGGGGAAAACCCCACGATCTGTCCCCCTATTTTGCGGCTCACGAATCTGCTCCACGGCCCCGTATAATTGGAGTGCTGTGGCCTCGATAGACGTTGCTGCGCTGCGGCTGCCGGTTCAATCGGTGGTGAAGCGCCTGGCGAACCAGACAGTCCTGTTCCGGCGGGGAGAATACCTCTTCGCCACGTTTGGGCTCTTCGCAGGGCTGGCAGCGATGACCGGAGGGAGCATCGCTGGCTGGCTTCTGCTGGCAAGGGGGGCGCCGCCAGGTGAGACAGCGATAGTCCTGGCGATCATTCTTGTCGGACATGTAGCGCCCGCGAGGATATTCCTAATTCCATGGCGTCTGCCAGCTCTGCGCAGCGAACCCCGGGTAGTCCTGCGCACTGTAGAGTACGCATCGTGGGGCGGGATGGCTGCGATCGCTGTAGTCCTGGGCGTCTACGCGCAGACTACCGGAATAACGATGCTGGGACTGACCGACATCGCCGTCCGCGCTGGCTCGCTGGCGCACGCCATCGGCAGACTCGGATGCATCTCCTTCGGCTGCTGCTTTGGCCGACCCACGAGCCTACCGGTGGGGATCCGTTACGAGAACCCCATGGCCAAGGCGGTGCGACAGGCCGGCCTGCAGGGCGTGCCTATCCACCCCGTACCTCTTCTACGAGGCGCTTTACAACGTGGCGCTGTTCCTCTTCCTGAACGCCCTCGCCCTCGGCGGAGCGCGAGAGGGGGCGCCGACAGCGTTCTACCTGGTACTCTACGGGGCCGGCCGCTTCGGGCTGGAGAGCCTGCGATATAACACCGTATCCGACAAGATGGGGCCTCTCCTGCGCAACCAGTGGCTGAGCCTGGCGATGATCGTGCCCGGACTCGTGTTGCTGACCCAGGACGGTCCGGATCCCACGTTCGTCACGCCCGGCCTGTGGGAACTGATGGCACTGATCCCTGTGCTGGCGGTCTCCAGTTTTCTTGTCTTTCTCGCCTATTCGTTGCACCGTGGCCGCCTCGGCCGCTGGTGACGGTGACCCACCGCTGATATCGCCGCTCAATGAGGCGACGGCACGGCCACGCGCCCTGACCGCGATGCGCAGGAACCCCAGGTGCCTCAGAGGCCCCCACTGCCGACGTACGCGAGATCAGGACAGTCCCGCGTGGGGGCGCAAAGGCCGGGGGTAACGGCCTGCGCTCGGCGCGCGTCTAACCTTGCAAAGAGTCAGGAGCCGACAGTTTTGACCAGCAACGCGGACCATCAGCCGAACGGCGGTGAGAAGGCTTGTGCGCGCATCGCTGCCCCAGGGGACAGCGGCCCTCTTGTCCGCCCAGACCCCCTGCGGCCCATCAGGCTGCTGAAATGGGGCGTGCGACTTGTCGTCTTCACTCTGATACTGGCGCTGGGCCCCCTCCACAACTTTTCGCTTAGTGATTCGCTCTGGGACGCTGCCGGCTTCTGGATCACGGGTTCCTTCATCGGCATGGTCGGCATTGAGTTCGCCTTCTACCATATGTTCAGGCTGGCGAAAAGGGGAGCCTACCCGAGCCTCCTTGCGACCGAACTCGGTGCCGTGCGGGACTTCAACACCGCCTGCACGACCGCGGTGGATAGCTGCGCCACCCTGCTGAACGGGGAAGCGGGAGCTCTTTTCTGGCTGGCGAGCGAAGAGGGCCTCGCGTCACGCCCGGCGTGGACGTCGCGAGGATGGACGGAGGAAACGATTGGACCGGACCACGAGCTCGTCGTTGAGGCGGCCGCCACTGATCGCGTGGTTACGGGGGCCCTCAGCCTGCGAACCACGCGTCGGCGTGACGGCTGGCTGGCCTGCATACCCCTTGTTTCGCTGAACCGAACCGTGGGAATACTGGCGCTGGCGCGCTCGCGGCCAAACTCTGACCTTAGAGATGGAAGCCTCCTCGCCGCCATCGGCGTGGCCGTCGGAGCGGCCCTGTACTCGCTCCACTACGAGATGGAGCTGGAGGAGATGGCGAGAAGGGACGAATTGACGCACCTCTTCAACCACCGCTACTTCTTTCAGGCGCTTCGAAAGGAGCTGGACGATGCCCGTGACCTGCAGCGCCCACTGAGCGTTATCGTTCTGGATGTGGACGGACTGAAGCTGATCAACGACACGTACGGGCATGCGGTGGGTGACCTGGTACTGGCCAAGCTCGGCAACCTCCTTGTGAAATCCGTCCGTGCAGAGGACGTCGCTGCGCGCGTAGGGGGAGACGAGTTCGCGATTCTGATGCCTGACACGGATGAGAAGCAGGCGCGCGCAGGGGCAGCACGCATCGAGGAAGCGCTAGAGCAGCAGGTCATCAGCCTGCCTCAATCAAAGAATCTCGACCTTCACGTCTCATTCGGGGTGGCGGGATATCCCTGGAGCGCCAAGGACCCTGCCCAAATCATGCACTGCGCGGACATTGAAATGTACGACAGGAAAGCTCAGCGTAAAGGATCTCGGCCAGCGGCCTCCATCACGAGCGCCCACGCCTGAGCCGGGACCGCTGCGGACCCACACTCACGGCCTACTCGCATCACGCGCCGGGAAGAGATGGTGCGCCCCAGCCTCACCTAGATGGGCAGGCCGAACCGCTCCGCCAGCTTCCGGATCTCCTCCTGCCGCCCGGGGAGCGGCGCCGGAGCCTGGATCATCCCGGCCGCCTTCAGCTTCTCGACGACGGCCGGGTCGCGTTTGAACGGCTTCCCGTACTCCCCCTCGAAGTACAGCTCCTCGAACGGCGGCCGCGGCCTCTGGCCTCCGGCCTCCCAGGACTCCGCCGGGTAGCCGACCAGGAGCACCCATAGCCCGACCCAGTCATCCGGCACGTTGAACACCTGCTTGACCAGCGCCGGGTTGGGGGTATTCAGGCAAGCGCCCAGCCCCTCGTCGACGGCGGTGAGGAGCGCCATGTGCGCCGCCCCGCCGCAGTCCGCCATCGCCGCCGCCAGGTAGCCCTCGCGGTTCTGCGTCATCGGCTTCAGGATGTGCGGGTATACGATGTCGTCCACGAACTTGTGGCTCCAGCCGTGGGTGGGCGCCAGCGCCCCCGCGTCCACCAACTCCCGCAGCCGCGACCCCTCGATGCGGTTGACGATGCCCAGGTCGCAGAAGAAGTAGATGTGGAGCGGCGCCAGGTCCAGGGTCAGCGCCGCCACAGGCGTCTTGAGCTGGTCCAGCTTCTCCTTGGGCAGCTTGTCCCGCTCCACCACGATCGCCCGCAGCCACTGCGCGTTCACGGCGCAGGAGGCGAGCCGCGCCGCCTCCAGGATCGTCTGGATCTTCTCGCGTTCAACCGGCTTGTCCGGTTCAAAGAAGCGAATGGATCGCCTGCGGCCGATGACCTCTTTGAACTCCATGGTTCCTCCCGCGAGCTCCGCCGGCACTAGGCGGAGTAAGAATCGATGATCTGACGGGCGCCGGCCAGAGCGAGCACCTCGTTGCAGCCGTCTTCAATGAGAGAAGCCCGCGCGTCGCGGAACAGCTTCTCCACCAGGAGTTCCTTGCACAGCCCTAGACCGCCGAAGAGCTGCACCGCGTCGCTGGCCACATCAACGGCAGCTTGAGTGCACGTGATCTTGGCGGCAATCGAGTAGGCGGTAGCCGGCGGCTCAGTCGTCAGGTTGTAGACTATTGCCGCCCGGGAGAGGGCGCGGGACTGCTCGACGCGAGTGAACATGTCAAACAGCCTGGCCTGCACGAGCTGGTGCTCGCAGATCGGCTTCCCGCCCTGGACTCTCATTTTCGTGTAGGCAAGCGCTTCCTCAAAGGCTGCGCGTGCGACTCCCGTGAAGATGGCGCCCATAAAGGCGTTGGCCATGGCGAGCGTGGCGTCGAGCACCGATGCGTAGCCTTCCGATTCGACCAGCATGTAGTGACGAGGGATACGCACGTTCTCGAAGAAGATCTCTCCCTGGTTCAGGGCGCGCTGGCCGAGCTTGTCCAGGGGCTTTCCCCTGGTGACGCCGGGCAGGTCAAGGGGCACGACGGCCACCCCGCCGCCCGCCATCCCCATCTCCGGCTTCAACGTCAGGAAGAGAAGGGCGTGCGTGGCGATTGTCCCGTTGGAGACCCATGCCGACTTCTGGCCGGTGATCACCCATTCGTCGCCATCCAGCCGGGCCCGGCATTGCCCGGCGGTCTCCGGCCTCCCGAATGCTTCAGTGTCAACCATAAGCTGGTCGGAACCGTGCTCCGGCTCGGTGATCGCCCAGCAGCCGATGTGCTTCGCCTCGCGGTCCTGAAGGAACGGGACGACGATCTCGTCCATGAGGGCCTGATTGCCGGTCAAGGCGGCAAAGCGGGCGGCGTAGAGGAAAGGGAACGACGCCACCCCGAGGCCTATGGCGAAGTCGGCGCTACCCCAGGCCACTTCTTCGAAGGCGATTTGAATCTCCAGGGGCCCCAGGTTGGCGCCACCGAGTTCGCTGGGGAACTGCAGCAGGTGCAACTCCTGCTGATATGCCGTCTTGAACACGTCCCACAGCACCGAGCCGGGGGCGATGACGTCCTCCGGGTCCATCTTGTCAAGCTGGACGCTTGCCGGACGGAGGACCTCCGCCGCAAAACGATGAGACTGCTCTTTGAGAGCCACCAGCTCCGGGCTCAAGTCTTTGTTCAGGTCCAGGTACATCGTCGTCGCCTCCCTCTACTGCCAGACGATCTCCGCCGGATCCCTCTCGAACGGGCCGAGGCAGTCCTTCCACTCATAGAGGATGAGCGTGTCGAGCATCTCGGACCCTTCGCCGCGGCGCTTCCTCGCCAGCTCGGCCTTGAGACTTTCCAGGGCGCGGTGGACTTCGGGGCCGAACAGCGACTCAAGGTACGCCGGCGGGATGCGCGAGCCGTCCTCGTTGGCGCTGCCATCCGGGTTGAGGGGCGCCGGGGCCAGCGGCGGCACGTAGTAGACGTTGGGGTGGGTGCCGAACTCAGGGTGAAGGGGCAGCGCCACCTTCCACTCGTTCACGAGGCGGGCGACGGCGCCTGACTCCTCGTCCAGGAAGCCGATGAAGGCGGCTCGGCCCGGGCACTGGCGCACGCAGGCCGGGGCGACGCCCTGCTCAATGCGGGGGAAGCAGCCGATGCAGTGCTGGCTGATGTTCCGCATCATGTTGAAGTAGATCTTCTTATAGGGGCAGGCGCGCGAGCAGTTCTGCACGCCCTGGCAGCGGCTCTCATCGCGGAGGACCAGCCCGTCTTCGGGGCGCTTGAACATCGCATCGTGGGGGCAGACCTCCACGCAGGCCGGGCTGGAGCAGTGGTTGCAGAGGCGGGGCAGGTAGAAGAAGTAGGGGTTGGGCCACTCGCCGCCGCCCTCGTCCTCGTCCCAGTTGGGCCCCCAGCGGACGGCGTCGGTGGCGCGGGGAAGACCGTTCTTGCGCTGCAGGTGGACGCTGCGACCCTTGCCGCCGCGGAGGACCTCCTCGTAGTTGTAGTCCCAGCCGCCGCCGAACTCGTCCTCGGTGGGACGATGGCCCAGCTGCGGCTCACCGTTCTTGTAGCCGCCGCCCATCGTCTCCCAATCGCGCGGGGCGCCGCGTCCGGGCTGGGTGTTGACCGTCATCCACCACATCTGTTCCGTTCCCGAACCCTCGCCCTCTTCAGTCCAGAGGACCTTGCAGGCGACGGAGCAGGTCTGGCAGCCGATGCACTTGTTGAGGTCGAACACCCAGGCCAACTGGCGTTGCGAGGTCATTTTCTCGCTCTCTGTTGCCATTTCTCTCCCCCTCACTTGGCCCGCGCCGCCGCCGGCAGCTTCTCCACGTCCACGCCGATGCCGCGATCCACCGGCACGGGCTGCCAGTGGAGTGGCCGGTACTTCAGGTGGCCGTAGCCGCCGGCCAGGTGCAGCCACTTGACCATGCCGGGCTCCACATCGGCCTGGGAGTACCACTCCCGGTGCTGGTACGGCTCGAAGCCGTTGTACAGGATGACCTGCCCCGGCCGGACCGACGGCGACAGCTTGACGCTGATGTTCAGGTGCCCGGCGTCGTTGACCACTCTGACCTCTTCGCCGTTCTCGATCCCCTTGGCCTTCGCGTCGTCC
Organism: Dehalococcoidia bacterium; assembly: GCA_030690405.1. The sequence continues at coordinate 3,808 of JAUYGU010000149.1, read as the reverse complement.
GGGTTCAGGAAGATGAACGGCTCGCCGCGGTGCGTGTTGAGGATGATGTTGTTCGTCATGTTCATCGAGTGGATGCTCCAGCGCGGGTGGCCGCTGGTGAGGCGGAACTGGCGGTCGCCGCCGTGGTTGGGGTTCTCCTTGTGCGCGGGCAGCTCCTCGCCCGCCTCCAGGAACCACTCATGGTCGATGTAGAACTGAGCGCGCCGGGTGAGGGTCGCATAAGGTACCTTGTCCTCGGTGTGCCAGCGGAACGGGTTGTGCACCTCGTTAGGCCGGATGGTGGAGGCCTGGGCTATCCCGTGCCCGGTCAACCCCCAGCTCTGCCAGCGGACCACGCCCTTCTCCCGCAGCGTCTGGAGCGTGGTACCCTCAGGAAGGACGCCGCAGGCGGCGTCGTCTGCGACGATTTCGGCCAGCCTCGCTTCTTCGCCCTTGATGTGACCACCCAGGGTCATCCGATCCACCATGCCCTCGAGGCTTACGACAGCGCCTTCGCGCGTGGTGAACTGCTTCATGCCGCGCTCTTTGGCCCGCTCCTCCAGCTTTTCCACCAGCATGACGCCGATCTCCCAGTCGGGCCTGGCCTCGCCGGGTGGGTCCACGGCTTTATCGATGAGCACTGTGTTCAGGTGATGAATGGAGGGCATGCTCCAGCCCACCTTCTCGTAGTGCTGAGCGGCGGGCAGGATGTAGTCGGAGTAGAGACCCGTGGTGTTGATTCGGAAGTCGATGGATACGATCATCTTGAGCTTGGGCCAGAGGTGCTTGAGGAGCATCTCCTGGCCGCCGCGGTGGCGGCGGAGCATGTTGCCGCCCGCTTCAATGAGCACGCGCGGCTCCACATCCGGCCACACCTTGGCGAGGGCGTTGTCCCACCAGCCCTTGTCCATCGCCTCCTGGTAGTACTCGTCGAAGGTGCGCTTCATGCTGGGGTCCGACCACTCCTTCTTGTTCCAGCGTTCCTTGTAGCCGAACTGGTGGTACCAGAGGAAGGCGGGGGGGAACAGGCGGCCCATACCGGCGAAGCGGGCGGCGCCCATCTCCGCCGCCCTGTTGATGGCCATCTCCGTGGTCATGGTGGGGTCGTCCCGAGTCAGCATCCGGCTCATGGACAGCAGTTGCTGCTGCAACTGGCGGGCCGCCTCGGGGCCCGGCCGTCCCTTGGCCTGCTGCAGGCTCCAGCCGTCGATGCCGCCGATGGCCCAGGAGCGGGTGCCGGTCCCCTTCTTCCCCCAGTTGCCCGTCAGCGCCAGGAGCAGCGCCATGGAGCGCTCCATCAGGTCTCCGTGGTAGTACTTCCCGGAGTTCCAGCCGCTGAAGATCTTCGTGCGCTTGACGGCCGCCTTTCGGGCCACCATGCGGATGAGGTCTGCGTTTACCTCGCAGACTTTGGCGGCGGCCTCCGGTTCGTAGTCCTTCAACCTCTCCCGCAGGCGCTGGAAGACCGGCTGCACCTCCACCTCGCTACCGTCGATCAGCCGGGCTTTGAATGTGCCCTCCAGCGCAGGCTCCACCTCCCCCAGCGCCAGGGTGCCGCGAGGGGCCGGCACAACCTGCCTGGTCAGGGCATCGAACCAGAAGAACTGGTCCTCCCGGTCGCCCATGTTGACCTCGTTGCCCCGAAGGAACCTCCCGGTGTCCTTGCGCACCAGCAGCGGCAGGTCCGTCTGTTCCTGCACAAACTTCCGATTGTACAGCCCCTCGTCGATGATCACCTTGCACATCGAAAGCGCGAGCGCAGCGTCCGTGCCAATTCGTACGGGCATGTGGTAGTCAGAGTGGATGGTGGAGGGGCTGTAGTCGGGGGCGATGGTGACCACCTCGCCGCCGTTGTAGCGGGACTCTGTGACGTAATGGAACCAGTGGATGTTGGTGTAGACGGGGTTGCAATGCCAGATGAGGGTAAGCTCCGCCAGAAACCAGTCGTCCATTGAGGAGACGGGGTTGAAGACGCCCCAGGTGATGTAGTAGCCGGGGCTGAAGTCCTGGAACTCCGCGTTGCCGTCGGTGACGGGCGTGCCCAGGGCAGACACATGGAGGCGGGCCGGACCGGAGCCGGGCTCAGGCGTCATCAGGGTGATGATCGACTCCGACCCCTGGTCCTCTATCGCGTCGAGCATCGCGTCGGCTATGTCGGTCATTGCCTCGTCCCAGGAGACCGGGACAAACTTCCCTTCGCCGCGCTCGCCCACACGTTTCAGGGGTTGCGTGACGCGCTCTGGACCGTAGTGGATGTACCCCCAGCAGGCGCCCTTCTGGCAGCCCATGGGGTTCATGTCCGGAATACCCGTTTCGATGACAGGGAAGATTCCGGCCTGCTCCTCGCGCACGATCTTCCCGTCACGGACGTACACCCGGAGGGGGCAGCCGCCGGGGTAGCAGTCCACGGCGTGGCTGCCCCAGGTGACCTTGTCCCACTTCCACTTGTCTCGATAGCGATCGGCCCAGGCCCCGTTCTTGCTCGGTTGATCTGCTTTAGGCATTCAGCACCTCCGGCTCTACTCGCTCGGCGCCACCTAGCCGGGGTTGCCCGGCTAGATCGGCGACGGTATCATCCGCAATACCGGGGAAATAGTCTGTCGGGCAAAGCCCACAAAACTGACAGACGATTGGGGGGTTTGCATCGGCAGCGCCCGTGTACACACATGGCTATGAGGCCCCCCTGAAGGCGACGGGGAACGGACTGATGGATTTCCAGTTGACCGACGAGCAGAAGATGCTGCGCGAATAGAGGTTGCCGCCCCACAGTACGAGTACCCGAAGGGCAGCGGTACCGCCTGAGATATGGTGCCGCGGCCGGAGCGGGACCTGTTCCGCTAGCTTGGTCGCTCTAACAGCTGCTGGGCAGCTCTCTCTTCTACTTCTCCCCGAAGGCGTATGTGCCGTCGTCCGCCAGGACGACGGGCTTGCCGACATCGGTGATCTGGCCCCGCTGGTCCAGCTCCGTGCGCAGGAGGGCCAGCTCCTCCTCCGTGGGCGTCTCCAGCGTCTCGATCTCATCCGCCATCAGCGGCTTGAAGGACATCTCGGCGAGCACCTGGTCGACGGTGACGAAGGGGGAGACGCCGGCGAGCCGCAGGTGGCGGTCCTGGTAGTCGAACACGGCCCAGGGGGTGACGACGCGCCAGGGGCCGGTACCGCGGGGCAGACCGGCGCGCTCGCGGGCGCCCTCGCTGCCGTCGAGGAAGCCGGGCGAGGAGATGAAGTCCACGCGGGGGACGAACTTGCGGGCCTGCTGGTCGGTCATGAGGATCGTCTTCCAGCACATCGAGGCGATGGAGTCGGCGCCGCCGGGGCCGCCGAAGCGGCGGTGCTCCCCCTCGTAGTCGCCCAGGGCGGTCGAGTTGATGTTGCCGTAAGGGTCCACCTGGAGGGTGTTGAGGATGCCGTAGTCCATCAGGCCGATCTGGGCGTGGAAGCCGACGGTGTTCATCGTCCCCCACTGGAGGGCGCGGTAGCTGGAGCGGCTGGTGACCATCGTCATCAGCGGGTCGAGAGGGAGCATCGGCTCGGGGTTGATCACGCCGTCCTCGGTGACGTAGACGGCGTTGGGGGCGTACAGCTTCTTGGCGAGGAGGATCGACGCCATGGGAGAGCCGCCGCCGGCCACCCAGTAGGTGCGGGCGTCCTCCACCATGCGGGCCACCACGCAGATCTGGTGCTCGCGCTCGTTGAAGTAGGAAGCCTTTTCGCTCATCGTGTCACCTCCCGCCATGTCCTGTCATTCTGAGGAGGCCCTCTCCCCCGGCCCCACACCCCCACGCGGGCGAGGGGGGACCCGGAGGTCGGGGTGGGGGTGCGACCCCCC
>JAUYGU010000141.1 GCA_030690405.1 Dehalococcoidia bacterium | reverse complement strand
GGGGGTGGATGGGCACACGGTCGGAGTTCATCCACTCCTCCATCTGGCCGCGGGTCTTGTTCTCGGCCTCGCGCAGGCCGGTGATCCACTCCTTGTGGTTGTGGTTCACGCCTTCCAACTCGCCGATCAACATCTCAAGAGTGGCCTTGGCGTCGCCCTCGATGGGCACGTCGATGTCGCGGTTGCGGGCCAGCTCCTGGGGGTCCGTGTCCACCTGCACAGTGCGGGCCTCCGGGTTGAACCGCTTGCCGTAAGAGAGGCGGAAGTCCATCGGCGTGCCGATGACGACGATGGCGTCCGCCTGGCCCAGGGCGTTGCGCCGCGTCCGCGAGAAGAACAGCGGGTGGTCCTGATCGATGGAGCCGCGTCCCATCGCGTTCAGGTATACCGGCGCCTGCGCCACCTCGACGAAGTGGCGCAGCTCCTGGTGGGCGTCCTGCCAGTAGATGGCGGAGCCGGCCATGACCAGCGGGCGTTCCGACTTCGCGATGATCTCCGCCGCCTGCTTCACGACCTTCGGGTCGGGGTAGACGCGGCCCTGTGGCCGGTAGCTCTGCGGGAAGTAGACGTCGTTCTCCTCCACCTTGCGGAAGAGCACGTCCGTGGGGATCTCCAGGAAGGCGGGGCCCTGGCGGCCGGTGAGGGCGGCCCGGAAGGCGGAGGCGATGTACTCCGGGATGCGCTGCGTATCGTAGACGCAGCGGGCCCACTTGGTGATAGAGCGCACCAGCTGTACCTGGTCCATGTCCTGGAGGGCGCCCATCTCGAACCGCGCCAGGGGGCTGCGGCCGCCGATGACGAGCAAGGGCGAGCGGTTCTGGTAGGCGTTGGCGATGGCGGTCACGCAGTCGGTGACGCCCGGGCCGGCGGTGACGACGGCGACGCCGCAGCGACGAGTGGCCCGTGACCAGCCTTCGGCGGCGTGCCCGGCGACCTGCTCGTGGCGGACGTCGATGACCCTGATCTCCTCGTCCAGGCAGGAGTCATAGATCGCCTGGACGTGGCCGCCGCAGAGCGTGAAGATGGTATCGACGCCTTCTTGCTTGATGGCGCGGGCGACGAGGTCGCCGCCGTCAACCAGGGCCATAGGGGAGCCTCCTGCTATCCGAAAGCCGTTTCGCGCGAGGCCCGGCCGCGGGCCCCAGGGGCTACAGGCGATGGTAGCCGATTGACGGCGGGGGGACAACAGCGGCAGTGTTCCCCGCCCGTGGTGAGCCTGTCGAGACGGGCCGCCAAAGGCTGTGGAGGAATTGACCGACGAGGAATTGAAGCTGGCGGAACGGAGTCTGGCGGAGTCGGAGGCAAGGATGAAGGGCGAGCAGGTAGTCTCGCCGCGGCTACGCTGGGTTTCCTAGTTGGGCTCGCCCGGCCGGCGGTAGGGGAGTGTCTGCGCCTTCTGGAGCATTTCGAGCGTTTCTTCAACCGTGAGCAGCACTGTCGTCTCGCTCGATTGAAGCGCGCCGCCTGCAGCTATACCAACCGAGAAGGCGGCCGCCGAGACGTTGTCTGGGCTCTCGATTAGCACATAGCCGTCGTGCTTCCCGAAGCCGTACCAAAAGCCGTGCAACTTTCCGCCGACTGACTCGATGAGAGCGGTCGCGACTTTCCGACGGTCTTCCGGCTGCTTGATGAGCTTGGCCCACGCGTCTGGCGTGTAGCTGAAGCGCATGAGGTAGAACGGCATGGTCACCTCCTGTTGGCACATACACGATAGACGGACGGGAGGCGATTTCGCAACCCAGACAAGCCCAGGGCAGGGATGCTCTCAGGCCGTAAGGGGCGACCCGCCCGCCGTAGGAATTGTGCGCCTGGGTCAGGGGATTGTCAAACCCAATCCTCCGCATCCTCCGCTGCAATAGGGGGTTCCGGTACCGCGGCGATCCCCAGCGCCGCCAGCGTCCCGGGGGCGGCTTCCTCCGCCTGGCGCAGGGCAAGGATCAGGTCGCGGTCCAGGCGGGCGCTCTCGGTGACGACGGCGCTGAGGCGGTCGGAGTGGCCGATGCTATCGCTGAAGTTGCCGCAGCGGTAGGCCTCCACCTGGGCGGCGAGGGCGGCGTCCGCCTCCGCGGCCGACGCCAGCAGCCGGATGAGCAGGTCGTGGGCGGTGCGCAGCTCCGGCGGCGGCTCGCCGGACTCAAGGTGGGCCCGCAGGCGGCCCAGCGCCTCGCCGCGGCTGCGGGCCAGGTACTCCTCCAGCGATTCGTCCGGACGGCGCCCGCTGTCCGCAGGCGCATCGCCGGGACGGCCGCCGTGGAGCGCCGCGTAGGCGTCGCGGAACAGTGGTCCGTACTCGGCGAGCGAGGTCACGGTGGGAAGTATAGCAGCGCCCTGGTCTTGGGCCAGGTAGACGGGCGGGCAGCAAGCGCCGCGCTGCCCAGGGGGGTACCACTAAGGAGGGGCGACCTCACTGCCCGCCAGCCAAATTGTCGCGCCGAACCCCCGTTATTGTCAATTGAATTTTGGCAGCCCCGCCCAGAATTCCGCGCTACTGCAGGATCCCCTCCACCAGCAGGTCGGCGACCTCTTCGTCGCTCAGCGCCAGGATCTCCCGGCAGACGTACTCCGTGTGCTCTCCCAGCAGCGGCGCGGGCGCCCGCAGCCTGCCCGGCGTCTTCGAGAGCTTGAACGGCGGCCCGTCGTAGGCGGCGCGGCCGGTTTCGGGGTGGTCCAGGTACACGTAGTAGCCGCGCTCCTTCAGGTGCTCGTCCGCCAGCATCTCGCGGGCGCTCTGCACCACGCCCGCCGGCACGCCGCGGGCCTGCAGCTCCTCCATCAGGGCGCGGGCCTCTTTGTCCGCCGTCCAGGCGCCGATCTGCCGCTCAAGCTCCGCCTCGTGCTCCTTGCGGCCGCTCGCGCTGCCGAACTTCGCGTCCGTCGCCCAGTCTGGCCCGCCCATCGCCTCCACCAGCGTCTCCCACTCCGCGTCCGAGAAGCAGGCGATGGCGATCCACTGCTCGTCGGCGGGGGCGCTGGACCCGGGGCTGAGGGGCGCGCACTTGAAGGCGTTATGGGGCGCCGCGTACGGCAGGCCGTTGCCAGCGCGCTCCTGCACGCGGCCGTTGGCTGTGTAGTCGAAGATGGCCGGCGCCAGGGGACACACGGACGATTCGAGCTGCGCGCACTCGATCCGCTGCCCCTTGCCGGTTCGCCGCCGGTAGCGCAGGGCGGCGAGGATGGCGATCAGCGTGTGGCCGGGGTTGATCACGTAGTCCGGGTAGTTCGTGCCGAGGCCGATCGGCGGCCGCTGCGGAAACCCGGAGAGGTGGTTGTAGCCGGTGACGGGAGTCAGCACCTGGCCGAAGCCCAGGAAGTCGCGGTGCGGCCCGTCGTAGCCCTGCATTGGCTGGTAGGCCGCGACGATCTGCGGGTTGGTGGCGGAGACCCTGTCGTACGTGAGGCCCCAGCGTTCGACGACGCGCGGCGTAAAGTTGGTCAGGAAGACGTCTGCCCAGGCGACGAGGCGCTGCGCCAGCTCCTGGCCTTTCTCCGTGTTCATGTTGAGCGTCAGGTCCAGCTTCCCCGCGTTGTAGTTGTTGAAGTAGCCGCTGACGTTGTACCCCGTCTTGCCTTTCGCGAACGGCTGCACCGTACGCAGCGCATCGATGTGCGTCTCCGATTCCACCCTCACGACCGTCGCGCCGTAGGTAGCGAGGTGTTCGGCGCAGATCGGTCCCGCGCCGAACCAGGAGAAGTCCGCGACCTTGACGCCTTCCAGGGGCAGCTTTGTCTCCGCCATCAGGTGACTCCGGCGGCGCGCAGCCGCTCCAACTCGGCGGGCTCAACGCCCAGCTCGCCGTAGACCTCGGCGTTGTGCTCTCCCGGCAGCGGCGGCCGCCTTCGCACGGCCCACGGCGTCCCGGCCAGCCGGTAGGGCGGCCCGGGGTACTGCAGCGTCTCGCCGAGCTCCGGGTGCTCCACCGCCGTGAGCCACTGCCGGTGCCGGAGCTGCGGGTTCTTCGCAATGTCCTCCGGCGTGCTGACGATGCCGATCAGCAGCCGGCGGCGCTGGCCGCCTTCGTATACCTCCCACTTTCCCCGCGCGGCGATGAACCGCTTCACAACGTCGTCCACGTGGTTCAGCATCTGGATCTTCTGGCCCAGCTTGGACGTGTCCTGGAACATCGCCACGAGGGTGCGGACGCCGAGGTCGCGGCAGAACCCCAGGTAAGGCTCTTCCGTCAGGTCCTCCGCCACGCCTTCCTCTATCATCCAGTCCAGCAGCTCGGACCAGGGCGCGCCGCCCGGCGTTCCGACGTACCCGAACACCCAGCCGTCTTTGCACTCGTACGCGCCGATGCCGGGGAAGTTCACCGGGATCATCCCGCGCTCGCCGGCGCGGTTGCGCAGCGACTGGAGCATGTCCCAGGACTGCATCGCCGTCTCCTGGGCGATGGAGAGCGCCTCCTGCATCGACACGTCCACGTGCTGGCCCTCGCCGTGGAGATCGCGGTGGTACAGCGCCATGAGCGCCCCCGCGGCGGCGATGATCGAGGCCGAGATGAACCCCTGGCGCCAGGGCGGCAGGTTCGGCGGGTCCTGCGCGTCCCCCGCGAGCCACATGATGCCCGCCATCGCCACGCCGACGATGTCCGGCGCCTTGTAGTGCGCGTGCGGGCCCGTCTGCCCGAACCCCGTTACCGAGGTCAGGATGACGTCCGGCCTGATCCGCGCCAGCCCCTCGTAGCCGAGCCCGAGGCGGTCGAGGTAACCCGGCTCGAAGCTCTCGACCACTATGTCCGCCGTGGCGACCAGCCTCTCGAACAGGCGGCGGCCCTCCGGCATCTCGAGGTCCAGCGTGACGCTGCGTTTGCTCGTGTTGAGATTGAGCCAGTAGAGGCTCTTCTGCCGGTCCGCCTCGTCGTGGTAGAAGGGTGGCAGGTCGCGGACGGGGTCGCCGGAGGGCGGCTCGATCTTGATGACGTCGGCGCCGAGGTCGGCCAGCAGCTTCGTGCAGTACTGGCCGATCTCCCCGGCGAGGTCCAGGACGCGGACATCGTCGAGGGCGCTCGGCGCTTGTTCGGGCATACGGGAACCCCCTCCTGGGCGGGATGGCCCAATTATAGCGAATCGGAAGCGCGGGGCAACACGGCAGGCTGCCTGTCTTCCGCCAGGAACGGCAGCAGCTGGTCCAGGAACTCCCGTGGCCTCTCCAGGGCCAGGTTGTGGCCGGCGTCCGGGACGATGTGGCAGCGGGCGCCCGGGATCAGCCGCGCCAGGTGGCGCGAGGCCTTCGCCGGCACCATGCGGGCCTCGGCGCCGTCCAGGACGAGCGTCGGGACGCAGATGCGGCGGGCTCTAGCGCTGAGGTCCAGCGTGAGGAGCTGCCGCGCCACCTCGATCAGCGTCTCGTTGGGGACGCGGAGGGTATCCCGTGCCAGCTTGCGCCGGTCTTCGGCCGAGAGGTGACGGGTATCGCGCCCCATGTCCAGCCTCCGCACGATGAACCACCACTTGATCGGCAGCTTGGGCACGATCTCGACGAGGCCGGTGCGGCCCAGGAGGTCGTACATGAAGCGGAACCGGCCGGGCAGGTCAGCGCTCCGATAGACGGGCCCCTGGAGGCACAGCCTCTGTACTCTCTCCGGGTAGCGGTCGGCGAAGGTGAGCGCAATCGTGCCCCCGACCGACACGCCCACCAGGTGGAATCGGTCTATCTCCAGCTCGTCGGCCAGGCGGCGCACGAACTCCGCGTAGGCGTCGATGGATGGGACGTCGGCGAGGGTGCGGCTGCGGCCGAAGCCGGGCAGGTCGGGCGCGATCGTGTGATAGCGGGCGCCCAGCTCCGGCATCAGGTGGTCGAACATCCAGGAGGACGTGCCGACCCAGCCGTGGAGCAGGATGAGGGCCTCCGGCCCCGGTGCGAAGGGGACGGCTTCACGGAGGAATACGCTGCGGCCGTCGATCTCCAGCGTACGGCCGCGGTAAGCGAAGCTTCGCGGCGCCGAGGTGGCCATTCCCTGCAGCCGATGATATGCGACGTTTGAGCGTCGGGCAAGCGTAACACTTATGGGCCGCGGTTCGATACACTGATAGGGAGTGAAATCATCGGAGTGGCCACGCTGAGTCCCGCCCTCGCCGACGGAGCGGACTTCGTCCGGCGCGTAAAGGAGTTCCAGAGGGAAGCCTGGGACGAGTTGTATGATACCTATTTTCCGAAGATGTACCGTTATCTCTACGTCCGCCTCGGCGATAGGGACGTGGCCGAGGAGCTGGCCGCCGAGGTGTTCGAGCAGGCCTGCCGCGGCGTACACCGGTTCCAGTACCGGGGCGTTCCGATAGCGTCCTGGCTATACCGGGTGGCGCACAACGTGATGGTGGACTGGCAGCGCAGGCGCAAGCGGAACCCGGAGGTCCCCGTGCTCGGAGACTTCGCCGGGGCCGATCAGACGGACCGCGTGGTGGTTCGCGACGAGCTGGCGCAGGCGCTCAATACGCTGACCGGGGAGCCGCGGCAGGTGCTGCTGCTCCGTCAGATCGAAGGGCACTCGGCAGCCTCGGCGGGCGCCATCATGGGAAAGAAGGAGAACGCCATCCGGGCGATGGAGTTCCGGGCGCTGGCCTCTCTGCGACGGGTGATGTCGCGGGGCGAAAGGGAAAGGTGAGGGACGATGAAGTCCGCATTTCAGAAGGCGCTGGCGGACTGCCTGGCCCGCCTTGAGGCGGGCGCGGGCATAGAGGAGTGCCTCCGCGGCCACGAAGCGCTGGCCGGGGAGCTGCGGCCTCTACTTGAGGCGGCGCAGGCGCTGCGCGCCCACGACGTCGCAGGCTACCGGCCGGAGGCGTCCCAGAGGGGCCGCGCCCGAATGCACGCGGCGCGCGTCCTGGCGGCGGAGCGCGGCCGGCGGTCGGCCTTTGCCGGCCTGTGGAGACCGCTGACGCTGGCGGGAGTGGCGGCCACGGTGGCGGTCCTGGCCGCGCTCGGCTTTACGACGGGCATCTTCCGCTTCGGCGCCGACACTACCTCAGCGCAGGTCGACGGCGTTGTCTCGCGCGTTGATCCGAACGCGATCGTCCTGATCACTGCGGACGGACGCGTCAGCATTAGGATTGCTGAGGGCACCTTGATGCAGGACGCTAACGGCAACCCTATCACCGGCGACGATATCGCCCCCGGTCGCAGCGCGCGGATCGAGGTGGAGGAGGAGAACGGCGAGTACTCCGCCCAGCGCATCGAGGTAGAGGACGAAGATCATGAGGGGCAGGGCGCGGAGGTGGAGTTCGGGGGCGTGGTGAAGGCGGTCAACGGAAATGCCGTGACCGTGCAGGCGTCGTTCGGCACAGCTACAGTCCTCATTGGTCCGGCGACGGAGGTGAAGGGGACGCTGACGTCCGGTGTGACCGTTGAGGTGCACGCGAACGTCCAGAACGACGGCAGCTACCTGGCGAAACAGATCGAGGTCAAGGGCGAGACGACGGGCGAAGGTGGCGATGGAGGTGGTGGTGACGGCGGCGGGGACGGAGGAAGCGACGGTGGTGGGGACGGTGGCTCCGACGGCGGCACTCCGAGCAGCGGCCCGAGCGGTGGCGGGTCGTCGTCGCCGGAGCCCGAGGAGTCGCATTCGCCATCCCCGGAGCCCGACAGCAGCGACGACTAGCCCTCCGCGCCCCACGTGTGTGAGGTGTGCCCTTAAGGGAGGCTTGGGGGCGAAGAGGGAACTTTGAGGCGCGGGCGGGTGGGTGGTATACCACCCGCTTTTCGCTTGTCCGGTCCCGGCCGGCCGGTTACGAGGTGACGGCGGGGACGTCGGCCGGCAGCCGCTGGATTATCTCCGCCGCCTGCTCAACCATCTGGTGGAGTATCTCCCGTGCCGGGCGCTGCTCGTTGAGCATACCCGAGACCTGGCCGGCGGGGTTCATCCCCAGCTCTTTGCGCCCGCCCTGCTGGGCAGCGTAGGTGACCTCCTGGATCACGGCGCCCTGGAAGGGGAAGGGCAGCGTCGGCACTCCGGCCTCTTCCCAGGCCTCGATCAGCGGGTTGTTGATGTTCCGCATCGGCTTACCGCTGTAGATTCGCGTCACCCTCGTGTCCTCCTCGGTCGCGTCGAGGATGCGCTGCTTGAGGATGTCGTCCCAGGCCGCCTCCTTCGAGACGAGGAAGGCGGTGCCGACCCAGGCGCCGACGGCGCCCAGGCAGAGCGCCGC
>JAUYGU010000132.1 GCA_030690405.1 Dehalococcoidia bacterium | reverse complement strand
GCCATCTCGTCCCAGGCCTCGGCGCCGCCGGTGGCGAGGTTGTACGGGGCGATCTGGCGGATGAGCCCCGTGAAGTAGCCGGGCGGCGCGTCCGAGGAGTCGAACAGTGAGTTGACGGCGCAGTTCGGCTTCGGGTCGGGCAGCCTTCCCGCGCGCACCTCCTCCCAGTGGCGGTTCACGTCCTCCGGCGTCTCGTAGCCCAGGTTTATCACCCACGCCTGGTTGATGTCGGGGTCGAAGTCGGCGGCGCGGTACTCGGGGGCGCGGGTCATCGCCATGTGCACGGAGAAGAACGACCAGTCCATGTGTGGGAAGCCCTCCACCGCCTTCACGAACGAGCCGGAGAGCTTGTCCCGCGGGATCATCTTGAGGAACGTCTGCTCCAGGTCGATGGAGGAGGCGACCATGTGGCGCGCCTTCGCCGTCGAGCCGTCCTCCAGGCGGACGCCGGCCGCCTTGCCGTTTTCGAACAGGATCTCCTCCACGCCGTGCTTGAGGAAGACGCGCCCGCCGGCCTGGGCGAACGCCTCCCAGATGGAGTGGGCGAGGGCGTGGGAGCCGCCCAGGCAGACGTGCCAGTTATCGATCTTGCCGACCAGCAGCGGGAAGGAGACGGCCAGCCCCTTGCGGTCCGTCGAGTAGCCGGCCAGGGCGGCGTGGAAGGCGAGGTGGGCCTTCACCTTCTCGTTCTCGAAGTGCTCGTTCAGGAAGTCGTTTATGCTCATGCGCCGCAGGTGGACGCTGAGGAACTTGGACTTATCGTGGACGCCCCAGACCACCAGCGCCTTCGTGATGTCGTTCAGGGAGATCGGGGGCGAATACATCAGGGTCAGGAGGATCATGTCCAGGTAGCCCTTGGACTCCTCGTAGAGCTGCCGGAACGTCTCGGCGTCCTTTTGCGAGAAGCGGGCGATGGAGGCGCAGGTCTTATCGAGGTCTGTGTGGACGGTGAGGGCGGTGCCGTCGGAGAAGATGCTGCCCATCTGGACCGGCGGGCGCACGTAGCGCAGGCCGTGGCTGGTGAGCTCCAGGTCATCGTAGACGGGGCAGACGCCGACCAGCGTGTGGTAGTTGCAGTGGACGTTGTGGAGGAAGCCGGGCCGCGTGAGCTCCTCCGTGCAAAGGCCGCCGCCTTCCTCGCCCCGCTTCTCGAAGATGGCGACGTCCCAGCCGGACTTGGCGAGGTAGGCGCCGAGGGCCATCCCGTTGTGACCCGCGCCGATGATTATCGCGTCGTAGGTGGCGTCCGGCATATCCGTCTCCTTGGCTAGCCCTCGCGGCGGCCGGTGGCATTCCCAGTCTCAGGCCACGAACGGGGGCCGTCTATCAGGCAATTCACCGGACTTGGTGTGGGGTTTTGCCCGACACCTCATTAATGCCTTTGCCCGATAGATTCCCTGGCCGCGCCACGGCACACTGGACGCGTGGTTACCGCAGCCCGCCTGTCAGCTCCCAGCGAGCGGCTGATGGACCCCGCGGCGCCCGAATGGGCCGCCGCGCCGGAGGAGACGCTGCTCCTCCAGCCGACGCCCTGGGCCTCTCAGCCGTCCGAGTACGCGCAGAACGTCTGGAAGGACCGCTCGTACGGCCTTACGGGCGCCGTGAGGATAGCCGCCGCGCACAACGGCGAGGCGCTGTTCTTCCGCCTGAGCTGGCAGGACGAGACGAAGGATGACGGCATCCGCGATACCACGCAGTTTGCGGACGGGGCCGCCGTGCTCCTCCCGGCGCGCGACGACGCTCCCCTGCAGACGATGGGCTCGCCGGAGCAGCCCGTCAACGCCTGGTACTGGCGGGCCGACCTGGAGGCGCCGATCGCCGTTACCGCCACAGGCCTCGGTACCACCGTCCGCAGCAAGAACGGATCGCTCTCGGCGGCCGGGTCCCACGAAGCTGGGGGCTGGCGGGTCGTGATTTCGCGGCCGTTCGCCGTGGGCGGGAACGGTTTCGCGGTGCTGCGGCCGGGCCAGGCGGGCAAGGTGGGCTTCGCCGTCTGGCAGGGTTCGAACCAGGAGCGGGCCGGGATCAAGGCGACGACGCCCGACTGGCAGCCGCTGGAGATACAGGAGTAGCTGCGGTGGCCGTTCCTCCGAAGGTCAAACGGCAGCTCGCCGCCGTGTTCGATATGAACAAGTGCCTGGGCTGCCAGACCTGTACCATCGCCTGCAAGACGCTGTGGACGGACCAGGAGGGGATGGAGTACATGTGGTGGAACATCGTCTCCACCGTGCCGGGGCAGGGGACGCCAAAGGGCTGGCAGGAGATGGGCGGCGGCTTCAGCGACGGCGCCGCGCAGGTCAGCCGCATCCCCGCCGTCCGCGAGTTCGGGCAGGCCTGGGAGTTCAACTACGACGAGGTCTTCTACGGCGAGAACGGCCTGAACAGCTACCTCCAGCCCAAGTCCGGCCAGGACGACTGGGGCCCCCTCTGGGACGAGGACCAGGCCAGTGGCGACTACCCAAACTCCTACTTCTTCTACCTCCAGATGATCTGCATGCACTGCACGAACCCCGCCTGCCTCGCCGCCTGCCCCCGTAAGGCGATCTACAAGCGCGTGGACGACGGCATCGTCCTCATCGACGAGGAGCGCTGCAACGGCTACCGCTTCTGCATGGAGGCTTGCCCCTACAAGCGCATCTACTTCAACCACAGCAGCAAGATATCGCAGAAGTGCATCCTCTGTTACCCCCGGATCGAGCAGGGCGTCGCCCCCGCCTGCTTCCGCCAGTGTCCCGGACGCGTCCGCTTCATCGGTTTCCTGGACGACCCGGACAGCGCCGTGCACAAGCTGGTCAAGGTGTGGAGGGTCGCTTTGCCCCTGCACCCGGAGCGCGGCACCGAGCCCAACGTCTACTACGTGCCGCCTCTCTCGCCGCCCCTCTACGACGACGACGGCGAGGTGATCGAAGGCTCGGAGCGCATCCCCAGGGAGTACCTGGAGTCGCTGTTCGGGTCGGACGTGAACCGGGTCCTGGACACCATCAAGGCGGAGGTCGCGAAGACACGTGGCGGCGAGAAGTCGGAGATGCTGGACACGCTCATCGCCTACGAGTGGAAGAGCATGTTCGGCGGCCTCACCCGCGACCCGGGCCTGCTGAAGAGGCCGACATGACCTCCCTCAGCCTCAAGGGGCTCCGCGGCAGCGAGGAGCTGGCGGCGGCGGCCCGCAGCGCCTTCTACCGCCGCCTGGCCGAAGCGTTCGGCTTTCCGGCGGAGGCGCTCCTGGATGCCGTCGTTTCCGGGCGGTTCCTCTCGGAGCTTCTGGCGGAGGCGGCGGCGCTGCCGTTCGAACTGCCCGTCGTAGAGGAAACTCGAACTGCTCTGACCGGCGGCGATGCGCTGGAGCAGGAGTACATCCGCCTGTTCGAGGTCGGCCCCGGCCGGCCCCCCTGCCCCCTCTACGAGGGCTCCCACCGCGGCGGCCGCATGAAGATCATGGAGGAGCTGGTGCGCTTCTATGAGCACTTCGGCCTCCAGCCCGACCCCGGTGACCAGCCCGACCACCTGTGCGCGGAGCTGGAGTTTATGCACTACCTCGCGTTCAAGGAGGCCGCCGCCCTCTCCAGGCGCGGCCCGGCGGGGGCGTTCCGCCTGGCCCAGCGCGATTTCCTGGAGCGGCACCTCTGCCGCTGGCTGCCGCGCCTGCGCCTGCGCCTGGAGACGCTTGAGCCGCCGCCGTTCTACAAGGCGCTCGCCGGCGTCGCCGAGGCGTTCGCCGCGGCCGACCTGGCGGCCCTCAAGCGGAGTCAGGTAAAACCCGACACTGAATTAGTATCTTTGCCCGACTGACGGGCCAGCCGGCATGAACGATAAAGATAAGCGATTGCTAGATTAAGCAAGGAGGGCGCCCTGTCCGCGGCCAGTCTCAACCTGAAGGCGCTTCAACCGGCGCCGCCTTCCGCGTCTGAGGCGGAGCGTTACCGCTCCTGGGAAGACGTCTACCGCCGCCAGTGGCGGTGGGACAAGGTGGCCTGGGGAACGCACTGCGTGGACTGCTACCCGGGCAACTGCCCTTACCGCGTCTACGTGAAGGACGGGGTGGTCTGGCGGGAGGAGCAGGCCGGCACCTACACCACCGTGGAGGAGGGCGTGCCAGACATGAACCCCATGGGCTGCCAGAAGGGCGCCATGTGGAGCCAGATGCTCTACGCCCGGGACCGCGTTCTCCACCCCCTCAAGCGCGCGGGCGAACGCGGCGAAGGGAAGTGGAAGCGCATCTCCTGGGACCAGGCTCTCACCGGGGTGGCGGACGCCATGCTGGACGCCATCCAGGGGACCGGACCGGAGTCGATCATCCACCACAGCACCTCGCAGGGCGGGTTCATGGGCGGCATCACCCTGGGGCCGCTGATCGCCAGGCTGGGCGGCCTCAACACTGATATCCAGGGCGAGATCAACGACTTCGCGCCCGGCCTCTACATCACCTTCGGCAAGTTCAACCCCGTCTCCAGCGTGGACGACTGGTTCCAGTCGGAGCTGATTTTCGTCTGGCACCGTAACCCTGCCTACACGGCGATCCCCTGGTACCACTTCGTGGCCGAGGCGCGCTACAAGGGCGCCGAAGTGATCACCATCGCGCCCGACTTCAACGCCTCCGCCGTCCACGCCGACTACCACGTCCCCGTCCGCCCCGGCAGCGACGCGGCGCTGGCGCTGGCGATGTGCCACACGATCATAGATGAGGGGCTGTTCAACGCCCGATTCGTGAAAGAGCAGACCGACCTCGCTCTGCTGGTGCGCCTCGACAACAGGCGTTTCCTGCGAGCCGCCGACGTCCAGGAGGGCGGCCGCCAGGACCAGTTCTATTTCTTCGACAGCGGCTCCAACAGCATAGTGGAGGCGCCCCGCGGCCCCCTGACTCTCGGCGACCTGGACCCCGCCCTGGAGGGCGAGTTCGCGGCGGCGCTCAAGGACGGCTCCACGGTGGCGGTGACGCCGGCCTTCGCGCTCCTCCGCCGTCGGCTGGATGGGTACGCGCCGGAGATGGCGTCCGCTGCCTGCGGCGTCAACGCGGACGTGATCCGCGCGCTCGCCCGCAAGGCGGCATTGCGCAAAACGAACCTGCTCCTCGGCCTGAACGCTGGCAAGTACTACCACGGCGACCTGATAGAGCGATCGTTGTGCCTGCTGATGGCGCTGACCGGCAACTGGGGCAAGAAGGGCACCGGGCTGCGAAGCTGGACCATAGGGATGTTTGACGGCCAGTTCATCTTCTCGCAGAAGACGAAGGCCGGGCCGGAGGAGACCGCCCGTATCCTCACGATGCGGAACACGATGGTCCAGGCGCTGAAAGCGCAGGACCCAACGATGACCGATGAGTTGGCCGCCGTGGAGCTGGCCCGGACGATGGCCGCCATGGATCAGACCGTGCCGCCGGCGTTCATGTGGTACTACCACTGCGGATACGGCCAGAGCTGGAACCGCGCGGAGTGGAACGACCCGTCCATGAAGCGCCCCATGGACGATTACATGGCGGAGGCGATGTCGAAGGGCTGGTGGGCGGGCGTGGCCCGTCCGGCGGCGGAGACGCCGCCGCGGGTGCTCATCATGTGCGGCGGCAACTACCTGCGCCGCCTGCGCGGTGGCCAGAACCAGCTCCTGACTCACTTCTGGCCCAAGCTCGACTGTGTCGTCACCGTTGACCTGCGCATGAGCACGACCGCCCTCTTCTCCGACTACTTCCTGCCGGTGGCCCACCACTACGAGAAGACGACCTTCCACCTGCCGACCCAGGACATCATGCAGCTCACGCTATCGGAGGCGGCGACCGAGCCGCAGGGCGACACCAAGCCGGAGTGGGAGATCTGGTGCCTGCTGGCCCGTAAGATCGAGGAGCGCGCCAAGGCCAGGGGACTCGCGGAGTACAAGGACGGCCGCGGCCAGCTCCACCGGCTGGACGGCATCTACTCGCAGTTCGTCGTCGATGAGAAGTTCCTCGACCCGGACGCCGTCGCTGACGAATGGGTCAGGGACACGGTCGTCGCGGGCACGCTGCCGGAGGGAACGACACTGGAGACGCTTCGGGAGAAGGGGTACGTCCGCTTCACCGGCCTGGGGATCGCGCCCTACTCCCTCGGCCAGGCTTCCGATGTCAAGCCGGACGAAACGTTCGCCCCCTTCCGCTGGCACGTCGAGGAAGGGTTCCCGTACCCCACGCTCACCCGGCGCGCCCAGTTCTACATAGACCACGACTGGTTCCTGGAGGCGGGCGAGGAGCTTCCCCTCCACAAGGAGAACCCGCGCATGGGCGGCGACTACCCGCTGGCCCTTACCAGCGGTCACAACCGCTGGAGCGTTCACTCCATGAACATGACCAGCCGCATCATCATGCAGACGCACCGCGGCCGGCCGCACATGGTGATGAACCCGCAGGACGCGGCCTCCAGGGGCTTGGACGATGGGGATGAGGTGCGTGTCTTCAACGACTTCGGAGAGTTCTTCACGCCCGTCAAGCTTTCATCCTCGGTCATGCCCGGCCAGGTCATCTGCTACAACGGCTGGGAACCGTACATGCATCGGGGGTGGAAGGACCAGGCCAACGTAGAGCCCGGCATGATCAAGTGGCTGCACCTGGCCGGCGGCTACGGCCACCTGAAGTACTGGCCGCTCCAGTGGCAGCCGGTCCAGGTAGACCGCTCCATCCGGGTGGAAGTGACCAGCGCTAACGGGAGGGAACCACGATGAAAGCAGTGAAGCTACAGCTGGCGACCCGCACCCTGCTGAACCCGGCCGCCCAGCAGTGGGCCAAGGTGCCGGCGGAGGAGATGATCATGGGCGGGACCCCGCTCCACCGGCAGCCGTCGAAGTACGTCCGCGCCGCCTGGGCCGGCAAACCGCTGGGAGCAGTCCGCTTCCTGAAGGTGCAGGCCGCCCACAACAGCAAGGACATCGCCTTCCGGCTGGAGTGGCCTGACCCGACAGAGAATCGCGACTACGGCGACGGTTCGGTGTTCCCGGACGCGGCAGGGGTGCTCTTCCCCCTCAACGGCGACGCCCCCCTGGAGAGCATGGGCAGCGCCGACGCCCCCGTGAACGCCTGGTACTGGCGCGCCACCATGGCGGATGAGGACGACGCCCAGAACCTCATCGCAAGGGGCGCCGGCACCGCCGAGCAGACGGCCAAGAGCTTCAGCCAGGCCCGTGCGCGCTGGCTGGACGGCCGCTGGGAGGTCGTCTTCTCGCGGCCGCTGCAGACGGACGGCGAAGGCGTCCGTCTATCCCCGGGGAAGGCCGCGAAGGTGGCGTTCGCCGTCTGGGAGGGCTCAAGCCAGGAGCGGGCGGGGATCAAGTCATTCTCGAAGCGCTGGCAGGAACTGGAGATCGAGTAGGCGAAGGCCGGTGGCCTGAAGGAGGTTCTGTCATGGCGAAGACGGCTCAAGGGAAGAACGGCGCCGGGCACCAGGTGGCCATGGTCTTCGATCTGAACAAGTGCATCGGCTGCCAGACCTGCTCCGTCGCCTGCAAGGTGCTGTGGACGCGCGAGGAGGGGGCGGACTACCAGTGGTGGTGCACCGTCAACACCCAGCCCGGCCGCGGCCACCCCCGCGACTACGAGGCGATGGGCGGCGGCTACCGCGAGGGCGTGTCCCAGCCCGGCCGCCGGCCGACTCGCGAGGAGTGGGGTGGCGGCTGGGACTTCAACTACGATGAGGTGCTGTACGGCGGCAAGGGCCAGTCCGTCTTCCTCCACCCCGTGGGCGAGGAGCCCAAGTGGGGCCCCAACTGGGACGAAGACCAGGGCGCGGGCGAGTACCCCAACGCCTATTTCTTCTACATGCCGCGCCTCTGCAACCACTGCACCAAGCCGGCGTGCCTGCAGGCCTGCCCCCGCGGCGCCATGTACAAGCGCGAGCAGGACGGCATCGTCCTGCGGGACGAGAGCCGCTGCCGCGGCTACCAGTTCTGCCTGGAGGCCTGCCCCTACAAGAAGGTCTACTTCAACTTCGTGCGCCAGGTCAGCCAGCAGTGCATCATGTGCTTCCCGCGTGTGGAGCAGAGCGTTGCTCCCGCCTGCGTGCGCCAGTGCCCCGGCCGCGCCGTCTGGTTCGGCACGCTCGACGACGAGAGCGGGCCGGTCGCCCAGCTCGTCCGCAAGTGGGAGGTGGCGCTGCCCCTCCACCCGGAGTTCGGCACGGAGCCCAACGTCTTCTACATCCCGCCCGTCGGCCCGGCCCGGCTAAACGATGACCTCAGCTTCGACGAAGACACGCCGCGCATCCCGGACGAGTACCTGGAGGGCCTGTTCGGGCCCAGGGTGAAGTCTGCTATCCAGACGCTCAAGACAGAGATGACCAAGACCAGAGAGGGCGGCAAGTCGGAACTCATGGACACGCTCATCGCCTACTGGTGGAAGGACATGTTCAAGCCGTACGACCGCGACCCGGCGGAGATCCAGTGGACATAACCAAACGGCCAGGCGGATGACCATCGCCACGCAGCCGCGCAGCGAGGTGACGGAGGGCGCCGCCGCGGGCGCGCGCAGCCGCTTCTACGTCCATCTGTCACGCGCCTTCGCCTTCCCGCAACCGGAGTTCCACCGGGAGGTCGTGGAAGGCCTCTGGCAGGCGGCCGGGGCCGACCTGATGCGCGCCCTCCCGGCGCGGATCGCCGCCGGCGCCGCCGGCGCCTGGCGCGCCCCCGCTGACTACGACCACTTCCAGTCGGAGTACATCCGCCTGTTTGAGGTCGGTGCCCGCGGCAGCGCCGCCTGCCCCCTGTTCTCCGGCCAGTACGGCCGCGATCGCCTGCGTGCCATGGAGGAGCTGGTCCGCTTCTACAACTTCTTCGGCCTGCGCATCTCGCCTGGAACGATGCCGGACCACGTCACCGTGGAGCTGGAGTTCATGCACTTCCTCGCCTTCAAGGAGGCGGAGGCCAGGGACGCGGGCGGCGACGTCGAGTCCTACCTGCGGGCGGAGCGCGACTTCCTCCAGCGCCAGCTGGCCAAATGGTGGCCCCTCCTGGCCGCCGCGGTGAAGCTTCAGCGGCCGCTGCCCTTCCACCGCTCGCTGGTGGCCCTGGCCGGGCGGTTCTTCGATGCCGAACGGACGTATCTCCAGCGGGCCCTGAAGGGCAGTTAGGGGGAAGGCAATGGCGGACACCAGGCTGACGACCCTGGAGCCGGCGGAAGGCGCCGCCGGCGACTCCTACACCTCCTGGGAGGACCTCTACCGCCAGCGCTGGCAGTGGGACAAGGTCGTCTGGGGCACTCACTGCGTGGACTGCTATCCGGGCAACTGCCCTTACCGCGTATACGTGAAGGACGGGATCGTTCTCCACGAAGAGCAGGCCGCCACCTACAACGTCATCGAAGAGGGCGTCCCGGACATGAACCCCATGGGCTGCCAGAAGGGCGCGATGTGGGGCCAGATGCTCTACGCCAAGGAGCGGGTCCTCTACCCCCTCAAGCGTGTGGGCGAGCGCGGCGCCGGCAGGTGGAAGCGCATCTCCTGGGACGACGCCCTGACCGAACTCGCGGATGCCGTCATCGACGCGATCCAGGAGGTGGGCCCGGAGTCCATCATCCACGAGATCACGGGCGCCCAGGGCGGGCCGATGGCCCTCACCTCCTGCCTCCGCTTTGTGGGCAAGCTGGGCGGCCTCTCGATGGACCTCGACGGCGTCGTCGGCGACCTGGCCATGGGGCTGTACGAGGTGTTCGGCAAGATCTTCGCCTCCACCGTGGACGATTGGTTCCACTCTGAGCTTCTCTTGATCTGGCACATGAACCCCGCCTACACTCGCATCCCCTATTACCACTACATTTCCGAGGCCCGCTACAAGGGGGCCGAGGTGGTCACCATCGCCCCCGACTTCAGCCCCTCGGCGGCGCACGCCGACAAGTACATCCCTGTGCGCCCCGGCACCGATGCCGCCCTCGCCCTCGCCATGTGCAAGACGATCATCGACGAGGAGCTGTTCGACGCCGGCTTCATCAAGGAGCAGACCGACCTCCCCTTCCTGGTCCGGCTGGACAACCGGCGTTTCCTCCGCGGGAGCGACCTCCAGGAGGGCGGGCGTCAGGACCAGTTCTACTTCTTCGACGCGAATTCCGAGGCGGTGGTCGAGGCGCCGCGTGGCACCCTGGCGCTGGGCGAGCTGGACCCTGCGCTCGACGGCAGGCACCGCGTAACGCTGCTCTCCGGCGAGGAGGTGGAGGTGACGCCGGTGTTCGCGCTCCTCCGGGAGCGGCTGGCGGACTACACGCCTGAGAAGGCGTCGGAGCTCTGCGGTGCCGGCGCGGAGTCCATCCGCTATCTCGCGCGCAGGGCCGCCAGGTGCAAGACGAACATCCTTCTGGGGTTCAACTCGGCCAAGTACTACCACGGCGACCTGATGGAGCGGGCGATGATCCTCATGCTGGGCCTGACGAACAACTGGGGCCGCAAGGGGACTGGCATCCGCATCTGGTGCGTGGGGCCGTGGGATGGCATCGGCTTGTTCGGAGCGAAGCAGCGCCCCGGCGCTGAGGCGACGATCGAAGTGCTGGACATGCTGGAGCGCATGCTGGACGCCTTCCAGGCCGAGGACCCGGCCCGCACCCGCGAGCAGGCGGCGATGGAGCTGCAG
>JAUYGU010000109.1 GCA_030690405.1 Dehalococcoidia bacterium | reverse complement strand
CGCACCAGTACCACAGGCTCGACCATGATCTCCCTGACGTTCATCGTCTCACCTCCTTGCACATTCTACTCAACTGTACCGCCGCGCACGCCACCTGCTTCCCCGAGCGGGCGCGGGGATGACAACCGGCGTCGCCCCTTGACCCCATCGCCCGCGGCCCCTATACTCCCTGCGGAACCGAGAGGAGGGGAGAAGTCCGCCTGAGGCGGGCTGTTTTATGCCAGTCATCGTGGTCGTGGGCGGCCAGTGGGGGGATGAGGGGAAAGGGCGCATCGTAGACCTGCTGGCGCAGAAGGCCCACGTAGTCGCCAGGTACTCCGCCGGCGCCAACGCCGGTCACACCGTCGTAAACGAGATCGGCGAGTTCGCCCTCCATCTCGTGCCCGCCGGCATCTTCTACCCCGATAAGATCTGCGTCATCGGCAACGGCGTCATCGTCGACCCCACCGGCCTCCTCAAGGAGATCGAAGGGCTGGAGTCGCGCGGCATCTCCGTCAAGGGACGGCTCTTCCTCAGCGACCGGGCGCAGGTGCTCATGCCCTGGCACCCGCTGATCGACCGGCTGGACGAGGAGATGCGGGGAGACGGCGCCATCGGCACCACCGGTCGCGGCGTCGGCCCCGCCTTCGTAGACAAGGTCGCCCGGGCCGGCGTGCGCGTCGCCGACCTGCTGGACAGCGAATCGCTACTGCAGCTCCTCTCCTTCCTCGTGCCCTACAAGAACGCCGTCCTGACGAAGCTGTACGGGGCGGACCCGCTCTCCCTGGAGAGCGTGCACGCGGAGTACGTGGACTACGGCGAGAGGCTGGCGCCCTACGTGGCCGACACGGCGGCCCTGGTGCAGGAAGCGATGGCCCGCGGCGACACGGTCCTCCTGGAGGGGGCGCAGGGCTCTCTGCTGGACCTTGACGCCGGCACCTACGAGTACGTCACCTCCTCCGTGCCCTCCTCGCTGGCCGGCGGGGCGGCCGTCGGCATCGGCATCGGCCCCACGAAGATCGATAGCGTCCTGGGCGTGTACAAGGCGTACAACACCCGCGTCGGCAACGGGCCGATGCCCACGGAGCTGCTGGACGAAACGGGAACCCTCCTGCGCGAGGGCGGCCCCCGCCCGGAGTACGGCGCCACCACCGGCCGCCCCCGGCGCTGCGGCTGGTTCGATGCCGTCGCCGCCCGCTACACCGCCCGTATCAACGGCGTCACCGCCATCGCCCTCACGCGGCTGGACGTGCTCGACCGTCTGCCCGCCATCAAGGTCTGCACCGCCTACCGGCTGGACGGCACGACGACGGGCTCGCTCCCCGCCAGCGGCGCCGTGCTGGCGCGGGCGAAGCCGGTCTACGAGGAGCTGCCCGGCTGGCAGGAGGACACGTCCGGCGCGCGGCAGTTCGAGGACCTGCCGGAGAACGCCCGCGCCTACATCCGCCGGATCGAGCGGCTCCTGGACGCGCCCGTCCACCTGGTATCCGTCGGCCCGGAGCGCGAACAGGCGATCGCCATCAAGCCCGTCATCTAGAGGAGCGACCCGATGAGCGAAGCGATCACCCCCTGGATCCACATCGTGGCGGTGACGGTCTGGCTGGGGCCGCAGTTCTTCATGTTCCTGGTCACCATGCCGGCGCTGCGCGCCATCGACGACGCGGAGACGCGGGTGCGAGTGATGCGGATCGTCATCTACCGCTTCGGCTGGCTGGCCTGGGCCGCCCTCGGCGTCATCATCCTCAGCGGGATGTCAAACCTCTTCCAGGAGGCGAACGAGCCGGCGTCCCACGTCTGGGAGACGGACTACCGCTACTTCCAGGTGTTCTCCACGAAGATGCTCGTCGTGGGCGTGGCCGTGCTGCTCACGGCCGTCCATACGTTCATCATCGGGCCGCGACAGCTCCGCCTGCACGAGGAGGAGCGCGGCGACTCAGCGGAGGCGCTCCGCCTCCGCCGCATTTCGGTAGTGATGAGCGCGCTGGTACTGCTGGCCAGCGTCGCCGCCGTGTTCCTCGCCGCGCTCCTCGCCAACCACGATTACTCTTTCGCGCCGGTCTAGCCGACGTTCAGCTCCATGCCATCGCCGCGGGTCGAGATTCACTACTGCACGCAGTGCCGGTTCATGCTGCGCGCCGCTTACCTGGCGCAGGAGCTGCTGACCACGTTCGAGAAGGAGCTGGGCGAGGTGGCGCTGGTACCCGATTCCGGCGGCATCTTCGAGGTGCGGCTGGACGGCGAGACGCTGGCCGGCAACCGCGAGACGAAGCGCATGCCGGAGGCAGCGGAGGTGAAGCGCCTGCTACGGGACCGGATCGCGCCGGGGAAGACGATCGGGCACGAGTAGGCGCTGGCGCCGCAGCCCCGCGGTTCGCTAAGCTATAGCCAGTCGCTTCGTTTACTCAGGAGGTCGCACATGCCCGCTAAGCTGTCCGAAGGCGTCAAGAAGCTGCTCCAGGAGCCGAACTTCGCGCACATCGCCACCCTCATGCCCGATGGCTCCCCCCAGGTGACGGCCGTCTGGGTGGAGATGGAGGGCGACCGCATAGTCGTGAACACCGCGGAGGGCCGGGTCAAGCCGCGCAACGTCCGCCGCGACCCCCGCGTGGCCGTCTCCATCGTCAGGCAGGATAACCCGTACCAGTCGGCGGCCATCCGCGGCCGGGTGGTGGAGCTGCGGCACGAAGGGGCCGACGAATCGATCGACCGGCTGGCGAAGAAGTACATGGGCCAGGACCGCTACCCCTGGCGCGCCCCGGGCGAGCAGCGGTTGATCATGATCATCGAGCCGGAGCGCGTCGCCACCATGATGGTGGACTAGGAGCGCACAACGGAAGAGGCGAACAGAATCCCGAAAGTCGAGACCACCGACACATCCGCGAAGGGCTTGCCAGTCCAGGGTCTCGAGTCCGGAGTTGACCGCGGGGAGGTGCTCTCCGAGCGTCTCATCGCCCTGATGGACGACGTCCTGGAGGGGCAGGCGCCCAACGCCGGGCGGTTCTGCGGCTACTGCTACCACCCGGTGACGGCGGCCCGGCAGGCGGACGGCGGCCCCTGTCCGCACTGCGGCCGCAGCGCGGATGACGTGCCTGAGGTGACGCGGGTGCCGCCGGAGGTGTTCGTCATGTACCGCGCCAGGCGGGCGCGGGAGGGGTGGACGGTGCGGGGCATCGCCTGGGCCGGGCTGACGCTGGGGGTATCGCTGGGGCTGCTGCCGCTGGCGTTGGCGGGCGTGACCTGGTGGAGCGTGGTCGCCTTCTTCGGGACGATGGCGTTCTTCTACATCGGCTCGGCGAACCTGGCGAACAGCGCCGGCGACGCCCTGGGCTACGCCTGGGGACAATCGGTGATGCGGCGGCGCTGGTTGGCGTTCCTGCGGGCGCGGGACGGGTAGCTAGTCGCTCTTCTTGCGGCGGCGCGGCCGGGAGTTGGTGCCCGCGCCGGCACCGACGGGCTCACGCGGGGCCTCCGCCGCGCCGGCGTCGCGCAGGGCGGCGATGAACTCCCGCGGCTCCTCCAGCGACACGTACAGCCGCCGGCAGGCAAAAGGCAGAACCATCCGCACGCGCTGGGGCTCCCTGAACCGCACCTCCACGATGTTCACGTAGGTGCCGATCAGGCCGACGGTGCCGCGGAAGTTGGTCCGCCAGCCGATACCGGCCCAGACGGACCAGTGCGAGGGCGAGGCGCCTTCGATGGCGCTGAGCGGGAAGCGCTGGTCGAACAGCCAGCCGAAGCGCACGCGCAGCTCGCCGTCCTCCAGCTCGATAAAGGAGCGCTCGGGCGTGCCGCCGAAGGGCAGCAGCAAGGGCCGCCACATGGGGCTCATCAGGATTGGAAAGCGCATTGTGGACCTCCTGCTCCTAAACCGTTACCGCGAGGTCGATGTGGTGGCGGCGGACCTCCGCCGTGATCTGCTCCGCCGGCTCGCCCTCCGGCTCTACCAGCGGCAGGCGCGGCGCCCCCACGGGAAAGCCGATCTGGTTGAGAGCGTACTTCAGCGGTGAAGGGTTGCTGGCCGCCGTCATCAGCACCTGCATCAGCGGCAGCAGACGGCGGTGGGCGCGCGCCGCCTCGGCGGTGCGACCGGCCAGGTAGTCGTCGATCATCCCGTGCAGCTGCGCGCCGGCGAGGTGAGAGACGACGGCTATGACGCCGTAGCCGCCCAAGGCCAGAATCGGCAGCGTCATGGCGTCGTCGCCGCTCCACACCCGGAACTCGTCGCCGGCGTCGTCGATGATGCGCGCGATCTGGGCCAGGTCGCCGGAGGCTTCCTTCACGCCGACGATGTTCGGCACGCGGGAGAGCCGTAGCGTGGTATCGGCGGTCATGTTGACGCCCGTGCGCGAGGGGATGTTGTAGAGGACGCAGGGGAGGCGGGTGGCGCGGGCGATCGCCTCAAAGTGTCGGTAGAGCCCTTCCTGGGTAGGCTTGTTGTAGTAGGGCGCGGTGAGCAGCAGTCCGTCCACGCCGGCCCGCTCCGCCTCCTGCGATAGCTCGATGCTAGCGGCGGTGTCGTTCGTGCCCGTCCCGGCCAGCACGACGCCGCGGCCGCCCACGGCCTCCTTGACGGCTGCGAACAGCCTCAGCTTCTCGTCGTGGCTGAGCGTCGGCGACTCGCCGGTCGTGCCGGCAACGACGAGGCCGTCGCTGCCGGAGTCGAGGAGGGCAGAAGCCAGCCGCCCGGCCTGGGCGTAGTCCACCTGCCCCTCGCGGTCGAAGGGCGTAACCATCGCTGTGAGAAGACGGCCTATCTCCATGGGACGGCTCCTATATGAGGCTGCGGGCGATCAGCTCTTCCGCGATCTGGATAGCGTTAAGGGCGGCGCCCTTACGCAGGTTATCGCTGACGATCCACATGGCGATGCCGGTGGGGCAGGAGACGTCCTGGCGAATCCGCCCCACGAAGGTGTCGTCCTTGCCGGCGACGGTACAGGGCATGGGGTAAAGGTTCACGGAAGGCTCGTCCTGCACGGTGACGCCGGGGGCTTCGCGCAGGATCGTGTGCACCTCCTCCGGCGTGATCGGCCGGGCGAACTCCACGTGCACCGCCTCGCTGTGCCCCACGTACACGGGCACGCGAACGCAGGTGGCGGATACCGCCAGCTCGGGCTCGTGCATGATCTTGCGCGTCTCGTTGATGATCTTCCACTCTTCCTTGGTGTAGCCGCTGCCCAGGAAGACGTCCACGTGGGGCAGCAGGCTGAAGGCGATCTGGTGGGGGAAGACGTGGGCGCTGGCGCTGTTGCCATCGAGGACGGCGCGGGTCTGGTCGGTCAGCTCCTGGACAGCCTGCGCGCCCTGCCCCGACACCGACTGGTAGGTGTCGACGATGATCCGCTTCACGGGGTTGAGGCAGTGGATGGGCCAGAGCACCTGGACCAGCGGCGTGGTAGGGCAGTTGGGGATCGAGATGATCCCCTTGTGGCCCTCGAGGTCAGCGGCGTTGACCTCCGGCACGACGAGCGGCACGTCCGGCTCCATGCGCCAGGCGGCGCTGTCGTCGATAGTGATGGCGCCGGCCTTGACGGCGGCGGGGACCATGCTCTTCGAGACCTCGGTCGTCGCGGAGAAGAAGGCGATATCGACGCCGGCGAACGACTTTGAGTTCGTCTCCTCCACCTCGATCTCCCACTCGCCGACGGTGAGGCGGCGGCCGGCGGAGCGGCTGGAGGCGAGCAGGCGCAGCCCCTTGAGGGGGAATCCCCTCTGCAGGGCGATCTTGAGGAACTCCTGGCCGACGAGGCCGGTGGCGCCGACGACGGCGACGTTGTAAGCCTTGGACATCCGCTCTTACTCCCCAGATACGAGCCGCAGCGGTGGCACCCGGCTGCGGCCCGACCATCTTAGCGGATTGGGGGCGGACACCGCAACGGCTGATGGGGTCTCCCGGCAGGCTCCTTCAGAAGGAATGGGAGGGCTGGCCTCTGCCGCAGCAGCGGGCGACCTGAAGGTCGCCCCTACAGAGCCAGCACGCCCCAGCCCGGCAGGCTGAAGCCTGTCCTTCCAAGGAAAGAGAGGCGCGGCCTCAGAACCAGCGCCAGAGCCAGGTGCGGACGAAGCCTTCCTTAACCCAGCGCCAGAGCATGCTGGGCCGGCGCATCTGCAGCTCCGGCTCAGGCTCCGCGAAGAAGTTGCCTTTTACGTAGGCGGCCTTGCCGAAGCCCGTCTCCAGGAAGCAGGCACCCTCGCCGCCGAAGGCCCAGCGGGTTTGGCCATCGCTGATCTGGGCGGCGATGTTTCGGGCCACCACCTCCGCCTCGCCGTGGGCGAACACGCCCGCCTTCGGCAGCATCTTGCCGTTGGCCAGCGGGATCGCCGTCATGTCGCCCACCGCGTAGACGCCCTCGAACGCCGTCGCCAGGGTGTCGCGGTCCACCTTCACCCAGCCGCCACGCTCGGCGAGGCCGGCCTCACGCACAACCGTCGGCACCTCGTGAAGCGGCACGCCGATCAGGAGGTCGTAGGGGGCTTCGGAGCCGTCCTCGAAGGCGAGCTTCTTTGCGGCCGGGTCCACTGATTGCAGCCGGCTGTTCGGGCTGAACCCGACCTCGCGGCCAGCCAGCAACTCCGTCACCGCCTGGCCCACCGCCTTCCCGGCGACGGGCAGCGGCGCCGGCTCCGGCGTGAACAGGCGGATCTCGATGCCGGAGCGAAGGCGGGCGCGGCGGAAGTAGTGGTCCAGCAGAAGCGCGCCCTCGTAGGGTGCCGCCGGGCACTTGTAGGGCACGCCCGGCACGACGATGGCGATGCGGCCGGACTTGAGGGCCGCGATCTCCTCGCGCAGCGCTTCGGCGCCCTCCAGGGTGTAGTAGGTGTAGGCGGTGGCGAGGCCGGCGATATCGCCGGCGGAGTACTGGGCGCCCATCGCCAGGATCAGGTAATCGTAGGCGAGCTCCTGGCCGCTGAGGTGAACGGTGCGCTTCGAGAGATCGATGCCGCTGATCTCGGCGGGGATGAACTCGATCCCCTTACGGCCCAGGCGGCGGAGGTCGCGGCTGATCTGCTCCGCGACTTTGTGGCCAAGCATGACGCTGGTGAACGCGGGCGCGAAGCTGTGCCAGACGTTCCGGTCTACGAGGACGACGCGGTGCTCGCGGGGGAGAAGCCTGCGCAGGCGGTTGGCGGCGACCAGGCCGCCGACGCCGCCGCCAAGGATGACTATCGTCTTGCCGGCCATGGCACCCTCCAAACCGCCATCTCAGGTCAGAATGATAGCACTTTCTCGGAGTCCCGCACCCAGGCGACGAGGTCCTTCATGCCCACGATCTGCGCCTTCGGGATCGTCTCTCCCTTGCCAATGCCGCAGCGCGTCAGGCAGGTCTGGCAGAGCCGAACCTCCACGCCACCCGCGATGAGCTTTTGGAGCATCTCCTGCAGGTCGAACTCGGCGCCTTCCGGCGTGACGCCCTCCCGCGCCAGGTCCACACCGTCGTTCATGAGGAAGAGCCTCACCCGCATCCCGGCCTCCGCGGCGGAGCCGGCCAGGCGCAGGGCGTTCCAGACGACGTCCGTACCGTCGTACGGAGCGCGGTTGATCACGAGCAGGAGGGCGGTCACGACGGGCCTCCCAGACGGCCTGACCCCGCGAGAAGCGCAGCCTTCTTGTCGAGCTGCTCTACGAGGACCTCCCGCATCAGCTGGAACGCCTGGACGACCTTCGGGTTGGTCAGGCGGTAGAAGACATTCGTGCCGCTGCGGCGTGCTTCGACTATCCCGCGCTCGCGCATGACGGCGAGGTGCTGGGAGACGTTCGCCTTGCGAGCGCCCACGACCGCACAGATCTCGCCGGCGGAAAGCTCGCTGTCCTTCAGGGCATCGATAATCCTCAGGCGAGCCGGGCTAGAGAGGGTCTTGCAGACGTCGGCGTGAAGGTCGAACAGGTCCTGGGTCATGACATTAGTTGCGCGATTGCGCAACTAATGTATCACGCGCGCGCCATGCGGTCAAAGGCCCTCTAGGCCAACGGGGCTACTCGATCCCGATGAGCGTTTCCAGGCCGAGCACCATCTCCTGCCGCCGCATCACGTCCTTGACCGCCAGGACCACGCCGGGCATGAACGACTCGCGGCTGGTGGAGTCGTGACGGATCGTGAGGGTCTCGCCGGGGCCGCCGAAGATCACGGCCTGGTGGGCGACCAGTCCGGGCAGACGCACGCTGTGGATCGTGACGCCGTCTACGGAGCCGCCGCGCGTCCCCTCCACCGTCTCCCGCTGCGTCGCGGCGCGATGGAAGGGCTCCTTACGCCCTTCCGCCATCTTGCGTGCGGTGGTGATAGCGGTGCCGGAGGGCGCGTCCACCTTGCTTTCGTGGTGCATCTCTATAAGCTCGACGTGGTCGAAGAAGCGGGCGGCGGCCTTCGCCAGGTGGGTCATCACGACCGCGCCCAGGGCGAAGTTGGAGGCGACCACGGCGCCGAGCTTTCGCTCCCGGCACTCCCGGTCCAGCTCGTGCAGGAACGCCTCCGAAAGGCCGGAGGTGCCGATCACGAGCCTCGCCCCCGCCTCCAGCGCCTCGCGAGCCACGATGGGTGTGTACTCCGCGTTCGTGAAGTCCACCACGACATCCGGGCGGGTGCGGGTGAACAGCGCCGCCGGGTCGGCGCCAAAGGGGACGAGGCCGGAGCCGTCCGGCAGCGAGAGGTATTCTTCACCGGGGACGTGGGAGAGGACGCCCACAGGCTGCAGCTCCGGTTCGGCGCTCACGGCCGCCAGCACCTGCCGGCCCATCTTCCCGGTGCCGCTAACGACAACCTTTATGGGCATGGGCGCGCCCTCCTATGTCTTACCAGCGCCTCCCGGGCGGGCTGGGAGGGGGTGGCAGGGGATCGCCGGGGCTACGCCGGAAGGTGCTGCCACCGGGGCCGCCACCGGGTGGGCCGCCGGGCCCGCTCCTGCGAGGGTACCCCGGACCGCCGCCACCGCCGGGCCCGCGTCCACCGCCACCAGGGCCGCGTCCACCGCCACCGGGGCCGCCGCCGGGCCGGCCGTTTCCGCCGCCCCTGCGACCATACCCCTGGCCACCGCCACCGCCACCACCACCACCGCCACCACCGCCACCGGGGCCGCCGGGGCCGCGTCCACCGCCGCCGAAGTCACGGCGCGGAGGCCGCCGGTCGCGGTCTCTCTCGCCGCCCCGTCCGCCCACCGAGGCCATCTGGGCCTGCTTAGAAGCTTCCCGCGCCTCCTCAAGGGTCATCCCCTCCAAAACGGCGCGGCGGGACAGGTTCACCCGGCCCAGGTCATCCACTTCAATCACCATCACCATGACCTCGTCGCCCATATTGACGACGTCTTCGGGTCGCCGCACGGGTTCCTCGGCCAGGTCGGGAAGGCGAACCAGGCCTTCCTTGCCCGGCAGCACCTCCACGAAGGCGCCGAAGGAGGTCAGTCGCGTGACCTTGCCGGTGTATATCTCGCCCAGCTCCACGTCCTTGGTCAACCCCTCGATGATGGCGATCGCCTTGCGCGCCTGCTCCTCGTTGGGTGAGCCCACGAACACGGTGCCGTCGTCCTCGATGTCGATCGAGCAGCCCGTCTCTTCGATGATCGAGCGGATCATGCGGCCGCCCGGGCCGATGACGGCGCCGATCTTGTCCTGGGCGATGGAGATGCGGTACATGCGCGGCGCGTAAGGGGAGAGCTCCGGCCGCACGGACGGGATCGTCTCCAGCATCTTGCCCAGGATGAACTCGCGCGCCTCGCGGGCCTGCGCCAGGGCGATCTCCATGATCTCAAAGGTGATCCCTTTGACCTTGATGTCCATCTGGAGGGCGGTGATGCCGGCCTGGGTGCCGGCCACCTTGAAGTCCATGTCGCCCATGGCGTCTTCCAGCCCGGCGATGTCGGTGAGCACCTGGAAGCGGTCCTCACCCTTGATCAGGCCCATGGCGATGCCCGCCACGGGCGCCTTGATGGGCACACCCGCGTCCATCAGGGAGAGGGTGCTGCCGCAGACGCTGGCCATGGAGGTGCTGCCGTTGCTGGAGAGCACCTCCGAGACCAGGCGGATCGTGTAGGGAAACTCCTCCTCGTCGGGGACGACGGGCATGAGGGCGCGCTCGGCGAGGGCGCCGTGGCCGATGTCGCGGCGGGACGGCCCCCGCATGGGACGTGCCTCGCCGACGGAGAAGGGCGGGAAGTTGTAGTGGTGCAGGAATCGCCTGCGCTCCTCCGGCTCGATCCCGTCGATCTTCTGCTGCTCGCCCATCGAGCCCAGCGTGGCGATCGACAGGACCTGCGTCTCGCCGCGCGTGAACAGACCGGAGCCGTGGGTGCGGGGCAGCAGCGCGACCTCGCAGCTGATAGACCGGATCTCGTCCGGCCTGCGGCCGTCCGGCCGCTGGCCCTGCTCCAAGATGCGGGACCGCACGATCGACTTCGTGACCTCGGTGAAGGCGGCTTTGATCTCGTTCTCCGGATAGGTCTCTCCCAGAGCCGCGATGAGCTCCTTCCGCCGCCCGGCCAGAGCGGCATCGCGCTCGTCCCGGGCGGAGGCCAGGAGGTCCCAGTCGCGACCCTGGACGAACTCGCGCACGGCCTGCACCACCTCGTCCGGCAGGGTGATCTTCTCGACCTCCATCTTGGGCTTGCCGACGCGCTCCGCCATCTCCTCCTGGAGGGCGATGAGCTCCGCGTTGACCTCCTGGCCGATGCGGATGGCCTCCAGGGCCACCGTCTCCGACACCTCGGAGGCGGCGGCCTCCACCATCACCACGGCGTCGCGGCTGCCAGCCACCACCAGGTCAAGCTGGCCCTCGTCGAGCTGGGCGAAGGTGGGGTTCACGATGAACTGGCCGTCTATGTAACCGACGCGGGTGGCGGCGATGGGGCCGTCGAAGGGGATGCCGGAGATCGTAAGGGCGGCGGAGGCGCCGGTGATCGTCAGGATATCGGGGTCGTTCTCCTGGTCCGCGGAGAGGGTCGTGCCGACGATCTGGATGTCGTTCCGCATGCCCTTGGGGAAGAGCGGCCTCAGGGGCCTATCGGTCAGGCGAGCCGTGATGATCGCCTGGCTGCTGGGCCTCCCCTCGCGGCGGAAGAAGCTGCCGGGGATCTTGCCGGCGGCGTACAATCGCTCCTCGTAGTCCACCGTCAGGGGGAAGAAATCGATGCCCTCTCTGGGCTTGTCCATGCAGGCCGTCACCAGGACCATGGAGTCGCCGTAGCGGACTACGACCGCCCCATCGGCGAGCCCGGCCACCCGGCCGACCTCCATGCTCAACTCACGGCCACCTATGATGCGGCTGAATTTTTCAACCATGCTAAAGGAACCCTCCCGTCACTCCCAAGTGACTTCGCTACTCGCTCATCGTTGAGATGAGACACATCTGAATGCTATATGAGTGCGGCGCGTAGACTGCGGCGCAGCGTTGCCTCCTGCAACCGGTTTAGAGAGGAGTGTCGCTTGGGGAAGAGTGAACGGGCCCGTCTACTTGCGGATGCCCAGCCCGGCGATCAACACCTTGTACCGCTCCGGCTCCCTCCGGCTGAGGTAGCGCAGGAGCCGGCGTCGCCGTCCCACGATCTTCATCAAGCCGCGCTGTGAATGGTGGTCCTTCCGGTGTGTGCGCAGGTGATCCGTTAGCTCGCGGATTCGCTCCGTCAAGAGGGACACCTGGACATCGGACGAGCCGGTATCGGTCGCATGCAGCCGAACGCGGATCGCGATCTCTTCCTTTGTCGTCTTGCTCAGCATGCTTTGCGCGGCAGCGCCTCTGCGTCTTTCCTCCTCTGTTTCGTCGCGGCGAGTATAGCACACGCCGAGTGACGGAGGCAATTGGGCCACGATATAATCACCTCCTATGGCCCGGGTTGCTGTAGTAACCGATAGCTCCACCTGTCTTCCCGCGGAGCTCCTGAAGGCGCACCGAATAACCGCCGTCCCCCTCACGTTCCTGTTCGACGGCGGGCCCCAGTACGACGGCGCCCTCAGCGGCCGCGAGTTCTACGCCCTGCTGCGCGCCTCCCGCAGGTTCCCCACGACGGCCGCGCCGGCTCCCGCCGCCTTCCTGGAGGCGTTCCGCCGGGCCGCCGCGACCGCCGATTCCGCGCTCTGCGTCACCCTTCCTGCCGCGTTCAGCGGCACCTACGGCTCCGCCGTCAACGCCGCCGAGATGGCCCGCACAGAGCTGCCGGGCTTCCCCGTGCGCGTGGTGGACTCCCACTGCCTGGCGATGTGCCACGGCTTCGCCGTCCTCTACGCTGCGCGCGCCGCCGGGGCCGGCGCCACCCTGGCGGAGGCGGAGGCCGTCGTGGGCGATGTCGCCTCCCGCGCTCACCTCCTGGGCGTGCTGGACACCCTGCGCTACCTGGCGAAGAGCGGCCGCGTGCCTATCGTGTTTCACTGGGCGACGTCACTCCTCCGGATCAAGCCGGTCCTCGTCGCGGAAGGGGAGGACGTCCGCGCCGCCGGGCGCGTGCGCACGACGCGTCGCGCCCTCGATCGCCTGGTCGCGCAGGTTGGAGAGCGGCTGTCGCCGGAGCGCCCCCTGCACATGGCGGTGATGCATGCCGACGCCGAGGCGGCCGCCCGGACGCTGGCAGGCCGCCTGCGCGAGCGGTTCCAGCCGGAGGAGCTGCTGATCACGGAGTCCACGAGCGTGATGGGCGCCCACACGGGGCCCGGTTTCGTCGGCGTCGCCTTCTTCTCCGGCGAGCCGTGGAGCGCCGAGAGAGGCTCCGCCCCATCTCTTGAGGACGACGTCTCGCGGCTGGAGGCGGCGCTGGGCGATGTCCCCGCGCCGCGGCCGGCGCCGTTCCTGGTCCTGGTCAGCGGGCTGCCCGGCAGCGGCAAGAGCCACTTCAGCCGTGAGCTGTGCCGCCGCTACCCGCTGGCCCACCTGAACAGCGACGCCCTGCGCCGCGCGCTCTTCCCCCACCCGACGCACGCCGCCGCCGAGAGCGCCCGCCTTTTCGCGGCCGTCCACGCCCTTGTGGAGCGGCTCCTCTCCGACGGTGTCAGCGCCGTCCTCGACGCGACGAGCCTGAAGGAGGAGCATCGCCGGCCGCTCTACGACATCGCCCAGCGGGCCGACGCGGGCCTCATAATCGTCCGCACGGAGGCGCCGGAGGCCGTCGCCCTGGGACGCCTGGCCGCCCGCGCCAGCGGGAGCGATCCGGAGGACGCGTCAGAGGCGACACCGGCCGTCTATAATAAGATGAAGAGTGAGGTTGAACCTATTGAGCAGACGTACATTACCGTGGATACGTCCCGGGACATAGCGGCTGCGTTGGAGGCCGTCCACCAGCAGATATTGATGTCCAGGCGTGTTTAGGTTCAGGCTCCGCCACCCGCGGCTCTTCGTCGCCACCTTTGCCATCCTGGCGGCCGCGGCAGTCGTGGTGTTCCTGCTCAAAAGCAGCGGCGACAGCAGGCCCGATTACCCTTATTCCGTGCAAACGTTCAAGGACCAGGGTCGCGAGCACCTGCCGGTGGGCCAGCCCTACGACTTCTATAACAGTGACCCGCCCACGTCCGGACCCCACTCATCGCAGCCCGCCGACTGGGGCGTCCACGACGAGCCGGTGGCGAAGGAGATGCAGGTCCACAACCTGGAGCACGGCGGTGTCGCCGTCCTGTACGACTGCTCGGCCGGCGTGCCCCTTGACGAGGCCAAGTGCCGGGAGCTCCGCGAGCAGCTGGCCGTGATCGTCCAGAGCGACATCTCCGCCCGCAAGCTGGTGCTGATGGCGCCGTACGCCGGCATGGAGCACCGCATAGCCCTGACGGCCTGGGGTACGCTCGACACGCTTGACGAGTTCGACGCCGCGCGCATCCAGGCCTTCATCACCCATTACGAGCGGAAGTTCAACCCGGAGGGGTTCTAGGTGCTGGGCTCGAAGCCGTACCTAGTCGTGCGCGCCAGCCTCGACCCGACGGTGATGGAGGAGTTCGAGCGCTGGTACAGGGACACGCACCTGCCCCACGTGATGGAGATACCCGGCATCGTGCGGGCCTACCGCAGCGACTGGGCACGCGGAAGCGCCAACTGGACCGCCCTCTACGAGTTCGCGAGCGACGACTCGGTGCCGGAAGCGGTGTCGAGCCCGCAGGCGCAGGTGGCGCGGCAGGACTGGGAGCGCTGGCTGCCCCACGTCAGCGAGCTGACGGTGGAGGTCTACGCTAGCTTGAGCCCCCTGCCCACGTACCACCACTGGAACTAGTCCCGGTGCCGGCCTCCAGCTCGGGCGGGACGCCGGTGTCGGCGGGGACCCAGCGTCGCAGCCAGGGCCACGGTGATCGTTCCACGGAGGCGATGAGTCGAGGATAGACCCAGCGCTGGAGCCCCCAGGCGGCGGGGAAGCCGCAGAGGGCGACAAGCGCTCCGGCGGCGGCGTCCAGGAAGAAGTGGTTGGCGGTAGCCGTGATCGCCGGTATCTGGCTGAGCGGCAGGAAGACGCCGATAGGCAGGGTGAGCCACATCAGGCGCTGCCGCCAGGACGCCCACACTATCCCTATCCCCAGGAGCAGGTCCCAGCCGAAGTGCAGGCTGGGCATCGCCGCGTAGGGGTTTACGAAGGTCTGGGTGGACTGCGCCTGGTAGCCGTAGCCAAGGTACTCCTGCATCGTATCGAAGAAGCCACGCACGTACACCGGCCCGCCGTTGTCGAACCGTGCCGCCAGCTCCGGGAGCTCGCGCGGCGGCGCCACCGGATACAGGAAGTAGACCACGAGGGCGATGGCGCCCGAGAGGAGGAAGGCGTCCCGCATCAGGGTGTACTTGCTCCGCTGCCCGTAGTAGAGGTAGATGCCGAAGGCGATGATGAGCGGGAAGTGCAGCCAGAAGTAGACTATGTTCGCCGTCTGGGCCAGGAACTGCCGGTCCTTGATCCAGTCGT
Source organism: Dehalococcoidia bacterium (assembly GCA_030690405.1). The sequence goes on along the minus strand of JAUYGU010000109.1, from coordinate 20,697 downwards.
TCATGTCGTCTTCCCAGAAGATTCCCAGGGACCGCTGGGCATCGATGACGTCCAGGGCGTGGCGATAGGCGGTCTCCGGCCGGTCGACGACGGCGCCGCGGACGGCGAAGTAGAGGAGGAAGGCCAGCCCCACGAGCAGCCCTTCCATCAGGTCGCGGCGGCTGAACATCCCCCGGAAGCGCCGCCACAGACCGCTCAGGCCAGCGGCACGCAGAGACGGACCCGGCTGAAGCTCGGCCAAAGTCAGATTGCCCCCTTCTAGGCAGCCCCATTCTAGGCGCAAGCGGCCCGTATTTCAATAACCGGGCTGTTTTGACCCCTGCCGCGCCTCTGGCTATGATGGCCGTACACGATTGAGAAGGGGGTTCCTGTGGATATAAAGGTGGAGAGGGGCGACCTGGCCCAGCACCCGGCCAAGGCCGTGATCGTCAACCTGTTCGAAGGCGTCAAGAGCCCCGGCGGCGGCACCGGCGCCGTCGACAAGGCGCTGGACGGCGCCATCAGCCAGCTCATCGCCGAGGGCGAGACGAAGGGCAAGAAGAGCGAGCTCACCCTCATCCACACCCTGGGCAAGCTGCCGACGCCCCGTGTCCTGGTCGCCGGCCTGGGCAAGCAGTCCGAGTTCAACCTGGACGCCGTGCGCGACGTCACCGGCACTGCCCTCCGCCGCCTCCGCGCGACCGGCGCCTCCACCGTAGCGACTATCGTCCACGGCGCGGGCATCGCGGGCCTGGACCCCGAAGCCTGCGCCCAAGCGATCGCGGAGGGGGCGATGATGGGGCTGTACCGCTTCGACCGGCTGAAGAAGCCGGACGATGACCAGAAGCGGATCGAGTCCGTCACCCTGGTGGAGCGCGACGAGTCCAAGCTGGAGGCGCTCAAGCGCGGCGTGGAGCGCGGCCGCATCCTGGGCGAGGCGGCGAACCACGCCCGGGACATGGCGAACGAGCCCGCCAACCTGTTCACGCCCTCCGTCATGGCGGAGCGGGCGCAGGCGCTGGCCAAGGACGCCGGGCTGGAGTGCCAGGTGCTGGAGCGCGCCGATATGGAGAAGATGGGCATGGGCGCCCTCCTGGGCGTCGCCGCCGGCTCCGTCCAGCCGCCGAAGTTCATCATCCTCCGCCACCACGGCGACCGCGCCAGCAAGGAGACCATTGGCCTGCTGGGGAAGGGGATCACGTTCGACTCCGGCGGCATCTCCATCAAGCCTGCGGCCGGCATGGAAGAGATGAAGGGCGACATGTCCGGCGGCGCAGCGGTCATCTCCGCGCTGTGGGCGCTGGCGAAGCTGAAGGCGCCGGTCAACGTGACGGCCCTGGTGCCCACCACGGAGAACATGCCCTCCGGCTCCGCCACCAAGCCCGGCGACGTGCTGAGGGCGATGAACGGCAGGACGATAGAGGTGATCAACACGGACGCCGAGGGGCGTCTGGTCCTGGCCGACGCGATCTGCTACGCCCGCCAGGAGAAGCTATCCCCCATCATCGACGTCGCCACCCTCACGGGGGCGATGCAGATCGCCCTGGGCCCGGCGGCCACCGGCTTCATGGCCACCGACGACGCCCTGGCCGCCGCCCTGGTCGAGGCCGGCGCGGCGGCCGGCGAGCGGATGTGGCGCTTCCCCCTGATCGACGAGTACCGCGAGGGGCTGAAGAGCACCGTCGCCGACATCAAGAACCAGGGCAACCGGTTCGGCGGGGCGATCAGCGCCGCCAAGTTCCTCCACTTCTTCGTGGAGGACAGCCGCTGGGTTCACATAGACATGGCGCCCACGGACAACTTCGATAAGGACAAGGGCGCCTGGGTGAAGGGGGCAAGCGGCATCCCCACGCGCACGCTGGTGAACCTGACGCTGGCGCTGGGCGGGAAGAGCGCGAGTTCTACCAAAGCTGAATGAGACGGGAGCTGGCGATGAGGTAGGCGTGGTCGACGCCGCGCGTGTCGATGCCGTCGAAGCTGATGCCTGCCCTGAGGAAGGTTCTCTCCGTCGCTATGAGCCGGTTGCGGAGAAGCAAGATACGTTCATCCGCCTGCACAGCAAGAAGCTGGCCTCGCGACAGCTTTCGCTCCACCGCCCTTGTAAGCCCTCCGGCGATCTCTTGGGGGTTGATGGTTTGCGGGCCGATAATTATCACGTTCGCGCCTTGCTTAATCAGGCTCGCCGCCGCCGCTTGCAGGTCCTCCTTCATGAGTAGCGATAGCTCAACGGCAATCACTCCTCCGGAGTTGACCTCCCTCACGGTGTAGTCGGGAGCCACGCCTCCCCGCTCGTCTTCATCTGGGCGGGCGATGATCTCGTAGGACTCGCCTCTCAAGTGTGAGAGGTACGACAGCAAGTATTCCAGGTCGTGGTCGGCGAGGTCGCGCTCGCTGGCGGGCTGGGGCTGAGGTGGCTGCGTCTGGTCGAAGACTAATCTCATCATGCTCAGCATTTTAGCAGGGCGGGTGTACACTCCCAGCAGGTAGGCCGCACAGCAGAGGGGACGCACCATGAAGCTCACCATCCTAGCCGTAGTTACGGCATTGGCCTTGTTCGTCGGTTCGTTATTCATGCCGGACGGGGTCGGTATAAGCACGCTCATGTTCTGGGCGGGAATCGGGGTCGGCGTCTACGCCTTCGCTCGGTGGTGGCGCTCGCGGGGCGGCGCACGGTGAAGAGGCTGACAAGCCGCAAAGCCCCCGTTGACACTTGTCCCGCCCCAGGCGCACAATCGCGGCTGGGTCGGGCAAGCGGGTCGCATAGAAAGGGACGTTACGACATGCCCGGTTTACCGTGGCGGCTTGTGGCTCCGTGCGTCGCCGTCGTCGCCGTACCTGCCATTCTGCGACGAAGGTCTCGAATTGGGTTGCTTTTGCTGGTGCTCGTGCCAGCCATCGCAGTGGCGTGCACGACCCTCGACGAGAGCCTTACGAATCTGAAGGCTGGAGATTGCGTTCGGAACCCGGACCCGGGCCAGAGGGAGATGGAGGTTACAGAGCTGGAAAAGGCAGATTGCGACGATTCCGGCGCGTTGCTCGTAACCAAGACATTCGAGCTGACCGGATACGATAAGTTTCCTGGAGAGGCGCTACTGGACCAACTTGCGAGAGGTCAGTGTGCACCCTCGGCCACTTACTTGGCCCCGACGGAAGAGAGCTGGGAAGCCAAAGACGACCGGGAAATCGTTTGCTTGAAGAAATGAGTGCCCGGCACTGCAATTCGTCCAGCGGCGTCATCATGGCGGTGCGCCGTTGGGGGGTTTCTTGCTTGAGCGCTTTGGCACGGCCCCATGCCTAGTTGGAAGGAGGATTCGAATGGCGAAGGTAGGTATAGACCGCGAGACCATAGAGTCACACATTGACCAAGTGATGGTTGGATCAGGGAGCGGCCTAAATGAACAGGCTGTCGACTATATCAAGGCGGTTATCGCAAAAGCCCTAGATGAGAACAACCAGCGGCTAGAACTGGACTTGATTGCTGCGGGAATCAAGCTCAAGGCGAACGATTAGCCCCGCCCGAACTGACCCACTACCGGTCGTTGGCAAGGCGTTGCGCTATATCCCACCAGTCCTGCGTTAGCCCGACAGTGTAGCGGGCGGAAGTGTGATGTCAAAGCTGCCCGCCGGCCGGCCGTCGTAGCGTTACTCTTTGCTGGCGACGACCAGCAGCCAGTTACGGGGCGAGGTCTCCAGGCCCAGCTCCGCGAACGCCTCGCGGGCACCGAACTTGAGCGCCGCGCTCCCCTTGTCCAGGGGCACGCCGGGGAGTGCGCCCTCGATGAACAGGCTGTACTCGCTGATGTCCTCGACCCCCTTCAGGGTCACCGGCACGGGCACCACCTGGCTCTCGCACACGCGGAAGCCGTTGGTCTCCAGGAGGGCGACGTAGTCGTCGCGGCTCAGGAGCTGGCGGGCCATCGCCCGCTGCTCCCTGTCCGGAGACAGGCCGTATTGCTTCCGCAGGAAGCGCAGCGCCTTCATCATCCAGCGGCGGTAGAACTGGAACGACTCCGGCGGCTCCGCCCCCTGATAGAACGACGTGTTGAATGAGAACGTCCCGCCTTCTCGCAGGCTGTGGTAGATCTCCTGCATGACGGCCGCCTTCTCCTTCACCAGGTGGATCGCGTTGCAGAAGAAGACGGCGTCCACAGGTTTGCGGACAAGCTGCGATAGGCGCTCGGCGCCCCCCTGGACAAAGCGCACAACGGCGTCGCTGGTGTTCTCCAGGTTGCGTCGCGCCACCTCTATGGCGGTCTCCGAGGGCTCCACCGCTATCACCTCTGAGCCCCCTTTGGCGGCAGGTTCGCCCCCCTGCCTCGCCACCGCCGCCACCAGCAGCTGGGTGACGGCCCCCGTCCCCGCTCCCAGGTCCACAACGCGCAGCCCCGGCCGCAGCCCCGCCAGCGCCACCAGGCGCCGGTTCACCTCCTGGTAGAACGGATTCTGCGCAAACTTCTCGAAGGTGAAATCGCTCACCATCTCGGCCTCCTTTAAGTCAGCCGCGCTAGGGCGCCGCCGGCGGGGCGTAGGGGTCACCGGTTATCCCCGGACGAGCGCCGCGACCCGGTCCAGGACTCGCACCGCGACATCGTACTTACTCATGAGAGGTAACTCTTCTTCGCCCCCGCTGTCAAGCAGGACCACCCTGTTCGTGTCAGTGCCGAAGCCGGAGCCCTCCGCGGTCACGTCGTTGGCCACGATCAGGTCCAGCCCCTTCTGCTCCAGCTTGTGGCGGGCGTTCGCCAGCAGATCCTCGCTCTCGGCGGCGAAGCCAACCTTGACCAGCCCCTGCCTCTGGCCAACCTCCGACAGCACGTCCGGCGTGCGCACGAGGGAGAGGCTCAACCCCTCCCGCTGGCGCTTGATCTTCTGGCCTATCGCCTCCGCCGGCTGGTAATCGGCGACGGCGGCCGCCATGATCAGGACGTCCGCCTCCGCGCACTCCTCGACGACGGCGTCGCGCATCTCGCCGGCCCGGCGGACGGGGATCACCCGCACGGCGTAGGGCACCGCTAGCGCCACCGGAGCGCTCACGAGCACGGTCTCAGCGCCGCGATCTCGCGCCGCCTCGGCCAGGGCGTAGCCCATCTTGCCGGAGGAGTAGTTGCCGACGAAGCGGACGGGGTCGATGGGCTCCTGCGTGCCGCCGGCGCTGACCACCACTTTTTTGCCCGCTAAGTCGCCGCCCCTTCCCAGGACGTACCTGAGCGCGCCGATAATCGTGTCAACCTCAGACATGCGGCCGGGCCCAGCGTGTCCGGACGCCAGCCTCCCGGCTTCCGGGCCCACCAGGTGGGCGCCGCGGCGGCGCAGCGTCTCCAGGTGGCCCTGCGTGGCCTCATGCTCGTACATCTGATTGTCCATCGCCGGACAGACGATGATCGGCGCCCGGGTGGCCAGGGCGGTGAGGCTCACCATGTCCTCGGCCAGGCCCAGCGCCACCCTGGCGATCGTCGTCGCGCTCGCCGGTGCGATAACGAGGGCGTCGGCGCGGCGGGCCAGCTCGATGTGGAGCTCGGAGGCGCCGGAGGTCGTGTCGAACATGTCCACGTAGGCGGGGCGGCCAGTGACGCCCTGGAAGGTGAGCGGCGCGATGAACTCCGCCGCCGCGGGCGTGAGCAGCGCGTCCACCCTTGCCCCGGCCTGGGTCAGCTTGCTGGCGAGGTCCGCCGCCTTATACGCGGCGATGCTGCCGCTGACCCCCAGCACCACCGACTTATCCGTGAGGTTGTACATCGCTAACCCCGGTTCATCTCGAAGATGAGGCGCAGCCCCTTCAGGGCGAGGTTCATATCGACGGCGTCTATCGCGTCGGTCTCACGGGCGATCAGCTCGGCGTATCCGCCGGTGCCGATGACCTTGGCGTCTTCGCCCAGCTCCTCCTTGAAGCGCTCCACGATCCCCTCCACCAGCCCAACGTGCCCGAACACGATGCCGGCTTGCATCGCCGCGATGGTGTTGCGGCCGATCGCCGCGCCCGGACGGCTCAGCTCAACGCGGTAGAGCCTGGCCGCGCGCTGAAACAGCGCCTCGCTGCCGATGCCGAGGCCGGGCGCGATGGCGCCGCCCAGGTAGTCGCCATCCTTGCTGATGGCGTCGAAGACGGTGGCCGTGCCCAGGTCGACGATGATGAGCGGCGCCCCGTACTCCTGGATCGCCGCCACGGCATCGGCCACGCGGTCGGCACCCACCTCACGCGGGCTGTCGTAGAGGATGCGCAGTCCCGTCCGTACGCCGGTGCCCACCACCAGCGGCTTCACGTTGAAGTACCGCTTACAGACGCCCTCGAATACCGGCTCAAGGTCGGGCACGACGCAGCCGATGACGGCGGCGTCGATGTCGTCCGGGGAGACGCCACCGTGCGTCAGGAGGTCCGACATCAGCACGCCGTACTCGTCGCCGGTCTTGCGCACGTCGGTAGCGAAGCGCCAGGTGGCGCCCAGGGACTCGCCTTCGAAGACCCCGATCGTCACGTTGGTGTTGTTGACGTTCATCGCCAGGAGCACTTCTCGGCCGGCACCTCCATATACAGCGTGGTCATTATAGCAGGGCGCTCATCAGCAGCGAGCGGGGGCCGCTTTTGGCCCCGCCGTTGACAGTGAGGAAAGGGGCGACAATTCGCCCGCCCGCTTGTCATAACACCCTTGACCCCCCTGCCTGACGGTTGCTAGATTGCCGCCATCCGCTCCCCTCAGTCGCCCTGTTTCGGCTCGCCCATCGGAGGCAAATTCATGGAGGACCCCACCGCCCACCGTGTATGGGACACTGCCCTCGGCCAGTTGCAGCTTCAAGTTACCCGCCCGAACTTCGACACCTGGCTCAAGGATACGGTGGGCCTGCGCACGGAGAACGGCTCCTTCATTATCGGCACGCCCTCCGACTTCGTGAGCGAGTGGCTGAGCGCCAAGATGGGCCCCGTCATCGCCAAGACGGTCAGCACCATCCTGGGCCGCTCGGTCACCCTGCGCTTTCAGGTCGTGGCGCCGCAGGGCAGCGGGAACGGCAACGGGAACGCCGCCGACCTTCCTCCCCTGGACGGCGCTCCCTCCATCGCCGCCGTCATCTCCAGCCCCACCGCAGCCAAGAAGCTCAACGCCAAGTTCACCTTCGAGCGGTTCGTTATCGGCGACTCGAACCGTCTGGCCGCCGCCGCCGCCCTCGCCGCCGCCGACCAGCCCGGCGCCGTCTACAACCCGCTCTTTATCTACGGCGGGCCCGGCCTCGGCAAGACCCACCTCCTCCAGGCGATCGCCCAGCGCCTCTCTTCAGCACATCGACAGGCCCTCTACGTCACCTCCGAGCAGTTCACCAACGACTTCGTCACCGCCATCGCCCAGAACCGCTCAGACGAGTTCCGCCGCCGCTACCGCTCACCCCAGGTCCTCCTCGTCGACGACGTCCAGTTCCTCGCGGGCAAGGAGCGTACGCAGGAGGAGTTCTTCCACACTTTCAACGACCTCCACGGCGACGGCTGCCAGGTCGTCCTCACCTGCGACCGGCCGCCCCGGGCGGTCTCCGGCCTGGAGGACCGCCTCTACTCCCGCTTCCAGTGGGGCCTCATCGCCGACATTCAGCCGCCGGACGAGGAGACCCGTCTGGCGATACTCCAGAGCAAAGCCCTCGAACAGCGGATCGAGATCACCCCTGAGGTTGCCCGGCTGGTCGCCGACCGTGCTCAGGACAACATCCGCGAACTCGAGGGCTTCCTCAACCGTATCGCCGCCTACGCCAGCCTCACCCGCTCCCCCGTCACCATCGACATCGCCTTGCAGGCGCTGAACGCCCTCACGCCCCCCGCGGCCTCGGCGCCACCCTCACCGGAGGCGATCATCGAAGGCGTCGCCCGCTACTTCAGCGTACCGACCACGGCGCTCCTGGGCCCAAGCCGCGCCCGACCTGTCGCCGAGGCCCGCCACATCGCCATGTACCTCCTCCGCGAGGACGCCCAGCTCCCACTGAAGCTCATCGGCCGGCTCCTCGGCAACCGCGATCACTCCACAGTCATCCACGGCTGCCGCAAGATATCCACCTACGTCAAGACCGCGAAGGGCGGCCGTCAGCTCTCCGAAATCCAAGCCCAGGTCCACTCCCTCCGCTGAATCACCACAGCGGCCCGTACTCCACACAACCTCTCGGCGGCCAACGTCCGTCTCCACCCTTCAGCCAGCTTCACCGCCAACACCGTCAACACACCTACTCACTACGTCTCTTTAGGCATCATTGCCCCATACAATGGAGATTCAGGAGAACTAAACACGTTGATTGACCGAGTGGTGATAAAGGTCGTGGGGGGGGCAGGCGGGAATGGCTGTGTAAGCTTCCGGCGGGAGAAGTACGTGCCGCGCGGGGGGCCGGACGGGGGAGATGGCGGGAACGGCGGGAGTGTGGTCCTGGTCGCGGATGGGTCCGTGAGGACGCTCAAGGAGATGGGCCGGAAGAGAGTGCACCGGGCAGAGCAGGGCCAGCGCGGGCAGGGGTCGGGCAAACACGGCCGGCGCGGGGAGGACGTGCTGCTGGGCGTACCTATCGGGACGCAGGTGCAGGACGTTCGCAGGGGGGAGTTGATGGCGGACCTCGACGAGGCGGGGAAGACTGTAGTGATAGCGAGGGGTGGCCTTGGCGGGCGGGGTAACACTTGGTTCGCCAGGGCGGTGTACCGGGCGCCGCGGATCGCGCAGCGGGGCCAGCCCGGCGAGGAGAGGAAGCTCCAGCTCGACCTGAAGCTGCTGGCGGATGTCGGGCTGGTCGGCATGCCGAACGCCGGCAAGTCGACGCTCCTGCGGGCGATATCGGCGGCTCGGCCGAGGGTTGCGGACTACCCGTTCACGACGCTGGAGCCGTCACTGGGGGTGGTGGAACTTGGGTACGAGCGGTTCGTTGTGGCGGACATCCCGGGCCTGATAGAGGGGGCGCATGCCGGCGTCGGGCTGGGGCTGGACTTCCTCAGGCACGTGGAGCGGACCAGGGTGCTGGTTCACATCGTGGACGGAGGCCGGCCGGACCCGCTGGCGGACATGGATGCCGTGAACCGCGAGCTGGAGCAGTACGGCGGCGGGCTGGAGAAAAGGGGACAGATCGTGGTGGTGAATAAGGTGGACCTCGCCGAGGTTCGGCGGCGCCAGCCGGAGCTGGGGGAGCTGCTGGCGAGCCGCGGGATAGAAGCGTCGTTCATCTCGGCGGCGGAGGGCGAAGGTACGGACGATCTCGTGCGGAGTATGGCGGAAGCGCTTGCAGCGACTCGTGAGGAGCAGCCGGCAGCGGTGGAGGTGCCGACGCTCCGGCCTCGTCCGCTGGGGCGTGGCTTCAGCGTGCGGCGGGAGGACGAGGCCTTCCGGGTGGAGGGCGAGCGCGTGGCGGCGTTCGTGGAGATGATGCCGGTGGAGATGGAGGAGGGGAGGCAGGAGCTGTGGTGGCGTCTGGGCCGCTGGGGCGTGAGCGGGGCGCTGCGCCGCGCCGGCGCCGCGCCGGGCGACCGGGTGCGGTTGGGCAAGGTGGAGCTGGAGTGGCCGGGTTGAGGGTCGGCGTGCTGGGCGGCACCTTCGACCCCGTCCACCGGGGCCACCTGGCGCTGGCCCGCGCCGCCCGCGACGAGCTGGGCCTGGACGAGCTGCTGTTCGTGCCGGCCGGGCAGCCGTGGCGGAAGGCGGGGCGGATCGTAGCGGCGGCCAACCACAGGCTGGTGATGCTGCGGCTGGCGCTGGAGGGCGAAGGGGCGTTTCGGGTGGAGACGCTGGAGATGGACCGCCCGGGTCCGTCGTACACGGCCGACACGCTGGAGGCGCTGCGCGCCGCCCGCCCGGGTGACGAGCTTTTCTTTATCGCTGGCGAGGACGCGCTGGCCGACCTGCCGAGCTGGGTGAGGCCGGAGCGCATCCTGGAGCTGGCGACGCTGGCCGTGGCCCGCAGGACGGGCGTGCCGCAGGCGGCGGAGGAGCGCCTGCCCGGACTGAGCGAGCGCGTCGTCTGGCTGAAGATGCCGCTGCTGGCCGTGAGCGCGAGCGAGGTCAGGGAGCGTGTGAGGCGGGGCCTGCCGCTGGAGGGGATGGTGCCGCCGGCGGTGGCGGCGTACATCCGGGAGCACGGGCTGTACCGGGAGGACGCCGGCGGCAGGCAGGGCTGAAGCCCTGCAGCTACAGCACGTAGGTCAGCCGGACGCGGGCGCCGCGCTCCGCCGCCCAGTCGGCCATGGCGGCCAGCTCCCGCAGCCGCTCCGGAAGCTCCGGGAAGTCGGCGGTAAGCTCGCGGAGCTCCGGCGTCGTCTCTATCGCCTCGGCCGAGCGGCGGGCGCACTCCGCCAGGGGCGCCGCCTCCTGCCACATCGCCTCTAGCGCCCGCTCCTCCTCGCTGCTTTCGGCGCGGGCGTCGGCGTAGATCAGGAGGGGCTTCAGGTCGACACCGAGCCGGCGCTTGAGGAGGCCGGCGGCCTTCGCCAGCGGGTGGACGGCGCCGTAGCGCTCCGAGTGGGCGAAGGAGATGAAGTAGACGATGTCCGCGCTGTCGCCGAGGAACTCCAGCGGGCACTCCTCGTCCGCCGTCGTCTCGACGATGAGGGCGGTAGCGGCGGGGCCGGTCATCGCGTCTTCACGGCCAGCGCCACCCAGGACGGGCTCATGATGAAGGAGACGTGAAGGTCCCGGCGGGAGACGAGCTTCTTCGCGTACGCCTTTACGGACTCCGCCCAGTCCGGGCCGGCGAACTCGCTCCAGTCCATCGTCGTCCGGCCGGTGACCGCCTGCTCCAGCAGGAAGAAGTTCGAGATAAGGAGGAGTCCGCCCGGTCGCAGGAGGGAGACCATCGTGTCCAGGTATGGCGGCTCGTGGGCGAACCAGCCGTCGTCGTGGATGAGGTCGTAGGGGCCGGTCAGGGTGGCGAGGACGTCCGCGCCTTCGCCTTCGATGACGTTCAGGCGGCCAGCGAGGCCGGCCTCCTCGGCGTAGCGGCGGGCGGGCGCTGCGTGCTCCGGGAAGCGGTCGATCGTCTCTACGCGGCCGTCGGGGCCGGCGGCGTCGGTGAGCCAGAGGGCGCTGTAGCCGAGGCCGCAGCCGATCTCAAGGATGCGGCGGGCGCCGGTGGCGCGAACCAGGCCGGCCAGGAGCCGCATCTTTGCCGGCTCCGAGGGGTAGACTTCGCAGGCCGGGCCGTGGGCCTCGCGGTGCTCGTTGGAGGCGCGGTAGACGCGGGCGAAGGGGTCGCCGCCGTAGAGGTCAAGCAGGAAAGAGGAGATGAGCTCGGCGTCGGATGGGTCCGACATGTGTCCTCGATTCTAGGGCGTCCCGGCGGCCCGCTAGGCGGGGACGACGTACAGCGCGACTAGGGCGAAGTGCAGGGCGCTCCCCGCGATGACCAGCGCATGGAACACCTCGTGGTAGCCGAAGACGCGCGGGAACGGGTTGGGCCGTCCGGCGGCGTAGACGATCCCGCCGAGGGTGTACATCAGGCCGCCGAGAAGGAGGAGGGCCAGCGGCACCAGCGTAAACCAGGCGAGCAGCTCCGTGGTCGCGACGAGAGCGAGCCAGCCGACGGCCAGGTAGAGAAGTACGCTAAGCCAGCGCGGCGCATTGGGCCAGACCAGCTTCATAGCGACGCCCGCTCCGGCCAGCCCCCAGACGACGGAGAGCAGGCTGATTCCCCAGGCCGTGTCCAGCACGGCCAGACAGAACGGGGTGTAGGTGCCGGCGATGAGCACGAAGATCATGGAGTGATCGAGGCGCTTCATGATGCCGCGGAGCCGGGGCTTCCAGGTTATGCGGTGGTAGGCGGCGCTGGTGGAGTAGCGGAGGACGAGGCTGGTGGCGACGATGGCGCCGCCCACGTCCTCGCGCGCCGAGTCGGCGAGGAGGACGTGGAGGACGATGCCGCCTATGGCGGCAACGGCGGCGCAGGCGTGGAAGACGCCGCGCAGGAGGGGACGGGGGGAGGTGGTCTCAGCGGCGGGGGCGGACGCGGGCATGGCGGCGGTTGCGGCCGTTAGCGGGGCCTTAGATGTCCAGGCGGGCCTTGTCGTAGTGGCTCTGGATGAAGTGCTTGCGCGGGGCCACTTCCTCGCCCATGAGCTGCGTGAACACGCGGACGGCGGCCATGGCATCCTCGACGTGGACCTGGAACATGATACGGCGGGCGGGATCCATGGTCGTCTCCCAGAGCTGCTCGGCGTTCATCTCGCCCAGACCCTTGTAGCGCTGGATGTTCGCCTTGCCGTCCTTGAGGCGGCTGACGTAGGAGTCCTTGTCCTTGTCGGAGTATATCCAGCGGACCTCCTTGCCGTGCTGGATGCGGTACAGCGGCGGCTGGGCGATGTACAGGTGACCGCCTTCGATGAGCTCGCGCATGTAGCGGAAGAAGAAGGTGAGGTGGAGGGTGCGGATGTGGGAGCCGTCAACGTCGGCGTCAGTCATAATGATGACGCGGTGGTAGCGGAGCTTGGCGGTGTCGAACTCCTCGCCGAAGCCGGCGCCGAGGGCGGTGATCATCGCCCTTATCGCCTCGTGGGTGAGCATCTTGTCTGGGCGGGCCTTCTCGACGTTGAGGATCTTGCCGAACAGAGGCAGGATCGCCTGGAAGCGGCGGTCGCGGCCCTGCTTGGCGGAGCCGCCGGCGGAGTCGCCCTCGACGATGAACAGCTCGCGCATCTCGGGGTTGCGTTCGGAGCAGTCGGCGAGCTTGCCGGGGAGGATGCTGTCGTCGAGGACGCCCTTCTTGATGACGAGGTCTCGGGCCTAGCGGGCGGCGTCGCGGGCGCGGGCCGCCGTGAGGCACTTCTCGATGATACGGCGGCCGTCGGAGGGGTTCTCCTCCAGGTAGCGGGAGAGCTCCTCGCCCAGCGCGGACTCCACCATCCCCTTGAGTTCGGCGTTGCCCAGGCGGGTCTTGGTCTGGCCCTCGAACTGGGGCTCCGGGATCTTGACGCTGATGACGGCGACGAGCCCCTCGCGGACGTCTTCGCCGCTGAGGTTGGCGTCGGCGTCCTTGAGTATCTTCTGCTTGCGGGCGTAGTCGTTCAGGACGCGGGTGAGGGCGGAGCGGAAGCCGGTGAGGTGGGTGCCGCCGTCGATGGTGTTGATGCAGTTGGCGAAGGCGAAGGTGGACTCCGTGAAGCTATCGTTGTACTGGAGCGCTACCTCCACGACGGAGCTGTCAACGGCGCGCTCCATGTAGAACGGGTCGTGGAGGGCCGTGCGGTCCCGGTTGAGGCGCTTCACGAACGACTTGATGCCGCCCTCGAAGTAGTAGCTCACCTCGTGGCCGCCGCGCTCGTCCGTGAAGTGGATCCAGACGCCCTTGGTGAGGAACGCCATCTCGCGGAAGCGCTGGGCCAGCGTCTCGAAGTCGAAATCGATCTCGGGGAAGATATCGGGGTCTGGAGCGAAGCCGGTGGTGGTGCCGCTGCTCTTGGCGCCGTTGCCGACGACCTTGAGCTGGCCCTTAGCCTTGCCGCGGGCGTACTCCTGGCGGTAGACCTTGCCGGCGCGGCGGACCTCCACCCACATGGCGGAGGAGAGGGCGTTGACCACGGCGGCGCCGACGCCGTGCAGGCCGCCGGACACCTTGTACGCATGGTGGTCGAACTTGCCGCCGGCGTGGAGGTAGGTCATCACCGTCTCCAGGGCCGACTTCCCCGTTCGCGCGTGCTTGTCTATCGGGATGCCGCGGCCGTTGTCCGAGACGACGACCGAGCCGTCCGCCCTGATGCGGACGTCGACCTCGTTGCAGAAGCCGGCCATCGCCTCGTCGATGCTGTTGTCGACGATCTCGTAGACGAGGTGGTGGAGGCCGCGGGAGTCAGTGGAGCCGATGTACATGCTGGGGCGGCGGCGTACAGCCTCCAGCCCCTCCAGGACCTGGATATCGGCGGCGGTGTATTCGTTTACCTTGGTTTTGGGCATAGAAGGGGGGCCTATCGTGGTGACATTCACATTCTACCATATCTAAACGTATCTGGCACCTGTTGGTTTCCTGCGGCACAATAGGCTGGAGATGGAAGAGGTCGCGCAGGCCGCCGCTGAGCCCGATTCGCCCGTCCCGGGGGTAAAGCGCCCGGTGTTCGTCCTGGGCATCGTCTCATTCCTGACCGACGTTTCCTCGGAGATGGTCTACCCGCTGGTGCCGCTGTTCCTGACTTCCACGCTGGGGGCGCCGCTGGTCGCCGTCGGGCTGATCGAGGGGCTGGCGGAGGGTGCCGCGTCGCTGTTCAAGACCGCCGGTGGCTGGCTGTCGGACCGGTTGCGCGTCCGGCGGCCGCTGGTGATCGCGGGCTACGCGCTCTCCGCGGTGAGCAAGCCGCTGATGGCGGCGGCCTACGTCTGGCCGGTTGCGCTCCTCGTGCGGTTCGGCGACCGCACCGGCAAGGGGATACGGACCGCCCCCCGCGACGCCCTGGTCGCGGACGTGACGCCGCCCGAGCTTCGAGGCCGCGCCTTCGGTTTCCACCGCGCCGCCGATACCCTGGGCGCGGTGACGGGACCGGTGGCCGCGCTCGGCCTCCTCGCCGCCTTCGACGATAGCTTCCGGCTGGTGTTCATCGTGGCGTTCGCGCCGGCGCTGGCGGGCGTCGCCCTCCTGTCGCTGGTGAGGGAGCGACCGCCCGCCGCGGCGGAGGCGGCCGCAGCGGCGGCGGGTTGGCGGGACCTGGGCGCGGGCTTCTACGTTTTTCTGGCCGTCAGCCTGCTGTTCGCCCTGGGGAACAGCAGCGACGTCTTCCTGCTCCTGCGCGCGAAGGACGTGGGTCTCAGCAACACGGAGGTTGTCCTCAGCTACGTTCTGTTCAACCTGGTGTACGCAGCGGTGGCGATGCCGGCGGGGATCGCCTCCGACCGGCTGGGACGCCGGGGCGTCATCGGCATGGGGTTTGCCGTGTTCGCAGCCGTGTACGTCGGGTTCGGGCTGGCCGGCGGCGGCGCCGCCGTCTGGCCGCTGTTCGCCGTGTACGGGCTGGACATGGCGATGACGGAGGGGGTGAGCCGGGCGCTCGTAACCGACTTCGTCCCCAGCGAGAGGCGGGCGACGGCGCTGGGGCTGTACCAGGGCGCCATGGGCGCGATGGTCCTGCTCTCCAGCGTGATCGCGGGGGCGCTCTGGGACGCCGTGAGCCCCTCGGCGCCGTTCTTCCTCGGCGGCGCTACGGCGCTGGCGGCGCTGGCCCTGCTCCTAGTTGCGCTCCCCCGCAGTCCGGTCGCGGGCGCCGACGGCCGCTTATAATGGCCTGGACTATGACGAAGAAGCGCGTTGGTGAGCCGTGGATGTCCGCGGAGGAGTACGGGCGCTCGCTGCCGGCGTTCACCCTGAATCTGCTGGTGGCGGACATCGCCCGCTCAGTCGCATTTTATCGCGTTGTGCTCGGCTCCGAGGTTCGCTACTACGATGCCGACTTCGCGGCGCTGAGGCTGGGGGAGCTGGACTTCATGCTGCACGCCGACCACACCTACCAGGGCCATCCCTGGAGCAAGCGGTTGGGCGGGGGGCGGAGGCGCGGTCTGGGCGCGGAGCTGCGGCTGTTCGGGGTGGACCCGGACGCCCTCGTGTCGCGGGCGCAGGAGGCCGGCGCCCCGGTCCTGATGCCCGCAACCGATAAGGCGCACGGCTGGCGCGAGGCCTGGCTGGAAGACCCCGACGGCTACGTCTGGGCGGTCGGCGTGGCTACAGAGGGCTGAGGGGCGGAAGAGACAGATGCTGGACCGCGTCCGCCGCCTCTTCTCGCGTCGGCGCGAAGAACTGCCGGACCTGCCGGAGATCACCCTGCGGCCCATCGGTGTCGTGCGAAGTCGAGTCAAGGAGACTGGGGACTGGCGGGACTGGAGCGAGGTGACCTGCCGCATCGTGCTGCGGCCGGAGCTGGCGGACGCGCTGCTGGGGCTGGACGGCTATTCGCACATTTACGTCCTGTTCTGGCCCCACCTGGTGCCGCCGGACGTGCGCGGCTCCAAGCCGACGCTCCACCCGCTGGACGACCCGGCGAACCCGCTCCAGGGCGTGCTGGCGACCCGCGCCCAGATCCGCTTCAACCCCGTCCTCGTCTCGGCGGTGCGGCTGCTGAAGGTGGAGGGGAACGTGCTGCGTGTGAAGGGGCTGGACGCGGTGGACGGCTCGCCGGTGCTGGACGTGAAGCCCTACATCCCTCACCACGACTCGATTCCCGAGGCGGAGGTGCCGCGGTGGGTGACCGAGCGGGCGGGGCATCACTGACCCCGGCCGAGCGCCTCCTCGACGTATACGGGCGGCTCTTCGCGGCCTACGGTCCCCAGCGCTGGTGGCCGGGCGAGACGCCGTTCGAAGTGATCGTCGGTGCCATCCTCACGCAGGCCGCCGCCTGGACGAATGTGGAGAAGGCGATCGCCAACCTGAAGGCGGCGGACGCCCTCTCGCCGGAAGGGCTGGCCCGGCTCGATGAGCGTGAGCTGGCCCGAATCGTCCGCCCGGCGGGCTACTTCAACGCGAAGGCGCGCAAGCTGAAGGCGTTTGTGAAGGTGCTGGGGACGGGCTTCGGCGGCGGCCTGGAGCGCATGCTGGCGGCGCCCGTCGAGGAGCTGCGGCCGCTCCTGCTGGCGACCCACGGCATCGGCCCGGAGACGGCGGACGCAATCCTCCTCTACGCTGCTGACCGGCCCGTGTTCGTGATCGACGCCTACACGCGCCGCCTGTTCTCCCGGCTGGCTGTCGCCCCGGAACGCGATACGTACGACGCCTGGCAGGCGGTGTTCGAAGCGAACCTGGAGCCGGACGCCCAGATGTTCAACGAGTACCACGCCCTCATCGTCCGCCACGGGAAGGAGCGCTGCCGCCGGCTGCCCGTTTGCGGCGGCTGCCCGCTGCTGGCGGTTTGCCCCGCCGGACAGGCAAGCGGCGGCGGCCTAACGCCTGGCATGCCCGGAGGGCAAGGCGTGCTTCCGTAGCAGGTGTAACGGCGGGCCCCATAATGCGTCTTTTAGTATGGTCCCAAACCCTCCCTTTTGGGCTCGTCACAGGAAAGCTACCGGCAGCTTTCCTGTGATGCTTTTTTAGGCCCTGAAATCTGGTTCTCCGCCCCTCTACGCGGGCTGTTCTGCCCACCCTCCCGCACCACGGCTCTTCCCGCGAACCTCGCACAGCTTGCTTCCTTGACCGCTGCTGCCTGCCCTCTTACTCTGAGCGGGGTGAAAGGAGCGGCTGCGTGGATATAGCGATCGTGGGGCCCGACCAGGCCGGTAAGTCCACCGTCTTCGACGCCCTGGCCGCCGGCCACGCCCAGCACGGCGACGCCCGCAGCGAACACCTGGCGACCGTCAAGGTCCCCGACGAACGGCTCGAAAAGCTGGCCGCGCTGATCAAGCCGAAGAAGGTCACCCCAGTCGAGCTGGTCCTGCACGACCTGCCCACGCTGTTCGTCAAGGGGCGCACCGCCTCCGGCGAGGCGGCGGAGTCGCTCTCCCGCGCCGATGGCCTCATCCTGGTCGTACGCGCCTTCCGCCGCACCGACGTTCCCCACCCGCGAGGCGACGTCGAGCCCGGCGGCGACGCCGAGGAGTTCAAGTCCGAGATGCTCCTCAACGACCTCGGTATCGTGGAGCGCCGGCTGGAGAAGCTGAACACGACCGTCCGCTCGGCGCGGCCGGGCGAGCGGGAGGCGGGCCAGCGGGAGCAGGTGCTGCTCCAGCGCGTCCACAAGCTGCTGGAGGACGGCCAGCCCCTGCGCGGTCACGTGGCGGACGGCGAGGAGATGAAGGCGCTCTCCAACTTCGGCTTGCTGACGCTTAAGCCGCTGCTCATCCTCGTGAACCTGGACGAGGATGACGTCTCCCGGACCGCGGAGATCGAGGCGGAATACCGGGAGCGGTTCAGCTCCCGCGGCACGTTTATGGGGGCGATGTGCGCCCGGCTGGAGGCGGAGCTGGCGGAGCTGGAGCCGGAGGAGGCCGCCGAGTTCCGGCGCGAGATGGGCGCCGCCCAGCCGGAGGCGCCGCGCATCCTCGCCCTGGCCCAGGAGATGCTGGGGCTCATCACCTTCTTCACCGCCGGCGATACGGAGTGCCGCGCCTGGCCGCTGCCCGTCGGGACGGCCGCCCTGGAGGCGGCCGGCCGCATCCACACGGACATCGAGCGTGGGTTCATCCGGGCGGAGGTGATCCGCTGGGATGAGCTGCTGGCGGCGGGCGGTTTCACGGAGGCGAAGAAGCACGGCCGCTTGCGCAGCGAGGGGAAGCAGTACCTCGTCCAGGACGGGGACGTAGTGAACGTCCTGTTCAGCGTCTGAGGACGCCGCCGGGTCGACTTCACGGAAGGTTCACGCCCCCTGCACGCGCACTAGACGTAACTCCGCGCTCCGGAGGAGGCCGCGCCCGTCATGGATCACGACAGGCGCTGCGCCCTCCTGAACGCAGCGGATATAATCTCAAGAAACGAGGCAGCGATGATGAGCCTTCTACGCATCGACCACGTGCAGATAACCGCCCCCAGGGCCCGCGAGCGTGAGGCCCACCACTTCTACGTCAACGTCCTCGGCCTGCGGGAGTTGGAGCGCACGCGGACGATCCCCACGAGCGTCCTCTCATTCGCCTTGGACGAGGTGACCGAACTGCATATCGTCCTCGTGGAGAACCCGTTCAGGCCTCCGCTGGGCGACCACTTCGCGGTCGCCGTCGACGACCTGGAGTCGGTGAAGCGGCGGCTCGCCGATAACAACGTCGGCTACAGCCCCTCGCCCGTCCGGGCCGGCTACGAGCGCGTCTTCGTGCGGGACCCCTTCGGCAACCGGATCGAGTTCCTGGCGCCGGCGCGCGAAGGCGCTCTCAGGTAGGGCGGCAGATCTAATCATGGCCCGGAGCGAAGCGGCGCGGATATTGGCGGAGGTGCTGGCGGCACCGGCTTCAGGGCCGCCGGTGGTACTGGCCACCGTAGTCTCCGCCCCTGGCGGACCGCCGGGCGCTGCGGCCGCCGTTGGCGCCCGCTCCCGTCATGCATCACGACAGGCGCTGAACGCAACGGATATAATCTGAATGAGCAAGACGGCGAGGATGAGCCATCTACGTATGGCGTGGCGGGATCGCAGTTCGGGTGCACTCATATGCTACCCACCCGCATCATGGCAAGCTGCCAGCGCCCCGCAGTCGTGTCTACGCAAGGGGGCTGGCGCATGAACTGGGTCATCGACGGCCCCAACGGTTTCGCTGCCTGCAATCACTGTAACTGGACTCTCTCGTTCAAGCACCCAAGCCAGGGTAAGGCGGCGGTCGGACTCGCGGAGGATCATCTAGTCTGGCACGCCGTGGCCGCTCTGGAAGGGTGGGATGTTGGGCTGGCTCAAATGTGCCAGAATGAGGCCGAAGAGCTAGTCTATCCGCCAGATTTCCTAGGACTGTCCGAGTGTGAGGCGCTGGCCCTCGTGCAAGGGGCATATGAGCGGGTATGTAGGGCGTTCATGGTGCCGTACGACAGTGACGAGACCATAGAGGAGGGTATCGCACGAGTTCTGGGAGAAGACCTACCCCGCGCAAAGGCACTGTGGTATCCCGTGAATCCAGACGGTACATTCAATTGCTAGGATGCGATGAAATGGTCAAGACTCAAGGCAACTACATGGTGACTGGGGCGGATGGTGGTATCGACTAGGTGCAGATAACCGCACCCCTGGCCCGCGAGCGGGAGGCCCGCCACGTCTACTTCGGCAACCGGATCGAGTTCCTGGCGCTGGCGGCGGAAGGCGCTCTCAGGTAGGGCGGCAGATCTAACTATGACCCGGAGCGAGGCGGCACAGATATTGGCGGAGATGCTGGCGGCGCAGGCCTCCGGGCCGCCGGTGGTACTGGCCACCGTGGTCTCCGCCCCTGGCGGACCGCCGGGCGCGGCGGCCGACGTCGGCGACAAGGTGCTGCTGCGGCAGGACGGCTCCACGCTCGGCTCCCTCGGCGGCGGCCCCCTGGAGGCGGCCGTACTCGCCGGCGCCCGCGACGGGTTCCGACGCCACTCCGTGGAGTCGCTGTTCTGCGCGCCCGACGGCTCGCCGATCAGCCGTCGTGAGGCCGAGTCGGCCGGCGGGGGATACCAGGTGATGCTTGAGCGGCACGAGCCGCCGGCCACCCTGGTGATAGTCGGCGGCGGGCATATCGGCAAGGCGCTGGCGACGATCGGCGACCTCTGCGGCTTCTCCGTCGTCGTCGTCGACGACCGGCCGGACTACGCGAACCAGGAGCGCTTCCCGGAGGCGGACCGCGTGGTCTGCGGCGACTTCTCGGAGGTGCTCCGCGCGCTGCCCATCGATTCGAACACCTACGTCGTCACCGTGACGCGCGGTCACAAGCACGACGAGGAGAGCCTGCGACAGGTGGTGGGGTCGGCGGCGGCCTACGTGGGGATGATCGGCTCCAAGCGGCGGGCGGCGGCGGTGCTGCAGCACCTGATCGACGAGGGGCTGGACGCGGAGGCGGTGCGGCGGGTGCACACGCCCATCGGCCTCGACATCGGCGCCGAAACGCCGGAGGAGATCGCGGTGGCGATCATGGCGGAGGTGGTTCAGGTGCGGCGGGGTGGGTCAGGCCGCCCGATGCGGGAGGTGAAGAAGGCGAGGCGCGGCGTCGCGCCCTCGGAGCGGGTAGCGGAGGGGTAACCCTTTACCCCCTCCCGCGCCGCGTCGTACCATACCCCTTACCGTGAACGAAGTGTTCGATGAGCTCCAGCGCTCCCTGGCCCGCGGCGAGCCGGTCGTCCTCGCCACCGTGGCCGCGACGCGCGGCTCCACGCCGCGACGCGCCG
>JAUYGU010000111.1 GCA_030690405.1 Dehalococcoidia bacterium | reverse complement strand
CGTGCGGCGGTTCCCGCTGAGCGATTTCGCGCTGCGGTAGCCACCCTGGCTTGGACCAGTGGAGGGCAGGCACAGGGGGCCTGCCCCTACAGGCTGCGGGCGCGCGCTGTGCCTGTAGGACGACGTTTCCTGCGGGGGTATCGGCCTTGCCCGCCGAATGTGGCCTGTGTATCATGTGTGAAGCCTGACACAAAGTCGACCCGCATCTAGAATCGAACCGCTGAACAGCGCGGCCAGAGCATGACCAAGATCACCGCCGGACCACCGCACTCCTCTCGCTACACAGCAATCGATACCCCGCCGGACGATACCGAGCTGGCGGCGAAGGTGCGCGAGCTGACGGCCGGCCTGTCGTCCGACAGCGCCGATCTCCTGACCGCCTTCCACCGCATCCAGCACGAGTACGGCTACGTGCCCAAGGAGGCGATCCCGGTCCTCGCTGGCCAGTTCCGGACGACGCCGTCGATGCTTTACGGCGCGCTCGACTTCTACTCTGAGATACGCACCGCGCCGCCGGCGGGGACTACGGTGGAGTGGTGCAGCGGTCCCGCCTGCCTGCTGAAGGGCTCGACAAACATCCGCCGCGTTGTGGAGACCGTCCTTGGCTGCGTTATGAACGAGAACACGCCCGACGGGGCGTTCGGTCTGCGGCTGGTGCAGTGCGACGGCACCTGCCACCTGGCGCCGCTGCTGCGTCTGGAAGGGAAGTACCTCGGCCCGCTGACCGTCAGCGACGCGATCAAGCTGGCGCGGGGAATAAAGGGTGGGCCGCAGCGTGAGGCCGGTGGGGATGAGGAGAAGCCAGCCGGCGTTCCGGAGGGGGGTGAGGAGTCGTAGCCGCAGGGCTTAGCCCTGCGGGGCAGGCCTGAAGGCGTGCCCCTACGAGCGCAGCGATGCCGACGTACGAGGAGCTGAAGGCGCGCGCCGAGGCGGCGTGGGCGCCGGTCGAGGAGCCGCAGCGCCCCCTGATCAAGGTCGGCGTGACGACCTGCTCGCGCGTGGCCGGCGCGCTGGAGACGCTGGCGGCCGTTCGCGCGGAGCTGGCGGCCCAGGGGCTGGAGGCGGACGTGATGGTGACCGGCTGCTGGGGGCTCTGCTATGCGGAGCCGCTGGTGGAGGTGCGGCGGCCGGGCCGGCCGGGCGTCCTCTACGGCAACCTGACCGCCGACAAGGTGCCACAGCTCATCGAGGGGGCAGTCGCCGGCCGGGGGACGGTCGCGGAGCTCGCCCTGGCCGTCCTGGCGGACGCGTCCCTGGACGGCGTGCCGCCGCTCGGCTCGCTGGAGTTCTTCGCCGGGCAGGAGCGCCGGCTGATGGCGAACTGCGGCGTCACCGACCCTGAGAACATCGACCACTATATCGCCCGCGGTGGCTACGAGGGGCTGGCGAAGGCGCTGGCGATGACCGACGAGCAGGTGATCGCCGAGGTGCTGGAGTCCGGCCTGTGGGGGCGCGGCGGCGCCGCCTTCCCCACCGGCCGGAAGTGGGACTTCCTGCGCACGGCCCCGGTCACGCCCAAGTACATGATCGGCAACGCCGACGAGGGCGATCCGGGCTCCTTCGTGAACCGGAACCTGATGGAGAGCGACCCGCACCTCGTCGTCGAGGGGATGGTCATCGGCGGCTACGCTACCGGCGCATCGTACGGCTACATCTACATCCGCGAGGAGTACCCGCTGCCGGTCGAGCGGATGGAGAGAGCGATCGAGCAGGCGCGGGAGCGGGGCCTGCTGGGGGCGAACGTGCTCGGCTCGGGCTTCGCGTTCGACCTAGAGGTCGTGCGGGGTGCGGGCAGCTACGTCTGTGGCGAGGAGACCGGGCTGATAGCGTCGATCGAGGGGTCGCGGGGGATGCCGAAGATCCGGCCGCCGTTCCCCGCCCAAGCGGGCGTGTTCGGCAAGCCGTCCAACGTCAACAACGTGGAGTCGTACGCCAACGCGCCGCTGATCATGCGCAACGGGGCCGCCTGGTACGCGTCGGTCGGCTCGGAGAAGCACAAGGGGACGAAGATGTTCTCGCTCTCCGGACAGGTGCGTCGCGTGGGCATACTGGAGGCGCCGCTGGGCACGCCGATGAGCGAAGTGGTGATGGGCGCCGGCGGCGGGCCGCCGGAGGGGCGCGTCCTCAAGGCGGTCCAGCCCGGCGGGCCGCTCTCCGGCATCGTTCCGGCGAGCGACGCCGGCATCGCCCTGGAGCCGGAGCCGTTCCGCGAGCGGGGGATGTTCATGGGCTCCGGCGGCCTGGTCGTGATCGACGACTCGAACTGCGTCCTGGACCTGGCGATCTACTTCGAGTGGTTCGCGGAGGACGAGTCGTGCGGGCGCTGCACGACCTGTTTCGCGGGGACGCGGAGGCTGCTGGAGATCCTGCGGCGGATCGCCACCGGCCGCGGCCGCAGCTCCGACCCGGAGATCATGCGGCTGCTGGCGGACACGATGCGCTACGCCAACTGCGTGCACGGGCAGGCGGCGCCGACGGCGGTGATGTCGATGTTCCGCTTCTTCGAGGAGGAGCTGAACGAGCACCTGCACAACAAGCGCTGCCCGGCGAAGGTCTGCCGCGGGCTGGTGCGCTACGAGGTGCTGCACCACTCGGACCGGCTGCCGGAGGCGGAGGCGATCTGCCCGACGGCGGCGGTGGTTCGCGACAACGGGAAGTACCGGATCGACCAGGCGAAGTGCATCAAGTGCGACGCCTGCCGCGAGCAGGCGCCCTACGCGATCGCGGTGCTGGACGCCTTCGGGCCGTAGGGGGCGCGGCCCGTGGGCGCGTCGCTGTATAATACCCCTCGATAACCGCGCGTCCCAGCCCTCCGGAGGAAGCCCCGCCGGTGACAACGCCCCTTAGGCGGCAGTACCTCGACATAAAGCGGCGATACCCGCATGCTATCCTCTTCTTTCGCCTCGGCGACTTCTACGAGACGTTCGACCAGGACGCCGAGACCGTCGCCCGTGAGCTCAACATCGTCCTCACCTCGCGCCCGATAGGCAAGGACCAGCGGGTCCCCCTCGCGGGCATCCCCCACCACGCCCTCGACGCCTACCTGGCGAAGCTGATCGCGAAGGGGTACAAGGTCGCGATCTGCGAGCAGATGGAGGAGCCGGGGAAGGGGAAGAAGATCGTCGACCGGCAGGTGGTGCGGGTGGTGAGCCCGGGGACGCTGGTGGAGGACAACCTGCTGCAGCGGGGCGCCAACAACTACCTGGCGGCCCTGGCTCCGGGCAACGGCGCGGCCGGGCTGGCCTACGTGGACGTCTCCACCGGCGAGTTCGTCTGCACGCAGCTGGACGCGGGCGGCGACGCCCTCGCCGCCGAGCTGGACCGGCTCTCTCCCGCCGAGCTGCTGCTGCCGCCGGGCGTGTCGCCGCCGGAGGGCGTGAAAGCGACGCTTTCGCCGCTGCCCGCCGCCGCCTTCGACGAACGGGCGGCGGTGGAGCGGTTGCTATCGCACTTCGGCGCGCCCTCGCTGGAGGGGCTCGGCCTCGCGGGGTACACGCCGGCGGCGACCGCCGCGGGGGCGGTCATCGCCTACCTCGAGGAGAACCAGAAGGCGCTGCTGCCGCAGGTGAGCCGCGTATCGTATTACCGAGGCGATGGGTTCATGGGCATGGACGCGGTCACGCGGCGGAACCTGGAGCTGTTCGCCTCCCTCCGCGCCGACACGCCTGACTCGTCGCTCCTCGCTGTGATCGACGAGACGCGGACGGCGATGGGGGCACGGCTGCTGCGGCGCTGGCTGGGGCAGCCGCTGCTGGATGTGGGCGAGATCGCCCGCCGCCAGGACGGCGTGCAGCTCTTCTTCGATTCGGCGGTGCGGCGCGGGCGCGTATCGGGAATCCTGGCGAAGATGCCGGACCTGGAGCGGATCATCACGCGCGTGGGCGCCGGCTCGGCGACGCCGCGGGACCTGGTGGCGCTGCGGCGCGGCCTGGAGCTGGCCCCCGAGCTCCAGCGCGGCCTCGACGGCGACCCGGCCTCCGCCGATGGAAAGCGGCGGGCCCACGAGGAGCTGGTCGCGAATCTGCACCCCTGTCGCGAGACCGTGGAGCTCATCGCCGGGGCGATCGCGGACGAGCCGGCGGGCGAGGCCGTCATCCGGCCCGGCTTCTCGGAGGAGCTGGACACGCTGCGCGCGACGGCGCG
Organism: Dehalococcoidia bacterium; assembly: GCA_030690405.1. The sequence continues at coordinate 5,089 of JAUYGU010000111.1, read as the reverse complement.
GGACGCGCGGCAGTTCCTGGCCGACCTGGAGCGCCGCGAGCGCGAGCGCACCGGCATCAAGACGCTGAAGGTGGGCTACAACAAGGTCTTCGGCTTCTACATCGAGGTGTCGAAGGCGAACATGAAGGCGGCCCCCGCCGACTACCAGCGGCGGCAGACGCTGGTTGGCGGCGAGCGGTTCACCACGGCGGAGCTCCAGGACTACGAGTTCCGCATCCTGCACGCCCGCGAGCGCCAGCAGGAGCTGGAGGAGACGCTGTTCCGCCAGGTCTGCGCTCAGGTCGCGGCCGGCGGCGAGCGCGTTCGGGAGACGGCGGCGGCGGTGTCGCTGGTGGACGTCTTCTGCGGCCTGGCCGAGGCCGCAGTGCGCCGCCGCTACGTGCGCCCCACTGTCGATGAGAGCGACGTCATCGCGATACGGGACGGGCGGCACCCGGTGGTGGAGCGCTCGCTTTCGGACGGATTCGTGCCGAACGACGCCTATTTGGCGGCGAGCGATGCCCAGATCACGATCCTCACGGGCCCGAACATGGCCGGCAAGTCCACCTACCTGCGCCAGGTCGCGCTCATCGTCCTGCTGGCGCAGATCGGGTCGTTCGTGCCGGCGGCCGAGGCGCGGATCGGCGTTGCCGACCGCATCTTCAGCCGCGTGGGCGCGACGGACGACATCGCGGCCGGGCATTCGACGTTCATGGTGGAGATGCTGGAGACAGCGGCTATCCTGCACAGCGCGACGCGCAGGTCGCTGCTGCTGTTCGATGAGATAGGCCGCGGCACGAGCACCTACGACGGCATGGCGATCGCGCGGGCGGTTGTGGAGTTTCTGCACAGCCGCGCGGAGCTGGCGGCGCGGACGCTGTTCGCGACGCACTACCACGAGCTGGTGGAGCTGGAGTCGCTGCTGCCGCGGGTACGCAACTACAACGTGGCGGTGTCCGAGCATGCGGGCGGGATCGTGTTCCTGCACCGGATCCTGCCCGGCGGCGCCGACCGCTCCTACGGCGTTCAGGTGGCGCAACTGGCGGGCCTGCCGAAGCCCGTTGTGCTGCGGGCGCAGGAGCTTCTCGAGGAGCTGGAGGCGTCGCGGCGGGACACGTCGAGGCCCGCGCGAGGACGGAGGGAGGAGTCGCCGCAGCTGCCGCTGTTCGCCGCCAACAGCGCCCTCCTGCGGGAGCTTGCGGAGACGGACGTCGACTCCATGACGCCGCTGCAGGCGCTGACGCGGCTGTACGAGCTTGCCGAGCGGGCGCGCCAGGCCGGTCAGCCCTAGTCGCAGCCGGCGTCTTCCCCCGCCGGAACGGGCGTGCTAGAATCGCCGACAAGGAGCCATCTTGACCATCCGCGTGCTCAGCCCGGAAGTCGCCGCCAGGATCGCCGCCGGCGAGGTGGTGGAGCGGCCCGCCTCCGTGGTCAAGGAGCTGGTGGAGAACGCCCTGGACGCCGGGGCGAGGGCGGTGAGCGTGGAAGTGACGGCGGGCGGCCTGGAGAGCATCCGCGTCTCCGACGACGGCTGCGGCCTGGCCGCCGAGGAGCTGGAGGTGGCGTTCGCGCGCCACGCTACGAGCAAGCTAGCCGATGAAGAGCTCCTGCGCATCGAGACGCTGGGCTTCCGGGGCGAGGCGCTTCCGGCGATAGCCGCCGTAAGCGAGGTGGAGATGGCGTCGCGGCCGCCCGGGGCGCAGGCGGCGGCCTATGTACGCCTCGAGGGCGGCGTGGTGTTGGAGCGCGGCGAGCGGGGCGCTCCAGCCGGCACGACGGTGACCGTGCGCGAGCTATTCGTGCGGCAGCCGGCGCGTCGCAAGTTCCTTCGCTCGCCGTTGTCGGAGGCGAACCAGATCGCCTCGGTCGTGAGCCACTACGCGCTCGCCCGCCCGGCCGTGCGCTTCTCGCTGACGCTCGATGGACGCTCGGCGCTGCTGACGGACGGCAACGGCGATCTCCGCGACGCGATCGCCGCCGTGTACGGCACCGACGTGGCGTCGGCGATGCTGCCGGTCGCTCCGGGGGAGGGACCGATCGCCGTCGATGGGCTCGTGGCTACGCCGCACGTCAGCCGCGCCGGTCGCGGCTACGTGAGCCTGTTCGTGAACGGGCGCTGGGTTCAGAGCCGGCGGCTGGCCTACGCCGTAGAGGAGGCGTACCGCGGCCTGCTCATGGTCGGCCGCTACCCGATCGTGGTGCTCCACCTGCGGCTGCCGTTCGAGGATGTGGACGTGAACGTCCACCCGGCGAAGGCGGAGGTGCGCTTCCGCGACGAGTCGGCGGCGTTCGGGGCGGTGCAGCGCGCGGTGCGGACCGCCCTGCTCGAATCGGCGCCCGTGCCCGTGGCCGCGTCGGTGGGAGGGCTGGAGCTGGCGGTGCAGCCCTCGATGCCACCGTTGTGGGAGCACGCGCGGTCGCTGGAGCGCCGCGAGTCAGGGATCGCGGCCGAAGAGACGGCTGTCGCGGCGACGCCGGCCGCCGCCCTGCCGGCGCTGCGGGTGATCGGCCAGTTCGGGAGCACGTACGTGATCGCCGAGGGACCGGACGGCATGTACATGATCGACCAGCACGCGGCGCACGAGCGCGTCCTCTACGAGCGGTTCTGCCGGCAGCGACTGGAGCAGCGGCCCGATGCGCAGGCGCTGCTGGAGCCGGTGACGCTGGAGCTTTCGCCGCCGCAGCGGACGCTGCTGGCAGAGCATGAGGAGTTGTTGCGGGAGCACGGCTTCCAGGTGGAGCCGTTCGGCGAGGGTTCTTACCTGGTGCGGGCGCTGCCGGCGCCGCTGGCGGCGTCAGACCCGCGGCAGGCGGTGGCCTCGTTCCTGGACCTGATGCTGGAGGAGGGCGAGGGCGACCGCCGCGACCGGGTGGCGATGTCGCTGGCCTGCCACGGCGCGATCCGCGCCGGCCAGACGCTGAGCTCGGAGGAGATGCGGGAGCTGGTCAGCCTGCTGGAGGCGTCGGAGGCGCCGCATACCTGCCCCCACGGCCGCCCGACGATGATCCACATGAGCGCCGAGACGCTGGCGCGGCAGTTCGGGCGGAGGTAGGGGGCGCGTGCAGTGGGCGACCACAGGGGGTCGCCCCTACGGGGCCGATACGCTGCACGGTCCTTCGGCGGGCTCTCGCCCTCGCCTCTGCGAGTCGCCCTGTGCGACAGGCGAGTCGCCTCCGGCGACAAGGCGAGCGGTTGGCGTGAGCCAGGTGGGCGACCACAGGGGGTCGCCCCTACGGCTTGCGGTTTTGGCGCCAGCGGAGGAGCTTCGCGAAGGCGCTGGCGGCGCGGGGGATGGTGGGGAACACCGGGATGTGCTCCCCCCAGCACATCTCCTGGAACGCCATCGACTGCGCCATCGCCTGTACGTCCAGCGGCGGCCGGAGGACGACCACGATGGGCTTGCCGCAGGCGTCGCGTGCCCCCACCAGCGCCTCGACGGCACGCTCGCGGTAGGTGTTGGGGTCGAACCAGGAGGCGGAGCGCCGCCAGCCGCCGAAGCTGAAGCTGAGGTGGAACATCACGGCGTCGATGTTCTCCGCCGCGCCGATGATGCCCACGGTCTCGCGCAGCTTCGCGGGGTCGAAGATGATGATGGTGTCCACGGGGTTGCGGACGCTGGTGCCGGCCACGGGGTGGAACTCCCGCAGCGCCTTCTGGGTCGCCTCCGGGAGGACGGGGCAGCTCAGGCCGGCCTCGTCCAGCTCGTCGGCGGCGAAGACGCTGAAGCCGCCGCCGCCGCCCACGACGGCGACGCCCGGCCCGGTGAAGGCACCGGGGCCGCTCTCCGCCAGGCCGCTGCAGCGGAACGCCACCGCCAGGTCCACCATCTCCTGCACGCTGTCGGCCCGCACCGCGCTGACCTGCCGAAGCAGGGCGTCGAACACGCGCATGGAGCCGGCGAGCGAGCCGGTGTGCGAGTGCACGGCGCGGGTGCCGGCCTCCGTGCGCCCGCCCTTGAGGACGATCACGGGCTTGGCGGCCGCTGCCTTGCGCATCGCCTGGAGGAAGCGGCGGCCGTCCTTCACGCCCTCGATGTAGGCGCAGATGATCTCGCTCTCGGGGTCGCCGGCCAGGTAGTCCAGCAGCTCGCTCTCATCGATGTCGGCGGCGTTGCCGTAGCTGACGACCTTCGAGAAGCGGACTCCGCGGGCCGCTGCCGTGAAGACCATGTCGGCGGCGTTGCCCCCGCTCTGGGAGACGAAGGCGACGTTGCCGGGCTCCGCGGGGAAGCCGGGCATGAAGGAGAGGTGCGAGGCGGGGACGTAGAGCCCCATGCAGTTGGGGCCGATGACGCGGATGCCGGCGTCCACCGCGCGCCGGACGACCTGCGCCTCCAGCTCCGCCAGCTCCTCCTCGCCGGTCTCGCTGAAGCCGGCGGTGAAGAAGTGGATGGAGCGAACGCCCTTGGCGATGCAGTCGTCGACGAGGGAGGCGACGACGCGTGCGGGGACGCTGGAGATCACGTGGTCGACGGGGCCTTCGATGTCGAGGAGGCTCGCGTAGCACCTCAGCCCCTCGATCTCCTGGTGGCTGGGGTTGACCGGGTAGACGGCGGGGCAGCCGATCTCCTCGAGGGCGATGACGAAGCCGGCGCCGACGCCGCCGAAGCCGGGCTGGGGCGGGGACGCGCCGGCGACGGCGACCGAACGGGGGTGGAGCAGGAGATCGAGGCCGCCGCGCGCCTTCGCGCGGGAGGCTGCCTTGCGCATGGCTGGGGCCCGCGTGGTCTGTCCGGCCATCGTCCTCCTTACTGACGCGAAGCGAGGGCCGGTGGCCCTCGACCCTGCCTGCCCGCGGGCGGGCAAACTTTACGTGCGCGTCAACTTCGGGTCGATTCTAGCAGGGCGATAGGTGGAGGGTCAACGGATGTGGCAACCGCTCTTTCTTACCGAACTCCTACTTCCGTCTAACCCGCCTTTAACCCACCCCCACCGGCGCGGCGCTAACCTAACGCTCGAAGTAAGCGGAGCGGTCAGCACCCCCTCCCGCACCGCGAACGCACAGAGCGAGCCGGCTGAGCGGTCAGCAGCCGGCTCGCTCTCTTAATGCGGCCAGCACATCGCGTTGACGCCCCTATAGGCCCGTGCTACAATCGCGGTTGCTCCAGGG
>JAUYGU010000092.1 GCA_030690405.1 Dehalococcoidia bacterium | reverse complement strand
TCGTTCGAGGCGAATGTGCACCACGTCTTCCTGCAGCTCCTGCCGCTGTTCCAGACAGAGGACTTCCGGGAGGGCGTGCGCTCCTTCCTGGAGAAGCGCCCGGCGCAGTTCCAGGGCCGCTAGCGGTAGGCGGGGGTCTTCAGACCCCCGCAGCGCCGTCGGGGACTGAAGACCCCGACCTACACCTTGAAGGCGACGACGTTGACGCCGCCGATGCCGGCGTTGTGCATCAGCGCCGTCTTCGCACCCTTGACCTGGCGCTGACCGGCCTGACCGCGGAGCTGCAGCGTCAGCTCCGTGATCATGGCGCCGCCGGTGGCGCCGATCGGGTGGCCACGCGAGAGCAGGCCGCCGTCGGTGTTTATCGGGATGCGGCCGCCGATCTCGGTGTTACCCTCCCAGATGAAGGGGCCGCCCTCACCGTGCGGGCAGAAGCCCAGCTCCTCCGCCAGGAAGACTTCGCCGGGGCTGAAGGCGTCGTGGACCTGCGCGACGTCGACGTCCTCCGGCCCGATGCCGGCCCGCTCGTAGACGCGGTTCGCCAGCAGGGTGTTCGGGCCCTCCAGGAAGTCGGACTCGCCGCGGACGTACTGAGGCGTGCCGCCCTCCCAGGTGTCCATGTAGACCGGGCTGTTCGTGTACTGCTTCGCCTTCTTCTCGGAGGCGAGAATCACGGCCGACGCCCCGTCCGTGGTCGGTGAGCACTCGTAGAGGGTGATCGGGTCGGCGATCATGCGGGAGTTGAGGACGTCCTCCAGAGTGAGCGCCTTCTGGTACTGGGCGTTGGGGTTGAGAGCGCCGTTGCGGTGGGACTTCACGGACACCTGGGCGAAGTGCTCATGCTTGGTGCCGTAGAGGTGCATGTGACGCTGGGCCATCATGGCGTAGAGTGCGGGCATGAGGTTGATCCCCATCTTCGACTGGTAGCCACCCTCGGCGCCGCCGACGCCGCTCAAAAGCCCGCGCTCCATCTTCTCGACACCGATTACCATCGCGAGGTCGTAGATGCCGCCGGAGATAGCGTCCGCGGCGAGCATGGAGGCGCGGGAGCTGCTGGCGCAGGCCAGCTCGACGTTGGTGATCGGGATGCCGGTCAGCCCCACCTCGCCGAAGGTGCGGAGGCCGGTGCCGACACCCTGGACGACGTGGCCGCAGAAGCCGGCCTGGATGTCCTTGAACGCCACGCCGGCATCCTTCAGAGCGGCAAGCGCGGCCACCCGCGCCATCTCGCCGACGGTCTTCTCCGGGTGCCGCCCGAACGGGTGCAGGCCGACGCCCAGTATGACTACTCGCTCACCCATAGTCACGCCTCCTTCGACAAGCTCAGGCCCTTCGACAGGCTCAGGATGCGTCCTTCGCCGGACGGAACTTGAACGTCATGACGTCGTTGCCCTCGCTGTCCACGAGCGCCTTCTCCACGACCAACTCCAGCGGCATGCCGATGCGGGCGGCCTCCGGGTCGATGTCCGTGAGGACGGTGGCCACGCTAACCCCCTCCGGTAGCCGCACCTGGGCGATGACGTAGGGGGGCGTCATCAGCGTGCCGGGGAGCGCCGCCCGGGCGATGGTGAAGGTCCAGAGCTCGCCGCGGGTGGAGAGCGCCACCTCCTCCAGCCCTTCGTGGTAACAGTTGAGGCAGACGTAGCGCGGCGGGTAGAAGTGCTCGCCGCACTGCGGGCAGCGACTTCCCATCAGCGCCGGCGAATCGCCCAGGCGAAGCCGGGCGCCTTTCATCGGGACTTGCTTTCGTTCGGCGGGCGCTTCCTGCATCTTCAGCCTCCTCGCGTGCTCAGGCCGCGCGCTGCCCAGTCGCGCAGTCGATCGTGATCCACTCGCCCCGGCTCACCGCCAGGCCGCCGGGGTCGAGAAGCGTGCGGATGGTCTCGAGCTGCTCCTCGGTGGGCGGCTCCATGCGCTCGATCTTGCCGGCGATGAGGGGCTCGAACTCCATCTTGGCCAGCACCTCGTCCGCCGTGGTCCAGGGCATCGTGGCGATGAGCCGCATCTGGCGCGTCTCCTCGTCGAAGCCGAACATCGCCTCCTGGGTGATGACCTTGTAGGGGCCGGTGTTGGCGGGGAGGCCTGCCCGCTCGCGTGCACCCGGGCTGCCGTCAAGGTAGCCGGGCGAGGACATGAAGTCCAGCTTGTTGACGAACTTGCGCCTCTCCAGCTTGGTCATCAGGAGCGTCCGCCAGCACTGGGAGGCGATCTCGTTGGCGCCGCCGGCCCCGCCGAAGCGGCGCTCCGGCTGCTCGTAGGTGCCGCCGATGTGCGTGGAGTTGAAGTTTCCGAACCGGTCCACCTGGAGGCAGGCCAGCAGGCCGTAGTCCATGAACCCCAGCGCAGCGTGCGCGTCGACGATGTTCATGCCGTACCAGGCGACCGCGCGGTAGTGGGAGCGGCTGGCGCCGAGCATCATCCGGGGCAAGGGAAAGCTGGGGCTGGGCGCCACGGCGCCCTCCTCCACGACGTAGCCGACGTTAGGCGTCCGGGAGTGCTTGGCAAGGAGGATCGCCATCAGGGGGGCACCGGCCATCTGCGCGAAGTACAGCTTGTCCTCCTCGATCAGGTTGGCGATGGTGCAGATGTTGGCCTCGATGTCCGTGAAGCTCAGCTGATCGCTCATTCGTAATAGCCCTCCCGGACAGTCTCCGCCTGGCGCATCTGCTCCAGCTTGGCCTCTCCGACAAGCGTGTCCAGCATCTCCTGGTGGGAGGCGACGCCGTAAACCCACTTGTCGAGGTACTCGCCGGTCTTGCCCTGCATCTCGGCGGCGCCCCACTGGAGCCAGTGCTCGATGTCGGCGCCGTAGAGCCC
>JAUYGU010000086.1 GCA_030690405.1 Dehalococcoidia bacterium | reverse complement strand
GTTCCCGCCGGCGGCGAGTCGGTCGCCGTCCGCCAGGGGACGGTCGACCTTCTCCGCGGGCATCAGCTGTTCCGCCGGGTGGCAGTACACGGGCGCGCCGGTGGCCGCCTTCACCCGGTCGTACTCCGCCCAGTGGTCCGGGAGCGTATGCGTCAGCAGGATCGCGACTACGCGCAGGCCGCGCGCGGCCTCCAGCGTCCGCTCGCTCTGCGCGGGCATGTCGACGACGATCGCCTCGCCGGCGCCACGGTCGCCGATAACGTAGGCGTTGTTGGCGAACGGCCCCAGCGGGCCGACCGCGGTCAGGCTCAGCGAGCCGTCCTCGTACAGCTGCAACGGGCGCCTCCTCCGCCGCCGGTAGGCGGGTTCGGCTGCTTATGATACCATGAGCCCGCTTTGATATCCGAGAGCATCCTGCACGGAGAACGAGTGCGCCTCCGTCCAGTCGAGGAGCCGGACCTGCCCCTCTTCGTCCGCTGGCTCAACGACCCCGACGTTCGCTACTGGCTTTCGATGGCGGACGGGCCGGAGTTCTCCCTGGAATCCGAGCAGGAGTGGTACGACGAGATGCGCGCCGACCCGTGGCGCCTCGTCTGGTGCATCGAGACGGAGGACGGGCAGCCGATCGGCAACCTGGGCCTGCACGCCATCGAGGAGACCCACGGCCGCGCCACGCTAGGCATCGCCATCGGCGAGAAGGACTTCTGGGGTCGAGGCTACGGCACCGAGGCCATAAGACAGGTGCTGCGCTACGCCTTCACCGAGTTGGGCCTGCGTCGCATCGCCCTGGGGACCGATGAGGACAACGCCCGCGGCATCCGCTGCTACGAGAAGTGCGGCTTCCTGCGGGAGGGGCTGCTGCGCGGTCACCGTCTGCGCCGCGGCGAGCCCGTCAACGGCGTGATCATGGCCGTCCTGCGCGAGGAGTGGGAGCGGGGAGCGCGCGGGGGTTCAGATGGTCGCTGAGGCCGTCCTGGAAGCAGCGACCGTGCGGCTGCGCCCGGTGGAGGACCGCGACCTGCCGCTGTACGTCCGCTGGATCAACGACCCGGAGGTGCGCCACTGGCTGCACCGCTCGGAGCGGCCACCCTCGACCCTGGAGTTGGAGCGGGCGAGGGTCGAAGGGATGCGCCGCGATCCCGGGACCCTGGTGTGGTGCATAGAGGCCGAACGCCGGCCCATCGGAGATGTACGCCTGCTCGAGATCGATACGGCCCACGGCCGCGCGGAGCTGGGAATCGCCATCGGCGAGAAGGGTTGCTGGGGCCGCGGCTACGGCACGGACGCCATCCGGTGCGTCCTGCGCCACGCCTTCGGAGAGCTGGGGCTGAGGCGCGTCTGGCTGATCACTGACGCCGACAACGCCCGCGGCATCCGCTGCTACGAGAAGTGCGGCTTCCTGCACGAGGCCCTGCTGCGAGGCCACCGCTTGCGCTACGGCCGGCCGCTGGACATGCTGGCGATGGGCGTCCTGCGCGAGGAGTTTGCGAATGGCTAACCGGTACCGCGCGTTGAAATGCGCGCCTGCGAGTTGCGGAGCCGCCGAATTCATCCGGCGGGCCTGCGCTCTCCAGCCTCCAATCCCTGCCCTGAGCGCAGCCGAAGGGTCCATATCCCATCCTCCGGAGCGTCCACCGTGGAGATAACCGCGCGGATTCAGGCCATCGAGGCTCCGCCGGCGTTCTACACAGGCCCGCAGGAGCCGAACGTCTTCCTGGTGACCGACGGCGGCGAAGGCGCGCTCATCGACAGCGGCTTCGGGGACGAGCAGTCCCTGCGGGCACGGCTGGAGTACCTGCGGGAGCGGCCGGACGTGAAGGTGCGCTACATCATCCTCACGCACCACCACTTCGATCACACGAGCGGCGCCCACCGGCTGCGGCAGGCCACCGGCGCCCAGGTCGTCATGCACCCGCAGGAGGAGCGCTTCCTGCTCGACTGGCAGGGCGACGCCCCCCAGGACCTGGACGTCCCGCCCGACCAGCAGGCGATCCTGGAGCAGGTACAGCGGTTCCGTCAGCAGGCGGCGGAGGCCGTGCCGGACCTGCCCGTCACCGACGGCGCCGTGCTCGGCGTGGGCGGCCTCTCCCTGGAGATCCTGCACACCCCTGGCCACACGCTGGGCTCCATATGCGTCTACATCCGCGCCGTGCGGGCGCTGTTCACCGGCGACACCGCCCTGGGGCTGGGCACCGTGGCCATCTCGCCGCCGCCCTACGGTGACATGGCGCTCTACCTCCAGTCGCTTGAGCGGCTGAAGGCGCTCGATGCTTCGGTCATGTTCCCCGGCCACGGGCGTCCGGTGGAAGACGTCGCGCGCAAGCTGCAGGAGCTGATCGACCACCGCCACGAGCGGGAGGAGCAGGTGCTGAGCCTGCTCGCCGCCGGCAAGACGACGCCGCGGTCGATGCTGGGCGAGATCTATCCGGAGCTTGACCGGCGCATCCTCCCGATGGCGCTGCGCCAGATCGAGGCGCACCTGGCGAAGCTGCAGGCCGAGGGCCACGTTGAGCCCGCCGGCCCGGGCGAGTGGCGGCCCGTGGGGTAGTCGAACCGTAGGGGCGCAGCATGCTGCGCCCTGCCTCGCGAGGGCGCGACACGCTATGGTCGGACGCCGGCCGGCCGCCGTGTATAATCGCTTCGTACACCTTGGGCTCTGTAGGCCGAGGCCCCAGCCTCGGTAGGGCAGGGCGGGGCCCTGCCCTACGACTGGACCATCGAGCGCGCTATAATCGCCTCGTACCTCCGAAGGGAGACCCTTGGCGCAGAAGACACGTATCCCTTTCGCCGAAATCCTGCCCCTTACCGCCGCCGTCAACGAGGCCGGCCACCTGTCGCTGGGCGGCTGCGACGCCGTGGCGCTGGCGCGCGAGTTCGGCACCCCCCTCTACGTGTTCGACGAAGAGACGCTGCGCGAGCGCTGCCGCGAGTTCCAGTCGCAGTTCCGTGCCCGCTATCCGGACACGGTGGTGGCCTACGCCGCCAAGGCCTACCTGGGGCGCGCCCTGGCCGCCATCGTCGCCGAGGAGGGGATGGCGCTGGACGTCGTCTCCGGCGGCGAGCTGGCGATCGCCGCCTCGGTCGGCTTCCCGCCGGAGCGCATCTACTTCCACGGCAACAACAAGCTGGAGTCCGAGCTGAAGGAGGCCTTGGCCTACGGCGTCGGCCGCGTAGTCATCGACAACTTCCACGAGATGCACATGCTGAACGGCCTCGCCCAGGCCGCCGGCGTACCTCAGCCGGTCCTGCTGAGGCTCTCGCCCGGCGTCGACCCGCACACGCACGCCCACACCACGACCGGGACGCTGGACAGCAAGTTCGGCATCCCGCTGCCGACCGGCCAGGCGGAGGCGGCGGTGCGCCAGGCGCTGGAGATGCCCGGCCTGGACGTGAAGGGGCTGCACGCGCACCTGGGCTCACCGGTGTTCGAGATAGGGCCGTACAGGGAGGCCGTCGAGGTGATGCTGGGGTTCGCGGCGGAGATGGCCCAGAAGCACGGGCTGCGGCTGGAGGAGTTCAGCCCGGGCGGCGGCTTCGCCGTCCAGTACGTCGAGGACAAGCCGCCGCCGTCCGTGGCCGACTACGCGGAGGCGGTTACCGCCGCCGTGACGGAGGGCTGCCGCGAGCACGGGCTGCCGCTGCCGAAGCTGATCATCGAGCCCGGCCGCGCGATCGTCGCGAGGGCGGCGGTGGCGCTGTACACGGTGGGCTCGTCGAAGGAGGTGCCGGGCCTGCGCCGCTTCGTCTCCGTGGACGGCGGCATGGCGGACAACATCCGGCCGCCGCTCTACGGCTCGCAGTACTCGGCGCTGGTGGCGAACAAGCCGCTGGAGACACGGCGCGAGACGGTGACGGTCGCCGGCCGCTACTGCGAGTCGGGCGACATCCTGATGCGCGACGCCGAGCTGGCGCCGCTGGCGGCGGGCGACATCCTGGCGATGGCGACGGCGGGGGCTTACGCCCTGCCGATGGCGAGCAACTACAACGCCTCGCTGCGCCCGGCGGTCGTGCTGGTGCGCGACGGCGAGGCGAAGCTCATCCGCCGCCGCGAGAGGTACCACGATCTCATCCGGTCGGACGTATGGCCGCTGGAGTGAGGACGAAAGAAGGTGGAAGAGGGAAGAAGGAAGGTGAAAAGCGATCGGGTGGCGGCATCTCCTTCCTGCTTCCTTCTACCTCCTTCCCAGGGAGACGCTTAGGTGTGGGGCCTGGCCGGCCAGGAGCGCGCCGTCGCCGCCCTTGAGCGCGCCCTGCGCGAGGGCCGTGTCGCCCACGCCTACCTGTTCGTCGGCCCGGAGCGCGTGGGCAAGCGCGCGCTGGCCCTGAAGCTGGCGCAGGCCCTCAACTGCGAGGGTGCCGAGCCGCCATGCGGCGAGTGCGCCCCCTGCCGCCGCATCGCCGGCGGCATCCACGCCGACGTGCAAACCGTCACGGTGGAGGAGGGCGAGGAGGGCTCGCAGAAGGGGATCCACGTCTCGCAGATTCGGGAGGTGGAGCGCTCCGCGGCGCTGAAGCCGTTCGAGGGGCGCTGCCGCTTCGTCATCATCGACCCGGCGGAGGAGATGAACGCGGCGGCGCAGAACGCCTTCCTGAAGACGCTCGAGGAGCCGCCGCCGCAGGTCGTCTTCGCCCTCGTTACGGCCGATGAGTCCCACCTCCTGCCCACGATCCGCTCCCGCTGCCGGCGGCTGGAGCTGCGCCTCCCCGCCGTGGCGGAGGTGGAGGCCGCGCTCGCGGCGAACGGCGTCGAGGCGGAGCAGGCCCGCCTACTCGCCCGCCTGTCCCGGGGACGGATCGGCTGGGCGCTGGAGGCCGCGGACGACGCCTCGCTGCTGGAGCGGCGGCGAGAGCTGCTCTCGCAGGCGCGGGCGCTCGCCTCGATGACCGTGGCGCAGCGGCTGGATCTCGCGGAGCGGCTGGCGCCTGACTTTAAGCGCAGGCCGGAGGCGCTGTTCGCGGCGCTGGAGGCCTGGCGCGACTGGTGGCGCGACGTCCTCCTGATGCGAGCCGGCGCCGAGGACGGCGTCGCCAACGTGGACCGGCTCGCCGAGCTGCGCGAGGACGCCGCCCGGCACCGCAGCGCCAGCGTCGCGGAGTTCGTGCAGGCCGTGGGCGAGGCCGGACACAACCTCCAGGAGAACGCCCAGCCACGGCTGGTGCTGGAGGCGCTGCTCCTCGGCGCACCGCGGGCCGCCGAGCCCGCGCGGCGCTAGGCCACCCCCTCATTGCGTACCCCCCGCCCCTGTGCTATCATGCGCCTTGCGCTTAAAAACTGAATAGGCGCGTCCTTCCGTGGCCCCCACGTACCGGACCCCGGTGCGGCGGAGGGCTTTCATAGCGTAAAGGGGCTCAACCTGAGCCCGAAGGAGGGATCGCGATGCACGTCATCGTCGACGGATTCGGGGGTGATCCTGACCAGCTTGCGGATGAGAATGTCGTCCGCGCGATCTTAGACCTCTACCCGGAAGCGATGGGTATGACCAAGATCGCGCCGCCGACCGTCGTCCGCTATAAAGGTACGAACCCGGAGGACTGGGGCGTCTCGGGCTACGTCATGATAGCCGAGAGCCACATCTCCTTACACACCTTCCCCGAACGCTGCCTGATCTGGGCGGACATCTTCTCCTGCAAGGACTTCGATCCCGCCCACGTCGTCGATGACCTCAAGCGCCGCTTCAGCCTGCGCGACATACAGGTCAACGTCCTGGTGCGTGGCCTGGAGGCGCCCGAAGCGGCCGTTTCCCCGGGTAGGGCCTGACATGGAGAACGGTCACCCCGGAGAGGTGACCCCATTCCCGATCACGGGCTCGGCCTCCGCGTCCGAGATCGCCCGCCGGCTGGCCGCCACCGCCTTTCAGGGGCGCAACCTGGGCCAGGCCGCCGCCATCTGGGAGGAGGCGCTCCGCGACGAGGCGACGCTCTTCATGGGCCTGGCCGGGGCGATGGTCCCCGCCGGCATGCGGCCGCTCATCGTCTACCTGATCGAGAACCGGCTCATCGACGTGCTGGTGAGCACCGGCGCCAACCTCTATCACGACGTCTACGAGACGCTGGGCCACCTGCACTTCCAGTCGCCGGTGGGCGGAGATTCCGGCGAGGACGTCCACCTGGCCAACCTGCGCATCTACCGCTTCTACGACACCCTTGCCCCTGAGCACGAGTTCTCCATCGGCGAGCGCTTCGTCACGGAGTTCTCGCTCACCCTGGACGAGGGCAGGCCCTACTCCACGCGGGAGTACTTCCACCTCCTGGGCAAGGCGCTTACCCCGCTCGCCAAGCAGGAGGGGATACTGACCGCCGCCGCCAAACACGGCGTGCCCATCTACTGCCCCGCCTTCGGCGATAGCGTCCACGGCCTCGCCGTGGCCGAGGGCCGCGTCCGCACCGGCAAGCGGGTGATGTTCGATATCATCGGCGACGTGCTGGAGACGGCGCACATCGCCCTCACGTCGAACAAGACCGGCGTCGTCTACGTAGGCGGCGGCACGCCCAAGAACTTCATCCAGCAGGCGGGCGTCGCCGCCTACCTGTTCCAGCGGGAGCGCCCCGGTCACAGCTACGGCATCCAGGTGACGACCGACGAGCCGCAGTGGGGCGGCCTCTCCGGCTGCACCTTCGAGGAGGCGCAGTCCTGGCGCAAGATCGCCCCCGACGCCAGCTTCGTCACCGCCAACGTGGACGCCACCATCGGCATGCCCATCATCGTCAGCGCCCTGGCGGAGAAGGCGGACGTCATCAAGGCGCGCAAGCTGCCGGCGCTCGACTGGGACTACGCGAAGGCCGAAGGCCGCACCGTCCCCGCCGAACGCCCTCCTCGCTAGGGGCGCACCCCATGACTGACGAGCGCTTCTGGCCTCGCGGCTTCGCCGCCCTCCCCGCGGAGTACTCCGGCTACGAGCGCGCCCGCGTCGTCGTCCTCCCCGTGCCCTACGACTCCACCGCCAGCGGCTGGGTCGGCTCCCGCGAGGGCCCGGCCGCCATCATCGAGGCCTCCGGCAACATGGAGCTGTACGACATCGGCATCGGCAGCGAGCCGTACCGGGTGGGCATCCACACCCTGCCGGAGATGGCGTTCCACGCCGGCGGGCCGCAGGCGATGGTGGACCGCATCGAGGAGGTGGTGGGAGAACTGCTCGACGGCGGCAAGCTCGTCGTCACCCTGGGCGGCGAGCACACGGTGGCGGTGGGCGCCGTGCGCGCCCACGCGAAGCGGATGCCCGGCCTCAGCGTCCTCGCCTTCGACGCCCACGCCGACCTGCGCGACAGCTACATGGACTCGCCCTACAGCCACGCCTGCACGCTGCGGCGGGCGCTCCAGCACGCGCCGGTGGTGCAGGTCGGGCTGCGCAGCGCCGAGCGCGAGGAGCACGACTTCATCCGCGAGCGCGGGCTGCCGTTCTACAGCCCACAGGAGTTCCGCTCCGCCGGCGCCGAGTCGATAGCCGACCAGCTGAGCGACACCGTGTACATCACGTTCGACCTGGACGCCTTCGACCCTTC
>JAUYGU010000083.1 GCA_030690405.1 Dehalococcoidia bacterium | reverse complement strand
CAGCAGCACGCAGGTGATCAGCTACGAACTCGTCGAAGTGCTGTGATGAAACCACGCTAGTCTGTCTTCCTTACTCGCTTCATGCCGACCCCGCTTGTCTCCGTGTAGTTAGTCGCTGCACCAATCAAGATGCGGGGCGCGCGCACGCTGTTACGCGAAGAGCACCGGGGTCGCAGCCGATTGCGGTATGGCAGTCACAACGGACATTCATTCAACAACGTGCCCCGGCGGTGTGTTACGCGGCGGGTAACGACAGGTCGGCAATGGAAGAGGAGGATTGCGTTCCTCCAGTCTCACAGTTGAATTGTGATAGTGTAAGTGGAACTTGTCAATTTGGTTAGCCACACTGAACATTTCACTGATTGGCGCTGCCCCCCCCCCACGCGCTCATAGGTGCGGGGTCCAGGCGGGCGCGGACGGCCTGGAAGCGGTGCCACTCCGCTTGCACCTAACGTACGCGTCATGGTATCGTGACGGCGCTCACATGGACTTTCGCCTCACGCCCGAAGAAGAGGCCTTCCGCCAGGAGGTCCGCGACTGGCTCCGGGAGAACCTGCCGAAGGACTGGAGCGGAGACCGCTTCACGCGGGACCGCGATCCTGAGACGTGGAACATCTACCGCGGTTTCGCGAAGAAGCTGGCGGCGAAGCGCTGGGTGGCGCCCCACTGGCCGGTCGATTACGGCGGCCTGGGGCTGAGCGTCATCCAGCAGCTCATCTTCAACGAGGAGATGGCGTATCAGCAGGCGCCCATCGGCTACAGCAGCATCGGCGTCGGCTGGGTCGGGCCGACGGTCATCGTGTACGGGACCGAGGAGCAGAAGCAGAAGCACCTGGGGGCGATCACGGCCGCGGAGGCGATGTGGTGCCAGGGCTTCTCCGAGCCCAACGCCGGCTCAGACCTCGCCGCCCTCCAGACGCGCGCCGTCCGCGACGGCGATGACTACATCATCAACGGCCAGAAGATCTGGACCTCCGGCGCCCACCTGGCGGACTGGTGCATCCTGCTGGCCCGCACGGACCCGGAGGCGCCCAAGCACAAGGGGATCTCCTACTTCCTGCTGGACATGAAGACGCCCGGGATCACCGTCCGGCCGCTCATCGACATGATGGACAACCACGGCTTCAACGAGATGTTCTTCGAGAACGTGCGCATCCCCAAGAACTGCCTGCTGGGCCAGGAGAACCAGGGCTGGTACATGGCGGCGACGACGCTGGACTTCGAGCGGTCGTCGATCGGGGGGGCCGTGGGCGGGCGGCGGATGCTTGAGGAGATCGTGGGGTATGCCCAGGAGACGAAGCACAACGGCAAGCGCCTGATCGACGAGGTGCCGGTGCGCGTGCGGCTGGCGGACGCGGCGCTGGAGGTGGAGATCGGCCAGCTGCTGTCCTACCGGGTGGCGTCGATGCAATCGCGCGGCCTGGTGCCGAACTACGAGTCGTCCATCGCGAAGCTGTTCAACACCGACATGCAGCTGCGGCTGGCGAAGGCGGGCATGGAGATCATGGGGCTGTACGGGCAGCTTGAGCCGCAGTCGAAGTACGTGCCGTTGCGCGGCAAGTTCGAGCGGCAGTACCTGTGGCAGACGGGGATGAGCGTGGGCGGTGGCACGCCGGAGATCCAGCGCAACATCATCGCAATGCGCGGGCTGGGGCTGCCGCGGCAATGAGGAAGCAAACGAGAAACGGGAAAGGGAGAAAGACGGTAGGCGGGTAGCTTTAGCTGCCCGCAGCGTGTCGGGCATTGAGGTCCCACGCGTTCACGAGAGACTACCGGCCATCTAGCGAAACCAGAAGGAGGACCGCCCCCATGGACCTGGGACTGGACGAACAGCAAGATCTACTGAAGAACTTCGCGCGCGACTTCCTGGAGAAGGAGTGCCCGGAGTCGGTCGTGCGGGAGATGGAGGAGGACGAGAAGGGGTACTCGCCGGACCTGTGGCGGAAGATGGCGCAGCAGGGCTGGATGGGGCTCATCATACCGGAGGAGTACGGCGGCACCGGCATGAAGCTGTGCGAGCTGGTGGTGCTGCTGGAGGAGTTCGGGCGGGCGCTGGTGCCGGGGCCGTACATCTCCACGGTCGTCCTCGGCGGCGTGCCGGTGATGGAAGCGGGCAGCGAGGAGCAGAAGAGTCAGCTCCTGCCGAAGATCGCCGCCGGCGAGCTGATCATGACGCTGGCGCTCACGGAGCCCTCCGCCAAGTGGGACGCTGGCGGCGTTCAGCTGGAGGCGAAGAAGCAGGGCAACGACTTCGTGCTCAACGGCGTGAAGCTATTCGTCCCCGACGCGCACGTCACGGACCAGATGGTCGTCGTGGCGCGCACCTCCCAGGGCAAGACGCCGGAAGACGGGATCACCCTCTTCCTCGTGGACTCCAGGTCGCCCGGCATCAGCTTCGAGGCGCTCAAGACGATCGCCTCGGACAAGCAGTGCGAGGTGAAGTTCGAGAACGTGAAGGTCCCCGCCGCCGGCGTCCTGGGCGAGGTGGACAAGGGCTGGCCCACCGTGGAGAAGACGAAGAAGATCGCCACGGTGGCCGCCTGCGCTTACCTGGTGGGCCTCTCGCAGATGGACTTCGATGTGACGCTGAACTACGCCAAGGAGCGCGTCCAGTTCGGGCGCCCCATCGGCTCCTTCCAGGCCGTCCAGCACAAGCTGGCCGACGTCGTCATCGACGTCGACGGCTCGCGGTTCATCACCTACAAGGCGGCCTGGTCGCTCCAAGAGGGCGAGCCGGACGCCGACCTGATGGTCTCGATGGCGAAGGCTTGGACTTCCGACGCCTCGCGGCGGGTGGTCTCCCACGGCCAGCAGATCCACGGCGGCATCGGCTTCACGAAGGAGTACAAGGTCCAGCTGTACTTCCGTCGGCAGAAGTGGATGGAGCTGATGTGGGGCGACGCGGACCACCACCGGGAGCTGGTGGCGCAGATGCTGGAGGTCTAGGGGACACTCTGCGAGGGCGACTGCCCGCCCCACCCAAGATTCCTTCGCGACCCCACCGTGATTCGCCCGAACGCGCGTGGTCGGCGCTCAGAATGACAGAGAAGATCCGCCCCGGCATTTGCCGGGGCGGCTTCTGTGTGCGAGGGCCGGTGCTACGCGGGCCCGGGCTCCGGGCGCCGCAGCGCCGGGCGAGCGCGGAAGTAGGTGATGGCGACCAAGGCAATGCCGATGGGCACGGTGATCACCAACATCCAGTACCAGGCGGCCGCGACCGTGATTGCGCCAGCGGCCACGAGGCCGATACCGAGCAACGGATTACGCCTGCTAGTCAGTAGTCCGGAACCCACGGCAGCTCCGGCGACCACCGAGATAGCGCCGAACGCCGCCTGCCCGCTCGCCAAATCCCCCTGGACAAGGGCGTCGGCGATGGAGGCGACGCCGCTAAGAATCAGAAATAGTGCCAGGACTACGCCTGCGGCGACCATGGCGCGCATGTACAATGCTTCGTTCATGGATATGCTCCTTTCGCTTCGAGCTGAGCGGCCCGTTTCGAGCCGCCACGTTACGTCTGACGGGATGCCCAGGACCAGCCGCGCCAGCAGCTGAAGGGACGTCTCCCCCTGTGGCTGGTTTAGCAGATCGGCGGTGCGCTGCTGCTCCCAGACGTCGGAGTCAATCTCCGCGCGGCGGGAGTCGCGGAACTCCGGCGGCAGCCCGCTGGTGTAGAGCGACACCCAGCTGCGGGTCATCCCCGTAGCGATATCGAGGAGAGCGCTCATGACGGGGCCAGGCCTCTCTGCGGCTTGGCTACCGTCGCCGGCATCGGTTCGCTCGCGCGGACACGCGCCGCCTCGCCGGCGGCGGTGACCCAGTACAGCCGGCGGCGAGGGCGGTTGGCCTGCGCCGCGACCAGCGGGTCCTCCCATTCGCTCTCCAGAAGGCCCAACCGCTGCAGCCGGTCGAGCGCCTTGTAGAGCGTGCCGTGCGCGGTGAGGAGACGCGCCTCCTGGCGCTCCTTGATCTCTCGAGCGATCAAGAACCCGTAGAAGTGGGCGACGCCTTCCATGCGCAGGCGGATGCCGGCTTCTAGGATGGTGAGTTCGATGGGGAGCAGGTGGCCCGGCTTTCTCCTCATGGGCGAATTATAGGAAGATAGCTTCCCGTTGTCAAGGGGGGTGGCGAAACTTTCTCGATTTTCCGATGGTTTAGGGTGGCGCGGGCGCATCTCCGTTCAACGGCCGGTCGACGAGGGTTTCTTGGCCGGCAGCGAGGCCGCGAAGCCCAACCCCTGTTCCACCCACGACTTCAAACCGTCGTCCGTCCGGTAGCCCTCGGGCCCGACGTACACCATGCCCCGCATGGCGGGCCGGTGAAGTCCATGGGGCGGGCGTGGGGCCGGGATAGCGCGTCATCGTACCGCTCGGGGCCCACGCGGACCATGAGCTGGTCCTTCACGATCCCGCAGAACATGTTGCCGCCCAGCATGAAGGCGATCCCGCCGAACATCTTCTTCTCTGAGATGCCCTTGCGCCCGGCCAGCGCCCGGCGGACTCGCTCGGCAAGCTCCTCGTCGTAGGCCACGGCTGCTCCTATCTAGATCCGTCCAGCGCGGTCTCGCCGGCGGGCGCGGATTACGTAACGTTTTAATGCTGGCACCATCTTATCAAGTGTAGAATGCCCTCTATGGTTTGAGGTTGAGATATGCGGATACTGATTCGGGCCCTTCCCCTGGCACTCGCGGCGTCGCTGCTTATGCTGTTCGCCCTCGCCTGCAAGAGCGGCGGCGGCGATAAGACCTACTACCCGGACGGCGACACTTCCGGCGATCTGGTCTCCGCGGACCCGGTAGAGGTGCTCGACGCATCGGCAGAAAGGTTCGAGCAGGAGGTCGATTCGCTCCGGGCGGAGCTCTTGATCAACATCAACGCCGGTGGCTTCGCGGTCAACGCGAGCTCGGAGATGGCGTTCCAGGCGCCGGACCAGATGCACGCCACGATGGACGTGACGGGCCTGGGTACGTTCGAGATGCTCTTGCTGGGCAAGGTGCTGTTCATGAACATGCCCGGCCAGGGCTGGGTTCAGATCTCGCTGGACGATGCCGGCCTGAGTGAGCTTGGTCTGGACCCATCGACGTTCGAGAACCTGATGACGGACCACAGCATGGTGGACTACCAGAAGCTCATCGAGAGCATCGGCGGTGATGTGCAGGACATGGGCCAGGAGACGGTGGACGGTGACACGTTCCAGCACTACCACACGGCGATGGACTTCGGCGACATGGCGGGCGCGTTCAGCGACGCCTTCGGCGCGACATCCGACCTCGGGCTGGAGAGCGTGAGCGGGCCGCTCACGCTGGACGTCTGGGTGGACCCGGACACGACGCTGCCGCACAAGATAGCGGCGAACGGCGAGTTCGCCTTCGGCGCGGGCTCCATGGCCTTCGACGCGACGATGCGCTTCTTCGGCTACAACGAGCCGGTGGAGATCCCCGGCGCGCCGCCGGACGCGGTGCCGTTCGCCCTCCTCGGTGGCCCCTAGACCAGGCGATTACCTGCCGCAAGGCAGGCACGCACCCCCTTGTACGGGCGCTTGACAGAGATGTCGGGCGCCCGTACTATTATGCAAACGATGATGCAGTTCATCATTATTCTTGCGGCGTCTCTCCTCCTCCTCGCTATCGCAGTGATCCCGGTCGTCGCCGGCAGGTAAGCGAGGGGACGAACTCGCGTCGGTGGCTTAGAATAGTCTCGCTATCCCGTTCGCTGCGGAGGTTGTCTCCATGGCCGACTGCCTGTTCTGCAACATGGCCCAGGGCAAGATGCAGGTCGATAAGCTCTATGATGACGATCTCGTCTTCTCCATCCGCGATATCCACCCGCGGGCGCCGGTCCACATCATGGTGATCCCGAAGCGGCACGTCGCCAGCGCGCTGGAGCTGACGGACGAGCAGGGGCCGCTGCTGGGCCGCCTGTTCGCCGCCGCGGCGCAGGTCGCGCGTGCGCAGGGGCTGGACGAGCGGGGCTACCGGCTCGCATTCAACGTGGGCGAGAACGCCGGGATGACGATCCCGCACCTGCACCTGCACATGCTGGGCGGCCGACGCCTGGGTCCCGAAGGCTAGCGCCGCTGCCGTCGCTCCGCTGACGCCTCCCCGTTGGCGCTAAGCGAACGGGCGTTCTATCATCCGCCTGCCAACATGCAGAGACGGTCGTTCGCAGTACAGATGATGGGAGGCGCCCATGCCCGGCACCTGGCGGAGCGCTGCGGCGGGCCTGGATGGCCTGACTGCGGCCTGCGCCGCTTTCAACCTTGCCTACTTCCTCTACCGTCTGGGCCGGCGCCGAGAGGAGACGGCCTCCCGCGTGGTGGCTGTGTTCGCCCTGGCGCTGGTCTCCCTGGGTGCGATGGGGGAGAGCCTCTTCTTCCTGGCCTGGCTCACGGTACTCCCTGGCGGCTCTCCCCCCGCCACCCTTCCCTGGGCGCTCGTGCGGGCGCTGCCGCTGGCGGGCGCCGGCCTGGTGTCGGCTCTCATCCTGCGGCGGCTGCTCGCCTTCGACTGGCCTGAGGACGCCCGGCTGTGAGCACTCTGGCGGTCGCGATCCAGGGGAAGCGCTGGGAGCTGCCCGCGCTGTGCCTGCTCCTGGGCGTCACGGAGGCGGCGGCCGCCCTGCCGCCGGACGTCGTCGAGGGGCTGCTGGAGGTGCTCGCCGGGCTGGAGGAGGGGGAGAGACGCCCCCGCGCCCCGACGGGCGCCCGTACGGGCGGAGGCCGCGGCCCCTTCGACAAGCTCAGGACAGGCCGTGGCCGCCGCCGCTAAGCGCCCGCGCGCCGTGCCTACCGGCAGGCAGGTCACCGCGCGCAACTTCTTCGGCGGAGCGCTGGACCAAGCGGAGCGTCTGGACCTCGAGCAGGCGCAGGAGATCGAAGGGCTGGACGACGAGATCGCCCTGATGCGGGTTCGCCTGAAGCGGGCGGTGGAGCAGCACCCGGAGGACGTGCAGCTGCTGGTGAAGGGGCTGGATATCCTGGTGCGGGCCGTCGGCGCCCGCTACCGGCTGTCGCCGAAGTCGCGCAAGGACCTGGCGGAGAACCTGGCGGCGGCGCTGAACAGTCTGGGCGACCAGCTGCTGCCGCCGGAGGGATGAGCGTCTAAGGGCCACTGTCCCGTCAGGGGGACGCCTTGTAGGTCACGATAGCTGCTTGCCACTGCTGGCCGCTGCTGAGTGTGCCGTTAGCCGCGTAGCTTTCGGTCGCGGAAACGATCCGGTACTCAGGGCTGTTGGTCTTCTGTCCACTTCCCGATCCCCCGATGACCTGACCTGCCAGGTTGTACCCGGAGCCGGGTGCGAAGGTCGGCGTGCTGTTGTGCGCGATCGCGCCGAACAGCAGCTCATTGGCCTGGGTGGTAGTGGCTGTCGAACCCGATGAGGGCGAGGCGTTGTTTCCGGCAGCGGTGCTGACCTTGTCGGCCGGTGTGGTTGCGGATACGCCGGAGAACTCGTTAGCGCTGGCCGTCGTGACCCCGCTGAGGCTGGGGTAGGTGGCCGTGATGGTGTCGCCGCTGGCCAGGGCGGTGACGTTGTGGGCAGAGCAGACGAAGAGACGGCCCACCCCGGTGACGTCCGCGTCGACCGCATAGCTGTTGCCCTTCGTGTCGCTGCAGCTCACCGCGCCGGCGAAAGTACCGGCCGTCACCGAGACGATGATGCTGTCAGCGGCCGCGACTCCCGCCGCCGGGACGGTGATAGTGATGCTGGAGTTGCTGCTGGAGGACTGTGTTGCGGTGCCGACGGTCTTGACGAAGCGTACGCCGAATGATGCCGCGGTGGCCTCGTTGCTGTTAACGCTCTCCCAGCTCTGGTAGAACGCACGCACCACGTAGTAATACGTTCCCACCGCCGGACTATCCGTGTAAGTGATGTTGGTCCGCGGCGTCACTTCGGCGATCTGGGTGTACGGCCCGCCTGAGGCGGTGCCGCGGAGCACCCGGTGGCCGGAGGCGTAGGTATCGACCGTCGCCGTCCAGTTGAGGACAATGGAGGAGCTACCACCGGTGGCCGTCAATCCCGTCGGCGGGTCCAGGGTATCGCTGGCGAAGTCGTTGGGCGTGACACTGGTGCTGCCGGTCCAAATGGCGTAGACGCTGAGTGCCGTTGCCATGATCAGCAGACTCAGCGCCACCAGTGCCGCCGCCAGCACTAGGTTGGGTAGGGCCCGACCGCTTTCCCGCCCCTTGGGTGGAGGTCCCGGCGGCCTCATGCTCACCCCGACATCGTTCACCCCTTGCCCAAGGTTCAGCCCTCTCCTACTGTTTCCTGGTTGTTGGCCCCCGCTTCGCGATTCTTCGTCCAGTGCAGCGCCAGCAGCCCCGCCGCCGGCAGGACGAGCAACAGGATCATGCCCGTGGTGCTCTTAGCGAAATGGAGGAAATAGCCCAAGTAAGGTAGGTCGTAGGCCAACTCCTGAACCCCGTCCTCCAGGCGAACCTCCTGGGGGTCTCCGCCGTTGCTGGCGTCGCCCTTTGTCCGGAAGTAATGCTGGCCGTTCTCCTCGCGAACCCCTACGATCCGGTGGGTCACCGTTACCCCGTTCCCGGGACTTTGGAAGGCGATGATGTCACCAACTTCGAGGCCGTCCACTTCCGCCGGCTTAGCCAGGATGAGAGAGCCGACCTTGATGGTGGGCTCCATGCTGCTGCCGTAGATCACGTAGGTCTGGTAGCCCGAGAGCCGTGGCATGACCGCCGTCAGCAACAGCAGGCCCACAAGCCCTCCAACGACGAGGAAAGCCAGTGCGCCGCCCAGCCTGCCGGCCCAGCGCGCCCAGTGCTCCCGGCGGCTGCCTGCCAGCCCCTCTGGTGTTGCCGTCTCGGTAATCATTTCCGCTATCTCTTCAGTTAGACGCAGCAATTTCACAATACGTTACGCTGTTAGAAAAAATCATCGTAGGGGGAGACCATCCCCCTACGATGATGGCTGCCTGCTCTCCTAGCCGGGGTTACGGGTTGTTGGCCGTCTGCTCGGAGTCGAAGGTGAAGGTGGTGGTATTGCTCAGGCTCTGGAGCGTGTTGGCCGCGGTCAAAGGCAGCACCACCGCGAAGCAGAGGACCTCGTTGGCGCTGGCAGCCAGCGTCCGGTCGCCGGCCTGGTTGCCCTGGGCGTTGCTGCCGATGAGGACCGCCGTGTTCAGGGTACCCGCGAACAGCTGCGTGTCGTCGACGAGAGCGGTTGTGGCGCCGGCGCTGGTGTGGTAGGGGAAGTCGCAGCCGGCGCCGCCGCGCAGGCCGATGCGCAGGTTCATGCCCGCGGCCAGGGTGGCGCTGGTGACGGAGCCGGTGACCGCGTAGCGCAGCTGCATGGTACCGTTATCGGTCACCGTCAGGGAGCCTGTACCCGATATGTCACCTGGCGCGGCGGCGGTCACGGGCGTCCAGATGGCGCTGGTGGGCGACGTGGTGAGGCTCACCGACCCGGTGGCGAAGTCGTTGCCGGCCACGGGATCCGTGTCCGTCCATATCGCCTGGCTGGCCGCGCCCAGCAGGGCCGCCAGCCCTCCTACGGCCATCAGCGCGACCAGTATCCACTGGGCGTTGCGTCTCGATTTCTGTACCATCACTGCCTTCTTCCTGCCGCCCGTGCAGCCGCCTTCCAGACGGGCTGTTGCCGCGGAGGGATATGTAGATGTTTTCACTAAGCAAGACGGTGGAGGGGGGTCTCTGTTTCTTGCCCGACGGTCAACTCTTCACGAAATCTTCGCCGCTTGTGAACCATTTGCCTGTCACAGACTGCTTGGCGATGAACGCCTGCCTGCCGGAAGCTTCTGTCTGGATGAGCCATGCGAACAGCCCTTGAGCGCGCCCTCTCCCGCTTCCGCCGCTCGCCTGACGCGGGCGGTGAGGTGTCCGCCCGCGTCTCCGCCGCCGAGTTCCGGGCCGCCGCCGAGCAGCGGCTGCGGGCGCTGGAGCGGGAGGTGGCGGAGGTGAAGGGGCGGGTGAACGGCCTGATCTTCGTGGTGGCGGGCGCGGTGATCACGCAGGTGGTGCTGCGGCTGGTGGGATAGGCCGCTCCCCGTCGAAGTCCCACGACTCGCCGAGGCGAGTCCCACCGAAGTATTCTCCTTCCCGCGAAGGCCAGGCTTAGCCTGGCCTTCGGCTGCGGTTGGTGGGGTGAGGCCGGTGTCTGGGCCCGCTCACGGGTACGAGTACCTCCCCATGAGCGGGAGGAGGTGTGGCGGGCGCGGTGATCACGCAGGTGGTGCTGCGGCTGGTGGGGTAGGCACGGTCGGCTGCTTGCGGGGGGTGGGTCGCGAGCGCGGTCCGCCGAGATTCCCTTCGACTAGCTCAGGACAGGCCTACCCGCTCGTCCTGTCGCCGGAGGCGACTCGCCTGGGCGAGAGGCGCTCGTAGGACGAGCGGGGCACGGCGTTCCGCCATCAACGTGATCCGGTGTCTGCCCCGCCCATGGGCTGGGGCATGAGTCCCGACAGGCCCCTCTTGACAGACCAGAACGCGCGTTCTATCATGCGCATTACGATGACTGTGGGAACATCCGTTCGGCTAGTCAGGCTGCGCCCCTACCAGTGGCTGCCCGGTCGCGCCATCGTTGAGTCGGCGCTGGGCCGCCGCGGCCTCACCTTCACTGTGGTCATGGCCCGCCAGGCGGGCAAGAACGAGCTCTCCGCTCACGTGGAGCTGTTCCTCCTGGCGAAGAACGCCCGGCGCTCGCTGGACGGCGTGAAGTGCGCCCCCACGTTCGATCCGCAGGCGCGCATCAGCCTGCGCCGGCTGTGGCGGCGCATCGCCGAGGCGGGGCTGGAGCCGCTGGCCGCCCGCGAGGACGGCCACGCCGTCCGCTTCGGCCGGGCGCGGCAGCTGTTCCTCTCGGCGGAGCCGGCGGCGAACGTCGTCGGCCACACGGCGTCGCTGCTGCTGGAGGTGGACGAGGCGCAGGACGTGGAGCGGGAGAAGTTCGACCGCGAGTTCCGGCCGATGGCGGCGACGGCGAACGCCACCACGGTCTACTATGGCACCCCCTGGGACGACACGACGCTGCTGGAGCAGGCCGTGCAGTCGAACCTGGAGCTGGAGCGGCGCGACGGCGTCCGCCGCCACTTCCAGTACGACTGGCAGGCCGTCGCGGAGCTGAACCCGGAGTACGGCCGCTACGTGGAGGCGGAGCGGGCGCGGCTGGGGGAGAGCCATCCCCTGTTCCAGACGCAGTACGCCCTGAAGACGGTCTCCGGCGGGCGGCTGTTCCGCGCCGGTCAGCGGGCGCAGCTCCGGGGCACGCACGCGCGGCAAAGCGCCGCTGCCCAGGGCGAGAGCTACGTCGCGGGGCTGGACGTCGGCGGCCAGGAGCTGGATCCTTCGACAGGCTCGGGACGAGCGGCCGCCGGCCACGACCCCAGCGTCCTCACGGTGGCGCGGGTCGTCGCCGCGCCCGCGGACGCGCTGGTGCCGGAGCCGCGGCTGGAGGTCGTCGAGCACCTGGCTGTCGCGGGGGAGAAGCACGACGAGCTGCTGGGGCGGCTGGTGGACCTGCTGGGCCGCGTCTGGCGGGTGCGTCGCGTGGCGGTGGACGCCACCGGCCTGGGCGAGACGCTGGCGCGGCTGCTGGCGAAGACGCTGGGGCCCAGCGTGGTGCGGCCGCTGCGGTTCAGCGCCGAATCGAAGTCGCGGCTGGGGTACAACCTGATCGCCGCCGTTAACGGCGGCCGCCTGAAGATGTACGCCGCCGACGGCTCGCCGGAGCACGCGGAGTTCTGGCGCCAGATGGAGATGGCGCGCGCCGCTTACCGTTCCGGCCGCACGATGAGCTTCTTCGTCGATCCCTCGGCCGGCCACGACGACTACCTGATGAGCCTGGCGCTGGTCGTGGAGGCCGCGCGAGACCTGGAACCACAGCCGCGGGTGGCGCGGGGGCGGCCCGTGACCCGCGAGAGCTAGAAAGGAAACGCCGATGGTCATGGAGATGGTGGATAGCCCGCTGGCGCCCGTGCTCCGCCGCGTGCGCCGGGACGCCCTGCCGGAGGAGATCCAGTACCGCGACGACGGCTGCGACATCCACTCGCAGTGCCTGACCTGCCCGCTGCCGCGCTGCCGCTACGACGAGCCGGGCGGCGTGCGGGCGATGCTGAACTCCTACCGCGACCGCCAGATCCTCGCCCTGCGGGCGGACGGCGCGGCGGTGGACCAGATAGCGGATCGCTACAGCCTCTCGCGGCGGACGGTGTTCCGCATCCTCTCTGGCGCGGGCGGCGAAAACGGGCACGGAGAGTAATCGCGGGCAAGGACGAAAGGAGGAGAACGATGCGCGAGTTCCTGGGAGCAGCGGTGCAGACCGTCGGCTACGTGCTGGTGACCAGCGCCGCCGTATGGCTGGTGTTCCAGAACGTCCCCACCCCCTGAGCGGCCCCGCCGCGGGCGGGGCGGAAAGGCTTACCCGATGATCGACACGATGCAGCGGCCTGACGGCCGCCCGTCCGGGCGCACACCTTCGCGGCTGTCAGGCGATGGCCTGCCGCTGCCGCAGCAGCTCGCCCGGATGGACCTCTCGCGGCTGCGGGCGTATCGCGAGAACCTGGAGTTCTACCGGGGGCTGCAGTGGCAGGAGCCGTGGCGGCGGCGAGAGCGGCGGCTGACCTTCAACTACGCCAAGACCGTCGTGGAGAAGACCGCGTCGTACGTGGTGTCCGGCTACTCCTCGCTGGTGGACCCCCTGGACGGCTCGCCGAAGGAGCTGGAGCGCGCCCGCCGCGCGGAGCGGGCCCTGCGGGAGATGCACGACGCGAACAGCCTGGACCAGCTCGACTTCGACAACGAGATCGACTGCTCGGTGCTGGGGGACGCCGCGTACAAGGTGACCTGGGATCCGCAGGAGGAGCGCGTGCGCGTCTCGGCGCCGGATGTGCAGGGGCTGTACGCCTGGTGGCCGGGGGACGACCCGGGCCGGGTGTGGCGGGTCGCCTCCCGGTATGCGCTGTCGCACGAGGAGGCGGAGGCGCTGCTGGGCGGCGTGCCCGCCCTGCGCCAGGGGAAGGAGCACACGATCGTCGAGGTGTGGACGGAGGGCGAGTTCGCGCTCTGGCTGGACGGGACGCTGTTCCAGGAGCAGGCGAACCCCTACGGGTTCATCCCCTTCGTCGTCTACCCCAACCTGAGGGAGCCGAAGCAGTTCTGGGGCGTGTCTGACCTGGAGGCGGTGAAGGAGCCGCTGCGGGAGCTGAACCGCGCCCTCTCCCAGCTCTCCATGATCCTTGAGCTGTCGGGCAACCCGATAGCGGTGCTGGAGAACGTGACGGAGGCGCAGGACATCGCGGTGCAGCCGGGAGCGGTGTGGGAGGTGCCGGAGAAGGCGCGGGCCTATCTGCTGGACCTGCTGCAGGGGGGCGGTGTCGGTCTGCACGTGGAGTACGTGAACCTGGTGCTGCGCGCCCTGCACGACCTGACGGAGGTGCCGCGCAGCGCCTTCGGCGAGAACCGGCAGGCGCTGTCCGGCGTGGCGCTCCAGATGGAGCTGGACCCCCTGCTCAAGAAGGTGCAGCGCAAGCGGCTGATCCGCTCGGCGGCCCTGCGCCGTCGCAACGAGATGGCGCTGCGCATCCTGGAGCAGCAGACCGGCGAACGATTCGCGCCGTACCGGTCGCGCATCGTCTGGGGGCCAGTGCTGCCGCAGGACCGCTCGCGTTTGGTGGAGGACGAGTCGCGGCTGGTGGCGGCGGGCATCCACTCGCGGCGGACGGCGGCGGGGCTGCTGGACGTGGCGGACCCGGAGGGGGAGTGGGAGCGCTGGCGGGCGGAGGAGTCGCAGGCGGCGGGCGGAGGTGAGATCGTATGACCCTCGATGGACAGAGCCAGGAGCCGCTGGGGCTGCCGCGGGGGAGCGTGCGCTCGCTGATGTCGCTGGGGGTGGTGCTGGCGGCGGGGGCTATCGCCGGTTTCCTGCTGGCGCAGGACTCCTCGGCTGACCTGACGAAGATGGTAGTGGGCGGCTGGATCGCCGCCCTGGGGAACGTGATCGGCTTCTACTTCGGCGCAAGGACGGGAGGATGAGGGGCATCTGCCTAGCTTCGGAGAGCCTGAGAACGAGTCCATGACGCTCCCTGCCCTTGACAAACACGTGGTCTGACGCCAGAATATCCGAATTGAGGGAGGGATTTTCTCCTGCGAAACCTCGATCGCAGTTCCCTGGAGGATAGCGGAGAACAAGGTGCCGGCTGTCTGCAGTTCTTTTTCCTATCGCTTCGCTGTCATTCGAGCCACTCGGTCGGGATCAGGAAGATATTCTGAAGCCTTTTGTGTTGACGGGGCGTCAGTTGTCGCGTTATAGTAACGGCCCGTCCCTTGTCGTCATCTATCTGTGTGTAGCCATCAATCGAGGAGGGAACACAAGTGGGTAAGGCGCGGCCAGTATTTGACGAGGCTTCACAAGCCGATGAGAAGAGGCCGTCTCCGCAGGAAGTTCGGCAATCCGTGAAAGGCGACGCCCGGCGGCTGTTGGGTAATTTCCTGAAGAAGGCTGAGGAGCAGCGCGGCCTCCCAGGTCAACTTGCAAAGACGCGGGTGAGGTAGCGCTTTTCGGCGCGGGCGCTTGCCCGGCGCTTGTGACTCCGGCTGTGGCGGGCCAAAGGGGGGCAAATGGACTCGCACATCGTAAGGAGCCACGCTGATATTTTCCGTCTTCACCCGAAGCTCGGTGATTCGCGTGCGCTACGGCGTATTCTCCTCCTCGCGAGAGCTGCGGGTCTAAAGCTCGTTCAAGTCACGAAGGAAGACGACTCTGACCACGCCGAATGGCTGGCGGAGCGGGAGTACCTGAAATCTGTAGGTGAACCGTGCGACGGGCCGACGCGGCTTGACTTTTTCGGTGGGCACGTCGGGCCGTTGCACAATCCAAGGTTGGACGCGGGCAATCACCTCGGGTACGCCCTGGTTAGGTCGGGCAAGTTTCGTTCGGTGCTCGAGGCCTGGATAAAGACCCCTGCAGAGCCGAGCTGCTATCTGAACTGCGCTTGCGAAACCGTCGAAACCGTACCCCTGCATAAGGGAGGCCCACCCTTCCGCAGCGTTCTCCGCAGCGTACCGTTCCTAGAACAAGACGGTCACACGGGGTGTTGCGCGCATGCATGCGTGCGTGGAGCGACGTTGCTGCTAGCCAGCAGGTTTGGCACGCCAGCGCTTACGTATCCGGCAATCTCGAAAGCGGCCGGCGTAACCAATGGCAAGAGGGGATTGACGTACACTCAGATCATGCGCGCCCTGGAGGCAGCAGGCTGCAACGCATTCGCATATCAGGGAGGGGAGTTGTTCGGCCTTGACCAAATCACATATCACTTCAACGAGTCAGGATTCCCTGTGATCTTGGGTATCGAGACGGACGGGGACGTGGGACATGCGCTGCTGATTGTCGGCCACGAATTCGATTCGCATGCCTGGTGGCCAGACGCGGAACGCGGGTACTACCCATCCTTGGGAGACGGCCGGGACTGGTTGAGTAGTGGGCTCTGGACAGGAAACTTTGTGGCTCACGACGACAACTTCGGGCCTTATATGAATGTTCACCGCTCGGTCGTTCGTGAGAAAGGACTTGTGGCCATAGTTCCCATCCCGAGGACAATTCTTCTTGGATACGACCTTCTCGCCGCAGAGGCTGTTGCAGCGCTCGTGCTTTCTAACGACCTTGTCGTGAGCGCACTGCGACTCGGCAGTGGCAGCCCCTGGAAGGAAGCGCTTCTTCCGAAGGGGGAACGCCTCCGGCCGGTGCTTCGAACTCTGCTCCTGTCATCAACCGATGCTCGAGCGCACCTCGAGGAATCAGCCTACCCGCCTCGGATAAGGGCGGCCTACCGAAACACTCCGCTCCCAGACTGGGTGTACTTCGTTGAGGTGTCAATTGCCAGCATGTACGGGCCGATGCTAAAGCTAGGGGAGATTCTCCTGGACCCGGCTGTAGACATAGCAGCCAATCCAGAGCGGGCTATTGACGCAGTGCTGTTGATCCACCTGCCTGGTCTTTTCTGGAAAATGCCGTTCACGTCCGACGCAGAGCCACTATACGTGGATACGGACAAACCTGCCAGCCTGCTGCAGAGGCCGACGTTCGCGCAGTTGAGTCGCCAGCCATAGCCCAAGAAAGCTCCCAAGCGGCTGTTTCTCGACGTGCTACGTGAAAACGCATGTAGCAGGGTGGCGGTATCCTGCTACACTCTCGGGGCGATGTCACGCATGAAGACGGCCATGCGCTCGTGGATGGTGTCGAGGTCGGGGCCGGTGAAGGCGAGCGTGAGCAGCGTCGCGCCGATCCCCTTGTACGCGCGTAGCTGCTCGATCGCCTGGGCCTGGTCCTTGAGGCGGACGCCGTCGCCGCGGACCGTCAGCGCAATGTCGTCGGGGTCGCGGCCGTACTCGCGGGCGTACTGCTTGAGCTTGGCGAAGCGCTCCGCCAGCACCTCCGGCGGGCCGCCGGCGTGCCAGGCGTCGCCGTAGCGGGCGGCGCGGCGGAGGGCGCCGTCCACCCAGCCGCCGATCCAGATCGGTGGGTGCGGCGTCTGGACGGGCTTCGGGTAGACGCCGACGTTCTCAAGGTCGTAGAAACGGCCGTGGAACGTCGGGTCGTCCAGCGTCCAGCAGCGGAGGATCACCTCCAGGTACTCGGCCATGCGGGGGCCGTGGTTGGCGAAGGGAACGTTCAGCGCCTGGAACTCCTCCTTCATCCAGCCGGCGCCGGCGCCGAAGATCAGCCGCCCGCTGGAGAGCACGTCCAGGGTGGCGAGCTGCTTGGCCAGGAGGACCGGCTGGCGCTGCGTGATGACGATCACGGAGGTGCCCAGCCGGACGCGCTGCGTGACAGCGGCAGCGTAGAGCAGCGTGGCCACGGGCTCCAGATACGGCCACTCCGGCTCGACGGGGTAACGGCCGCCCGGGTAGGGGGAATCGATCTTGCGGGGCGTGATTATGTGGTCGCTGACCCAGACGGAGTGATAGCCAAGCTCTTCGGCCTTGCGGGCCACGCCCGCTATCGCTTCAGGGGTGGCGAACGGCCCCACGTGGGGCAGGTGCACTCCAAACTCCAAGGCGGCCTCCTGGCTAGTCGTGCTGATCCCGGATTTCGGGGGCAATATAGCACCCCGGCCGGTTGGGGTGCCAATGTGGGGCTAGCCGCCCGGGCGGGCGTAGCCCAGGGCCTCCGCCCCGTCCCGCAGCAGCTCCCGTATGCGCGCCGCGTCGGTGGCGATGATATCTACGCGGCGGTCGATGGCGAGCTCCTCTTCGATGTGGATGACGGTCTTGCAGAGGTCCTTGGCCATCCCTGCGTTCACCGCCCGCAGGGGCGGATCGACGTTATGGGTGAAGTTATGCACGTCGCCGAAGAAGGCGTCCTCGGTTGCCGTGAGGTCTTGGGCGGAGGCGGCCTGGATGACCTTCGTGAGGCCGACGTCCTCCGCCTGGAAGCCCGCCTGGGAGATGTCGCTCCTGCCCAGCGGTGCTAAGGCGTTATCGCAGGCGCTATTGCCGCCGCCTCCGCTGTCGCCGAATACAAAGATGACCGCAACGACTATGCCGCCGCCGATGACGGCCACGAGTCCGAGGAAGAGCGCTATATCGCCACGCAAACTATTTCTTCTGTGAATCCAGAGAGTGTTCCGCTCTCAGGAAGTTTATCAGATTCCAGCGATCCTCTTCAGAGATCTGGCTGGCGAATGCGGGCATGATGTTGCCGAAGCCGCGCGTTATGACTGAGAAGAAGAACAGGTCTGTGTGATAGGGGATGTGTTGATTGAAGTCCACGGGCGGCACGGCCAGCGACTTGGCCAGCGGGCCGTCGCCGCGACCGGTCAGGCCGTGGCACTGCGTGCAGTTCTGATCGTATACCTCCCGCCCGCGGGCGATGGAGGCATCGGTCGCGGCGACGGGGTTGCCCTGGCGGGCCTGCTCCGGCGTCAGCCCGATGTGCTGGTGGACGCCGAGGAGCAGGCCGAGCCCGACAACGCCGAGGGTGATTGCGGTCATGCGCAGCCAGCGCGCCGGGCGCACTCGGATGCGGGGCCACTGCTGGGCGGGCACCCAGACCATGGCGGCCGCCAACATCAGACCGATAGCGGCAACGAGGGACCAGGAGCCGGTTACCAGGGGGAGGGCGAAGCGGTCGCGCCCTCCGGCCTGAACGCCGGCCGCCTGGACCGGCACGCGGAAGAAGGTGGAAACGTCGTCCAGGGCGGCGCGCCGCACGAAGACCTGCACCTCCCAGTCGCCGGAGCTGGTGAAGAAGGCGCCGGCCGCCTTGAAGAAGTTGGCGTTCACTTCGTCCGCGATGGTCTCGGAGGGCCCCAGCGCCGGGTCCGGCGGCCTGAAGCGGAGCCGCACCTGGAGCACCTTCGCCAGCGGCTGGCCTGGCTGCGGGAACAGGTATACCTGGTAGGAGTTGGTGCCCGCCGTATTGGGGGAGACGCTGATGTTCACCCCCAGGTCGCCGGCCTGCGACGTCGATTCGAAGCCGACCACCGCCTGCGCCGACTCCTGCACGAACTCCTGGGACTCCACCGTGACGCGGGCCGTTGGGTACTGCGTGAGCACGCCGACGATGGCGAGGATGCCCACCGCGAGGGCGGCCTCCAGCCACACCGCGCGGGTGAGCCAGCGGCGCAGCCGGTCCAGCGCCTCGCGGCCGCTGGATGCGGCCTGCCGCACGGCCCGCGGCCGGAGGACGACGGCGTTGAGGGCCGCTACCGGCAGGAGGAGCCCGATGAGCGCCAGCTTGGCGAGCAGCACCCGCCCGTAGCTCGTATCGACCAGCGCCTTCCACGTCGGGACCTCGGTGAGGGCGCTGAACGTGCCGGTGGTGAGGAGAGCCATGACGCTGATGGCGGCGATGACGGAGAAGCGCTGCAGGTGACCGGCGATCAGCGGCGTGCGCACGCTTTCGGGGGCATCGCGGCGGGCCCAGGCGAGAAGCAGGCCGAGCTGGGCGAGCATCCCGATCCAGACGGCGGCGGCGCTGAGGTGTACGAAGTCCGCGGTGACGGCCCAGAACGAGCCCTGCACGGCGCCGCCGTGACTGACCAGTGAGACGAGGAGCAGATACAGGAACGCGCCCGCCAGCGCCGCCCACAACGCAACCCGGGCCAGCGCCTCCCGCGTGTGGCCCCAGGCCATGCCGGCGGCGACCGTGACGGCGATGGTCACCAGCACCACCTGCCGCTGGACCCAGCGCTGGCCCCACTCCGTGTCGGATACCACCTTGTTGACGAGGTCGAGGCCGCCGAGCTGCCGTGCCTGGACGATCACTTCCGCCAGCCCGGCGACGGCGAGAACGGCGATCGCCGCCCACACGGTCCAGAGGGCGTGGCGGCGGCCCGCTTCGCGGATGCGCCGGCGCCATTCACCCGGCGCCTCAGCGGAGGCGCCAGCCACGACCAGCAGGACGAAGCCGAGGCCGCCTACGAGCCCGGCCGCGCCGACGAGCCCCGCCAGCCGGGTCAGCGTTCTATCAACAGCCGGCCGGCCGCCGCCGCTCACGCCTGCCACCTCCGGCCGCGGGCCGGACGGCTCGCTGCCGTCCGCGTTGAGCACTGTGAACGGGAACGAGCCCTTGATGAAGTGCCCATCCACGGCGGACAGCGTCTCCCACACCACCACGTAGAAGCCCGGCGGGAGCCCATCCTGGATGCCCTGCCGCATCATGGTGCGGTCATCGTCGGCGAAGGTGACCGCGTCGACGTCCACGGTTTTGCCCGTGCCGTCCAGCACATGCATCGTGGAGAGGCTGCGGTCAAGCGACTCGGAGAACCAGGCGGTGACGGTGGCGGGCGGCTCGGCCAGCTTGGCGTCGACGACGGGGTCGGAGCGGACGAGGAGGGCGTGGGCCTGGGCGCGGTCGGGCGGGAGAGCCGACAGGCCGGTCAGGACGAGGAGGCCGAGGACGACGGCGACGGTAAGTCGTCTCATTGCGAGTAGCCCAGCAGCGTCGATGCCTCCCGCATGAGCTCGCGGGCGTAGCTGGCCAGCGTCTTCATGGATTCGGCTCCGCCGCCGAAGGCGAAGCCGGACTCCATCTGGCCGATGACGGAGCACAGGTCCCTGGCCAGCGCTTCGTTCTTGCCTCGCAGTTCGCCGTCGATGTCGTGGGTGAGGTTGTGCACCTGCGAGAAGAATACGCCGCTGGCGCCCTGGAGGTCCCCGCCTCCGAGGATACGATCCATCTCGGCGAGCCCCTCGTCGGCGTACTGGAAGCGTTCGGCGCTCGGCACTCCCTGGCCGGGCGCGAACGGGCCCTGACAGATCCCGGCCCAGCTCGCGTCAATGGTCGGCCGGGCGGAGAGGCCGCCGGGATCGCCGCCGGGATCGCCGCCGGAGGCTCCGGAGCACGCGGCCAGAGCCAGCGCCGCCAGGATGGCCGTCGTTCCCGCGATCAGCCGGTACCGGGCCGGCCTCAGCATTCGCTCTCCGCTCTAGCGCCCCGCCAGCGCATCCTCAATCTTCGTCTTCAGCTGCTCGTAGTCACGAATTGGGCTTATCACCTGCCCGTTGAGGAAGAGGGTGGGTGTGTACTTGACGCCCGCCTGGGCCCCGTCCCGCTTGTCGGCCAGGACGGTGACCTGGTCGCGCCGGGAGTCCAGGCAAGTGGCGAACGTCTGGGTGTCCAGCGCCAGCTCGGCGGCGTACCCCTTGAGCTTGTCGGGCAGGAACGTGCCAACGCCTTCCCCCCGCCAGCGGGAAAACAGCAGGTCGTGGTATTCCCAGAACTTCCCCTGGTCGCTGGCGCACTCCGCCGCCTCCGCTGCATAGTACGACTCGTCCCCCAGGAACGGGAAATACTTGAACACGTACCGTACCTTACCCGTATTGACGTACTCTTCGATCAACTGCGGGCTCGCGCTCCGCGCGAACATCACGCAGAACGGTCACTGGAAGTCCGCGTACTCGATAAGCTCGATCGGCGCCTGCGGCGAGCCGAGGACGTGCTGGCTGCCGGTGGCCCCGGGTGGAACGGTGATCTGGGGACTGCCGGGGCCGCCGCCCCCGCCGCCGCAGGCGGTGGCGAGCAGCGCCAGCAGGACTGCAATGGGCAGAATCCACCGAAGGGGGAGCAGCCGTTGGGGTGCCTCACTCATCGCTCATCCCTCCATTCCCGAGGATGGTTCGTCACCGAGCAGGCGTTGGAAGGCAGCTTCGACCTCGTCCGTCATGACGAACGCCTCGAACTTAGCGGCCGCCTTCCCCTCGGCGTCCACGATGAAGATCCAGGGCTCCGTTTGAAGGCCCCACTCCTCCATGGTAGGGACCGCGCACTCGCCCAGGTTGGGGCACTGACCGGCGCGCATCCGGTCCAAGAAATAGGGCTCCACGTGGACGAAGATCACCCGGTCCTTGTACTTCTCGTAGAGCATCGCCAGCTCCTGGGTCATAGGGGCGCACATCTGGCTCTGGCAGAAGCCCGGAGTGGTGAAGGCGATGGCCGTAGGCTTCCCTGACGTCACGGCCTCGGCGATGGTCATCCGGTGCCACTCCGGGTCCGGCGGGTCGGCGGTGTCGATGTCGGAAAGGTCCGACACGTCGGCGAGGGTGAGCTGACGGCTGTTGGGCGCAGGCTCGCCGATGGCCACCGAACGGCCCTTCTCTTGCACCGTGAACGCGGCGCCAACGGGCTCCAGGCTTTTGCCGCCGCGGGTCACGGTCACTTCCGCGCCCCAATCGCCGGCCTCGTCGAAGTTTACTTCGGCTGCGTACGCCGCCGCCTCTCCTAGCTCGACCGTCTCGCGGGTGCCGTCGGGCTTGTCACGTACAATCCCCCTCATCATCTTGATCACCGTGGCTTGCGCCTCTGAGCGAAGCTGGCCCTGGTCGCCGGTCAGTTTGAAGAAGCGGAACTTCGCTTGGGCGTCAGTGACTATCTCGTTCTGCGGAGTGAGCAGGCCGACCATGAAGCGGTTTGGGCCCACGGCCAGATCGGAGGAGATAACCACCGCCATGATCTCAGAGGTAGCGGGCGTCGTTCCCTCCCAGGGGCTAGGTGTCGCACCATTGGCTCCTTCCTGCGTCTTGCCGCCGCCTCCGCAAGCCGTCGCAAGCAACGCAAGTAATGCCACCAGACCCAGCGCGACCGCGGCCCTCATCATCGTGTGCGCCTGCGCAGGGCGAAGCCGAGGATGCCGCCGACAATGAGCCCGGCGGCGCCGATGCCGATCGCCAGTCCGATGGCGGCGCCGGTATCGATGCCATCGCCGCTCCCGCCGCTGTCTTTCCCGGGGACGGTGAAGCTGACGCCGTCGACGACGGCGGGGCTGAACGGCGTGTGATCGTCGTAGAAGAGGACGGCCGTGACCACGTGGTTGCCGGGAGCGAGGTCCTTGAACGTGTGGGAGTCGGCCGTGGTCATGATATCGTTCGGGTTGGTCGGCTCGCCGCCGTTACCGTCGTGAGTGTGGGTGACGTTGGGCGGGATATCGATGTAGAGGTGATAGTGGCCGAACGCCGGGTCCTGCCCCTCGTTGGTGGGCAGGCGGATCTCGACGCCTTCCGCCGCCAGGTCTACGGTGACGTCGCGGCCCTCGATCACCTCCGGCGCGGAGATTGAGACGCTGGGGCCGGACGCCGACGGCGTTGCGCTGCCGTCCATCCCGCCGCTGCCCAGCGTGGCGCACTCCTCGGCTGCGTCCAGCCGCGCGCCCGACTGGACGGCGGCGTCGGCGGCATCCTGGCCCACGAAGAAGCGGAAGCAGCCGGAGTCCGCGTGCTCGTCCTCGTCGGAGAGGGCGGACCAGGAGACTACGTACTGGCCGGGCATGAGGTCGCCGGTGAGCTCGGCGGACATGTGGTGGCGGTCGGCGTCGTCGATGATGGTGTCGCCGCTGACGGGGTCGCCCAGCATGCCGTTCTCCATGACGGGGTGGACCTCAAGGGAAGTCTCGTCGCTGGAGCGGCGCATCTCCTGGCTGAACCAGCCGTCGACCCGCTGTGGCGCCGTGGCCAGCACCTGGCCGGGCGCCGGATTGAACCGCACCGGCTCCGAATGGCCGAACGCGGCGGTTATTGCGACGAGGGCCAGTAGCCCCGCCGCCAGGGTGATAGCGATACGCATAGCTTACCTCCAATTTGTGGCTTTGAAGAGCCAAATGTGAAAACGCGTGGAGGGGCTACGCGTACTTCGGCGGCCGCTCAAGAGGAGCGATGAACCCGTCGCTCGTGGAGGCGTCTCGTTCGCGCGGCTCGGCCCGCGTCAGGCCGCTGTCCAGGGAGAGGGCGTCTTCCATGTCGGACCACCACTGGAGGCCGTAGGCTGCCTGGTCGGCGCAGGCGGGTGAGCCGTGGCAGTGGTTGGCGTGTCCGTCCCCGGCGGCCGCGGCCGTAACGTTGAGGCCTTGGATGCTCCAGTGGCCCAGGTAGGTAACCTGGGGCAGGATGGCGCCCAGCAGCACAACGAAAGCTACTATCCGTACGAACCGCCGTTGCCGGGCCGTGTTCATCCTGTCTCCAGTATACAGCCTCCGCCGCCGGCCCGTGCCAGATCGTGCTTGCCGGAATCGCACGCGCGTTCTATTCTCGGGGCGATTGCTTGTAGCCGAAAAGGAGACGCCCCGATGGCAAAATCTGACCCCGAAACATCCGCCCTCAAGGAGCAGCTCGCCGACGCCGTGGTCCAGATGGACTCCCTCCAGGCCGCCGTCGCCGACGCCGAGGCCCGCGCGGAGACCGGCCGCGAGCGCGCCTCCGCACTCCAGGGGGAGCTGGAGGCGGCGCGCGGCGAAAACGAACGGCTGGGCGCCCGCCTGCGCGAATCCGCCATCAAGTACCGCGATGCGCGGCTGGCCGCGGCGCCGGAGATACCTTCCGATCTCGTGACCGGCCAGGAGATGGAGGAGATCGAAGGGCAGCTGGCGGCGGCGGAGCGGGTCGTTTCGGAGATGCGGGAGAAGATGGAGCGGGAGAGGCGGCGGGAGACGCCGCCGGTGCCTGCCGGCGCTCCCGTGCGGCGCGCCCCGGACTTCTCCGGCCTGCCGCCGGCGGAGAAGATCCGCGTGGGGTTGGAGCAGGCCTCCCGCGGAGGCGAATAGTTCGGCGCTACAGTCGATTCTCCGGCGCTCAGCTGTCTGGCAGCCCTGACCGCGCACTGAAGTGCGCGGCTTGGCCAGCGGTGCCTGCGGACGGCCGCTGCCTTGCGCTCGGCGGCCGTCCTGCTATACTCTGCGGGTGACGGATTTCACATACTCGCCCATCCCGGGTGGCCGGCCCGCCCAACGCCGGCGATCTCACAGCTGAAGGGCCACCCGCCAAGGAGGTACGCGTATGCCCCACATCGTCTGCTGCGTCAAGCAGGTGCCGGACCCGGAGGCGCCCGCCTCTCAGTTCAAGGTGGACGAGGCGGCCAAGAAGGTCCTCCCCATCCCCGGCGTCCAGCCCGTGCCGTCCCAGTTCGATACCATCGGCGTTGAGGCCGCCCTCCGCATCAAGGACAAGCTCCCCGACGCCACCATAACCATCCTCACCCTGGGCCCCGACGCCTTTCGCGACACGGTAAAGCACTGTCTGGCGATGGGCGCCGACGAGGGCGTCCACATCAACGACCCGTCCCTGAACGAGGCCGACCACTGGGCGACGGCGGAGATACTGGCCGCCGCCATCAAGAAGCTGGAGCCGGTGGACCTCATCATCTGTGGCCGCCAGGCCGTGGACTGGGACATGGGCGTCGTCGGCTCCACGCTGGCGGAGATCCTGGGCCTGCCCGCCGTCACCATCGCCAAGGAGATACGGATGGAGGGCGGCAAGGTCACCGTCGAGCGCGTCCTGGCGGACGGCTTCGAGACGGTGGAGGCACCCACGCCCTGTGTCGTCACCGTATCCAACGAGCTGGGCGAGCCGCGCTACCCGCAGTTGCGGCAGATCATGATCGCCGCCAAGAAGGAAGTGAAGGTGCTCACCGCGGCCGACCTCGGCATCGACGGGGCGAAGAACCGCGTGAACCTGGAGGCGCTGTTCGTGCCGGAGACGTCGGTGGAGACGGAGTTCATCGAGGCGGACAGCGCGAAGGAGGCCGGCGAGAAGCTGGCCCTCCGCCTGCGGGAAGCGAAGCTGATCTAGGAGACGCAACCATGCCAAACGGAGTACTCGTATTCGGAGAGGCGGCGGAAGGCGGCACCCTGGCACCGGTGACCGG
Organism: Dehalococcoidia bacterium; assembly: GCA_030690405.1. The sequence goes on along the minus strand of JAUYGU010000083.1, from coordinate 4,127 downwards.
GGAGCTCATGGGCGCGGCGAAGAGCCTGGGCGGTCCGGTGGCCTGCGCCCTGCTGGGCGCGGGCGTGGAGGCGCTGGCCGGCGAATGCGCCGCCCTCGGCGCCGACAAGGTGATCGTTGTCGACGACCCGGTGCTGAAGGACTACCTGGCCGACGCCTACGTAACGGTGGCGGAGCGTATCTGCAAGGAGACTGACTCCGCCGTCGTGCTGTTCGGTCAGACGATGATGGGGCGAGATCTGGCGCCGCGGCTGGCGGCGCGGCTGGGGACGGCGGTGGCGATGGACTGCGTGGAGCTAGCGCTCAGCGGCGACCGGCTCCAGGCGACGCGCCCCTGCTACGGCGGCAGTGCCCGCGCCCGCTACAGCATCAACGGTACGCCCCAGATGGCCACCCTTCGCGCCAAGGTCTACGACCCGCCGGCGCGGGACCCCTCCCGCCAGGCGGAGGTGGTCAAGCAGCCTGCCGGCGTCAGCGAGGACTCAATCCGCGTGCGGATCACCGGGCGGCGCAAGGAGGCGGTGGAAGGTGTCCGCCTGGAGGACGCGACCGTCGTCGTCAGCGGCGGCCGCGGCGTGGGTGGCCCGGAGGGGTTCCAGTCCCTGGAGGAGCTGGCGAAGCTGATGGGCGGCGCAGTCGGCGCCAGCCGCGCCGTCTGCGACCTGGGCTGGTATCCGGTCGCGACGCAGATCGGCCTGACCGGCAAGGTCGTCACACCGGACCTGTACATCGCCGTCGGCATCTCCGGCGCCAGCCAGCACATGGCAGGCATCTCACAGGTGAAGAACATCGTCGCCATCAACAAGGACCCCGAGGCGACCATCTTCAAGTCGTCCCGCTTCGGCGTCGTTGGCGACTGGAAGGAAGTCGTCTCCGCCTTCACGGAGAAGGTGCGAGAGCTGAAGGCGGGCTAGGCGTGTAGGGGCGACCCCTTCGACTTCGCTCAGGACAGGCTTGAGGTCGCCCGCAGGCCACCGAAGCCTACAAACGATGCGCATCCGTCCGGCGGTCTCCACGGACGAGGAAGCCGTCCTCGCCCTCATCGAGGAGCTGTTCGAGCCGCCGGGCGCTCGGCCCAGCCGCTACAGCCCGGAGCGCGGCCGCGAGGGGTTCCGGCACGCCGTCCAGCACCCGGAAGCGGATGTCCTGTTGGCCGTGGACGGCGATACGATCGTCGGGCTGGCGAGCGTCTACGCGGACTTCCTCTCCATCCGCTACGGCAAGCGCTGCTGGCTGCAGGACCTCGTGGTCGCGGCTTCGCGGCGGAGCAAGGGGATCGGCGCGCTCCTCATCGACGCCGCCGCGGAGTGGGCGCGGGAGCGCGGCTGCACGCATCTGGAGCTGGCGTCCGGCGCAGGCCGCAAGGACGCCCACCGCTTCTACCTGTCGCAGGGGATGGCGCAGTCGATGCTGTTCACGCTGGACGTAGAGCCCTAGCCGCTCCGCGCGCCGCCTCCTCCCAACCTTGACGCGCACGGAAGGGGCTGCCTACAATGGCCCTACGGCCGGGCATGACCGGCCATTTTTGTCAGGAGGCGCGGGAAGGCGAGTCCGGCGGGCAACATGTACGTCATCGGCCTCACAGGTGGCATCGGCAGTGGTAAGTCCACGGTCGCCCAGATGCTCCAGCAACAGGGCGCGAAGCTGCTGAGCGCCGACGCAGTGGGGCACGAGGTGTACGAGCCGGGCCGGCCCGCCTGGCAGGAGATCGTGGAGGCGTTCGGCCGCGACATCGTCGGCGCCGGCGGCAAGATCGACCGCAAAGTGCTGGGCCCCATCGTCTTCAGCGACCCGGAGCAGCTGCGGCGGCTGAACGCCATCAGCCACCCGCGGATGAAGGAGCTGATGCGGGAGAAGCTGGCGGCGGAGCGTGCCGGCGGCGCCCGTATCGCCGTCCTGGAGGCGGCGCTGCTGTTCGACGCCGGCTGGGACGACCTGACGGACGAGGTCTGGGTGACGGTGGCGCCGCCGGAGGTCGCCGCGAAGCGGACGGCGGAGCGCAGCGGCATCAGCGTGGAGGAGGCGCTTTCCCGCATCCGGGCGCAGATGAGCAGCGAGGAGCGCATCTCCCGCTCCCAAGTTGTGATAGATACAAACTGCCCGCTGGAGCAGACCGAAGAGCAGGTGAGCGAGGAGTGGGAGCGGCTGCAGGAGCGGCTGCCTGCCCGCCTAGGGGAGACACCTTCGGCCCGGAGCGGCGTTTAACGTTTAGGCCTTTGGAGACGCTGAGAGGAACGTGATCTAGGATGGCCCAGGACCAGACATACCGGCAGTACGCGATAGAGGAGTACGTCCTCAGGGAGGAGCCGTTCTACATATCCGTGAGCGACGAGGTGGAGCTGTTTGAGGCCGCCTACGCCCGCAAGATACCCGTCCTTCTCAAGGGCCCCACCGGCTGCGGCAAGACCCGCTTCATCGAGTACATGTCGTTCAAGCTCCACCGGCCGCTCACGATCGTCCGCGACGTGACGGAGACGGACGAGAACTCGTCCTCCGGCGGCCTGCCCCTGGTGACGGTGGCCTGCCACGAGGACCTCACCGCCTCCGACCTCGTCGGCCGCTACCTGCTGGAGGGCGATTCGACGCGCTGGATCGACGGCCCGCTGACCCGCGCCGTGAAAGCCGGGGGCATTTGCTACCTGGACGAGATAGTGGAGGCGCGCAAGGACACCACGGTGCTCATCCACCCCCTTACCGACCACCGGCGCGTCCTCCCCATCGAGAAGCTGGGCCAGATCGTGGAGGCGCGGGACGGCTTCTTGCTCGTCATCTCCTACAACCCGGGCTACCAGAGCGCCCTCAAGGACCTGAAGCAGAGCACGCGCCAGCGGTTCATGGCGATCGAGTTCAACTACCCGCCGCGGGACCTGGAGGCGAAGATCATCGCGCGGGAGGCGGGCGTGACCCCGGCGATCGCGATGGACCTGGCGAAGCTGGGCGAGAAGGTGCGCCACCTGAAGGAGCACGGCCTTGCCGAGGGCGCCAGCACCCGGCTCCTGATCTACGCCGGCCGCCTCATGGCGGAGGGGATAACGGCCCGCCGCGCCTGCCAGGTCGGCGTCGTCTGGGCGCTCACGGACGAGCGGGACGTACAGCGCAGCATCGAAGAGGTGGTGTCGTCGATCTTTGAGTAAGGCAGAGTACCGCCGGATCTACGGCACCTACGAGAAGCAGCTAGCCCCCTTCTCCACGACCCTGGTCAGCGAGTTCCGCCGGGCGGCGGAGACGGTGGAAACTCTCCTCACGCCTGAGGAGACCACCCGCTGGGTGGAAGAGGGACTGGACCTGGCGCGTCAGTCGTGGCGCTCCTGGGAGGCGGCGGGGGAGTACTTTCGCGTCACCCCGGAGATTCTGCCGGCGCTGGGATTCGAGCAGTTCCGGCGCTGGACGCAGCACGGCCGCGACCTGGCGGAGGTCTCCTCCGCGCTGGCCGCCTCCTACTTCCGCGCCTCGCCCGCGACGCTGCCCCTGGTGACGATGGAGCGGCTATCGGATTGGGTGGGCCTGGGCCGCCAGCTCTACAAGGGTACCTGGCGCTCGGCGTCGCTCGCCGTCCAGTTCTTCGATGGCAGTCCGGCGCTGTTCGGCCAGCTCACCCTGGAGGAGGCGCGCATCCTCGTCCGCTTCGTCGATTCGCTGTGCGACCGCTCCTACGACCTCGCCGCCCACTGCCTGAGCATCGCGCCGCACGTCCTGGCGCCGCTCGACGGCGAGGACCGCGCGGCGTTCCTACGCTTCGCGGAGGCGCTCGCCTCCACCGGCTGGGCGGACGCCCGCTCCTACCTGGAGAAGGGCCCGGCCCTCCTCGCCCACATCCAGCAGGCGCAGCGCGGCCGCTTCCTGGCCCTCGCCCGGGAGCTGGCCCGCAGGGAGGGGCGGCAGGCGTTCACCTTCTTCGCGGAGGCCGCGCGGGCGTTGAGCGAGGTCGATGTGGAGCTGCACGGCACGCTCCTGTCCATGGCGGAGGAGCTGGTGGGCCGCTCCCCCGTGGCGGCGATGGAGTTCCTGAAGAGCAGCCCGGTCGTCCTCTCCCGCATCGGCGCGGAGGAGGTGCCGCTATGGCACGGCGAGGGCAACGCCCTGCTGGACACGAGCAGCGAGGGCGGCGAGGCCTACTTTCGCATGGAG
>JAUYGU010000080.1 GCA_030690405.1 Dehalococcoidia bacterium | reverse complement strand
CTCGCCGAACTGCGTCAGGCCACCGCCCGCCACAATACCGTACTCATCTTCGATGAGGTGGTGACCGGCTTCCGCGTCTCGCCCGGCGGCGCCCAGGCCCTGTACGGCGTCTCGCCCGACCTGACGACGATGGCCAAAGTCCTCGCTGGCGGCCTTCCCGGCGGCGGCGTCGCCGGCCGCGCCGACATCATCTCGCTCATCGAGTTCCGCGACGACCCCGACTGGAACGACCGCCGGCGCGTGTTCCACCCCGGGACCTTCAATGCGAACCCGCTCTCCGCCGCCGCCGGCGTCACGATGCTGTCGCTGGTGGAGACCGGCCGCTTCCACGCTCACGCCAATGCGCTCAGCGAACGGTTCGCGCGGGGCATGAACGATGCGATATCCGGGCGCGGCGTGAAGGGCTGCGCTTACGGCCTGGCATCCTGCCTCCACGTCTCGCTGGGCGCCGAGTGCCCGCGTCCGCGGGACGGGATAGAGTGGCCTAACCTTAACGGCAAGGCGCCGCCGCGCACCGCCCCTCAGCTTGCCCTCGCCCTCCGCCTCGGCATGCTCAACCACGGCGTCGACCTCATGGGCATGACCGGCGCCCTCGTCTCCGGCGTCCACACCGACGCCGACGTCGGCCTCACCCTCGCCGCCTTCGAGGCGACCCTCGCCGAGATGCATGCCGAGGGGCTGCTCTAGGCCACGGTTCTCCAGCCGTAGGGGCGAGGCATGCGTCGCCCCTACGCGACGGCCTCCGCTGGCGGCCTCGTATCTGACCGCCGTATAATCGGCGGTGCGCCATGAACGCCGCCGAACGACGCCTCATCTCCTACACCGCCGCCGCCCACGCCCTTGTCCACATCATCGAGCTCACCTACCCGGCCCTCCTCACCCGGATCGCGGACGACTTCGGCGTGCGCGCAGTCATTCTCGGCGGCATCGCCTCCGTGTTCAGTTGGGCGTTCGGCGGCAGCGCCATCCCCGCCGGCTTCCTCACCGACCGTCTCGGCTCGCGGCGGGTGCTGTTTTACGCCTTCGCCGGCGCGACGGGGTCGCTGGTCCTGGTCGGCCTCTCGCCCAACGAGTGGGTGCTGGCCGCAACCCTGGCCCTGCTGGGGTTCTGCATCGGCCTCTACCACCCGGCGGGGCTCTCCCTCATGGCCCAGGGCGTGCGACAGCGCGGCCTCGCGCTCGGGTTCCACGGCGTCTCCGGCAACGTCGGCCAGGCGCTGGCGCCCGCCCTGGCCGTCGGACTGGCGATAGCCGTCGATTGGCGGCTGGCGTTCTTCTTCCTCGCCGGCGTGTCCGCGGTCATGGCGGCGCTGCTCTCGATAACCACGCTGCCGCTGAGGGGGGAGGCGGAGGTGTTCGCCGCCGAGAGCGAGACCCCGGGCAAGCTCGCTGGCGTGTTGGGCAACCCCGCCGCCGGGCGAGGGGTGACGGCCGAATTCGTGGCGCCCCAGCCCGGCGAGGCGCAGCCAAAGCCCTCGCGCAGCTTCTTCATCCCGCTGCTGCTGGTGTACGCCGCTTTCGTCCTCAGCGGCGTCGTATACCGCGGCGCGATCACGTTCCTTCCGACCCACCTGGAGGACTTCGTGGATAAGGACCTGGGCGCCGCCTTCGTCACGGTGGCCCTTCTCACGGGCGCAGTCGGCCAGATAATCGGGGGCACGCTGTCGCAGCGGGTGAGGCTGGAGCGGCTGGCGCCGCTCCTGGCGGCGTTCGCCGTCCCGGCGCTGATCCTGGTCGGCGTCGTCAGCGGTGGCTTTCTGGTGGTCGCCGCGTCCGTATTCATCTTCTTCTACTTTATGAACCAGCCGGTGTTCACCGGGCTCATCGCGGACTACGCGCCGGCGGGGGCGGTGGGGCGCAGCTACGGCTTCTCGTTCTTCGCCGGGTTTGGCCTGGGCGGTACCGGCGGCGTGATCGCCGGCGCTTTAGTGGACCGCTGGGACACGGCGGCGGCGTTCCTGGGCCTCTCGGTGTTCATGGGCGTGACGCTGCTTCTCAGCGTCGCCATCTGGCTTATGTCGGAGCAGCGCTCGCGTTCCATGACGCCGGAGATAGTGGGAGGCGGTAGCTAGTGGCCGGGCGATCAACGTCGACGGCGGCCTGGTGATGAGCTAACAGGAGGCGAAATGGAGTTCGAGCAGGTCCGGTACGAGAAGAGCGAGGGCATCGCCACCATCACCCTCAACCGGCCCGAGCGCATGAACGCGTTCACGCCGACGATGCTGGACGAATGGCTGGCCGCCCTCCAGGACGCCCACCTGGACCCGGAGACCAGGGTCATCATCCTCACGGCTGAGGGCCGTGGCTTCTGCACGGGGATGGACGTACAGGCGCAGGCGCAGGGCCAGGGGCTTCTGCCGCAATCCCGCTCCCTTGGCGAGGCCCGCAACTACCTCCGCGATAGCGTGCAGCGCATTCCGCGCCTGGTCGCCCAGCTCGAAAAGCCCTACATCGCCGCCGTGAACGGGGCCGCCGTCGGCGCCGGTATGGACATGGCCTCGATGTGCGATATGCGGTTCGCCGCCGATTCGGCACGCTTCGGCATGACCTACGTGCGCATGGGCCTGGTCCCCGGCGACGGCGGCTGCTACTACCTGCCCCGCATCGTCGGTATCGCGCGGGCGCTCGACCTGATCTGGAGCGGCCGCCTGTTCGACGCCGAGGAGGCTCTCCGCATCGGCTACGTCAGCGCCGTCGTCCCCGCCGCCGAGCTCATGACCTACACCCGCGACTACGCCCTCAAGCTGGCGAAGGGCCCGGCGGTGGCGATCCAGCTCGCCAAGCGGCTCGTCTACCGCTCGCTCGAGGCGAGCGTCGACCAGGCGCTGGAGATGGCCCAGGCGGCGATGACGATAGCCCAGAACACGGAGGACGCCCGCGAGGGCCCGCGGGCGTTCGTGGAGAAGCGGGAGCCGCGCTTTAAGGGTCGCTAGAGGCCGGACCGGTGGACATCAGTTCAGCGCCGCCGCGGACGGCTCAGTCGTCATCCTCTTCGTGCTCAAACTCCTCGTGTTCGCGCTCGTCGTCGTGTTCCTCGTCGTCTGAGGAGGGCGACGAGGGTGCTTGCTCCCCAATCTTCGCGCCGTCTCCGCCGGTGCTTCCGCGCACCTCTTCGGGGCCGTCAGCGGCATCGCCGGAGCTGCCCTGGGACGACGCGCCTGACGGGCCCGGAGTCGCGGTCTGGTCGATGTAGATGTACTCGGTGACCACCGTCGGCTCGGCGGTGGGCGTCGCTTGCCCGGCTGCCGCGTCCGCCGGAGCACCGTCACTCCCGCCGCCGAAGAACCCCGCCTGCGCACCGATCGCCACCATGGCGAACGTCACCACCGTCGTGAACGCCAGGGCCATCGCTAAGGCCAGCCTCCTCGTCATGAATCGCTCTCCCTTCCCACATCCGTGAAACTAGTTATGTCCCCTGCTTGCCGATTCGGAGTTGTGGAAGGCGTGGCCGTGGTTGGGGGGGGGCCACATCGACTCCTTCCGACTAGTTTTATCGTCGTGCGGTCTGCTGGTGTTACGGCCCGCGCGAATTTCGCGTTGCGGCAGCGGTCGCCGAACGCTTGCACATTATGGACGTGGCGGCAAGAACGGCGTGACAGGGGACGGTGGGAAATTCGATTACCGCGGCCGCTTCGTGAAGGCCGGCCTACGGTGCCGCCGCGGCCTGCGCCTGCTGTTCGCTGGCCGCCTGCATCCCGTCCAGCACCGCCCGCGCCCCGGCGCCCTGCATGGGCACCGGTTGGGCGTAGTTCTCGCTCAGCACCGGGACGAACTCCACGCCTATTAGCACATCGTCGTAGAACGTGTAGCGGCCGATGACGCCCACCCGCGTCTCGTACGACCACATCTGGTCGAATATGAAGTTCCCGTGCGCGTAGGCGATGAACTTCCCCCTGTACAGCTCCACCGCCTGCACCCAGTGCGGGTGGTTGCCGATGATGAGATCCGCCCCGGCGTCGACCGCCAGGTGGGCGATCTCCACCGGGTCGTCGTCGGCAACGCCCGCCGCCGTCTGGGGCAGCGAGACGTACTCCGCGCCCCAGTGGAAGGCGACCGCCAGCACGTCCACCTGCGGGCGCAGCGCCTTGACCGCCGCCGTCACCTTCGCGCGGTTGAACGTCTCGCCGACGCCGTTGAAGGCGAGGAATCCGAACTTCAGCCCTCGCACGTCCTTCACCACAGGTGTGATGCGGTCGGCGTGGTCGATGCCGGCGGCCGTGAGGTGATCCTCCGTCTCGTAGATGCCCTCCAGCCCGTAGTTCCCGACGTGGTTGTTCTCCAGCGTGGCGATGTCCACCCCGGCGGCCTGGAGCGCCGCCGTGAAGCCCGGCCGCCCGCAGAGCGTGAAGCCGGCGTCGTGATACGGGCAGCCCTCGATGAGCGGCGCCTCCAGGTTGATCACCGTCAGGTCGGCCGTCGCCGTGATCTCCTTCGTCGCCGCGACCGTGTACAGGAAGTCGTCCCCGAGGGAGCGGATGACCACGTCTGTGTGGCGGGCTGGTATCACGTCGCCGGTGGCGATCAGCGTGCGCAGGCGCGACGGGTCTAGGCGAAAGGCCGCGAGGTCCCGCGGCGAGAAGACGTCCGCCAGGGTGAGAGGCGGCAGCTGGTCGGGCTGCAGGAACGTCGGCGTCGGGCTGGGAGTTGGCGTGGGGTCAGGCGTGGGCGTGTGGCCCGGCGCGACGGCGCTGGGGGCGCAGGCAACAAGGGCCACGGCGGCCAGGAGCGGCAGCAGGCGGGAGGGGCGCATGTCGAAAAACCGTCGCCCCGTAGTATACTGGCGCCGTCCGGCCGGAGGTAGCCGTATGGAGTTCCGTTTCACGCCCGAAGATGAGAGGTTCCGTGGCGAGATACGCGAGTTCCTGCGCCGCGAGCTCCCCTCCGACTGGGCGGGCGCCGGGGCGCTGGGTGAGGCCGGCGAGGAGCGCTGGGATTTCCTGCGCTCGTTCCAGGCGAAGCTGGCGGAGCGCCATTGGCTCACCCTCGGCTGGCCTGAAGAGCACGGCGGCCTCGCCGCCGGCCACATGACGCAGGTCATCTACAGCGAGGAGATGACCTACTTCCGCGCCCCGACCCAGATCGGCGTCGGGCCGGACCGCGTCGGTCCCACGATCATCCTCTACGGCAGCGACGACCAGAAGCGCCGCCACCTGCCGGGTATCGCCTCCGGCGACACCGTCTGGTGCCAGGGGTTCAGCGAGCCCGCCGCCGGCTCCGACCTCGCCTCCCTCCAGACCTCCGCCGTCGCCGAGGGCGACTACTTCGTGGTGAACGGCCAGAAGATATGGACGTCGCTAGCCCACCTGGCCGACTGGTGCATCCTCCTCGCCCGCACCGACCCGGAGGCGCCGAAGCACAAGGGGATCAGCTACTTCCTCCTCGATATGAGGACGCCCGGCGTGGACGTGCGCCCGCTGGTCGATATGACCGGCCGCCACACCTTCAACGAGCTCTTCTTCGATAACGTCCGCATCCCCCGCGACTGCCTCGTCGGCGAGCTGAACCGCGGCTGGTATATCGCCGCCGCTACGCTGGACTTCGAGCGCTCCGGCATCAATCGCGTGGTCACCGGCATCCGCGTCTTCGATGAGCTCCTGGGCTACGCCGCCGAGAAGACGGTGGAGGGCCGCCGCCTGCTGGACGATATGGCCGTGAGGCATAAGCTGGCGGAGCTGGCGATCGAGTTCCAGACGGGCCGTATGCTCGCCTACCGGGTCGCCTCCATGCAGGCGAGGGGCCAGATCCCCAACGCCGAGGCGTCGATGTCCAAGCTGTACGGCTCGGAGCTGCAGCAGCGGCTGGCGGGGGCGGGTATGGAGGTGCTGGGGCTGGCTGGCCAGCTTGAGCCGGGTTCTCGCTGGGCGCCGCTGGAGGGACGCGTCGAGGCGTTCTACCTGCTCGCCGCGGCCCTGACTATCGCCGCCGGCACCAGCGAGATCATGCGCGGGATCATCGCCGGGCGCGGCCTGGGCCTGCCGCGAGGGTAGCATGATCGAGACGACCCGGGCGCACTGCCTGATATGCGGGTACGAAGTCGACCTGCCGGCGGACCTGCTCGGTGGCATGTCGCGGGCGCCGGCGCTGATCGCCGACGCGGTCCGGGCGGCCGGCGCGCCAGCAGCCGGTGGCTGGAGCGCGGCTGAGATAGCGGCCCACCTGGCGGACGTCGAGCTCGGGCTTGGCTGGCGCATCCGTCAGATCCTGGCAGAGACGGAGCCGGAGCTCGAGCCGTTCGACCAGGAGCAATGGGCCTCGGCGCTGCGCTACGCTGAGCGAGACGTGGAGACCTCGCTCGCCGCCTACGCCGCCCAGCGCGCGGCCAACGTCGAGCTGCTGTCCCGCCTCTCCGACGGCGATTGGGAGCGGCGCTTCCGCCACCGCGAGTTCGGCGTGCAGCCCCTGCGCGTGCTCGTCCGCCACATCGCCGACCACGACCTAGAGCACCTGCTGCAGATAGAGGCGGGCGCCTAGTCCGCGCCGTGGACGACCCGGGCGAGCCGGAAGGAATCAGCGTTCCCCTTCTGCTGCCAGCCCCGTCGCAAAGGGCGGGTCTTCTCGGGCAGCTAACCGCCGTTGCGATCGCCCTCCTCGGCGGCGCCTTCGGCGTCTTCGGCGCGTTCGTCCAGGAGGCACAAACGGGAGGACTTCTCCTCCTGCCGTTCCTCGGCGCGCCCATAGTCGAAGAGCTCGTCAAGCCGTCCGGGGTCTACCTCCTCCTGGCACGCTGGCCCCGCCTGCTGCGCGGCCGGCTCCATACGGCGCTCCTGTCGGCCGTCGCCGGTCTCTCCTTCGGCGTCGTCGAAGCGGTCGTCTACGTCACGCTGTACGTGCGCGACCCGCCCGCTTGGTTCGTGACCTACCGCTTCACCGTGCCGCTCTTCCTGCACGCCACCGCCAGCTTCATCGTCGGCCTCGGCATCAACCGGGGCCTGCTGGACTGGGCCCGCAGGGGCTCGCCGCTGCCGAAGGCGACCCGCAACTTCTATCTCGCCGGCATCGGCCTGCACGCCGCCTTCAACACCGTCGCCACGGCGCTCCTGCTGGCCGGCGTCTTCGACGACGTCTAGGGCTCTTCGCCCCGCAGCCGCCGGAACTCCTCGCCTACGATGCGCCACACCACGTCCGGGCGGGCGCAGCGGATCTGCGACATGCTGGCCGTCCCCTCGAAGCTCCAGGCGGCGACGTGGCTCGCCCCCAGCTCCTGCGCCACCCGCAGGCCTGTGCGCAGCTCCTCCTCCCGCCCCTCCGGCACCGAGAACGCCTGTACCCAGAGCTGGAGGTCGCGGCCGTGCCTGCGCGCCGCCTCCGCCGCCGCCCCGCCGTAGGCGCGCACGAACGGCTCCGGTTCCGTCCCGAACAGGTGCCAGTACGGGTCGCAGCCGAAGATGTCCAGGTCGGGGATCGCGGCCGCGGCCAGGTAATCGCCCACGCCGAAGTGGAGCATCGCCTCCAGCGTCCCCGCCGGCGCCTCCGCCAGCCGGCGCTCCAGCGCCCCGGTCAGCCGCTCCTGCTGCTGCGGGAAGCCGTGCCCCGCCAGGTCGGCCGGCAGGAGACAGAGCGCGTTGCGCAGCCCCTTCTCGTGGCCGTAGCGGCACATCTGCGTTAGCAGGTCGATCAGCGACGACTCCCGGAAGGCGCGGACCTCGGCCGTGAACTCAAGCGGCATGTCGCCGCCGTAGCGCTCGTGAAAGAGCGCCCGGCAGGCCTCGCAGCGACAGGCCCAGGCGCCGGAGAGGTCGCCGCGCCACAGGCCGACGTAGAAGTGCGGTTCGTCCCAGAACAGGACGTCTCCTCCCGCCGCCGCGCAGCCGTCGATCCAGCCACGCAGGAACGCCCGCGTCTCCGGGTGGTTGGGGCAGGCCGCGCCCACGCGCCGGCCGTCCGAGAGCAGCTGCCACGCCTCCGGGTGGTCCAGCGGGAAGCGGGTGAACGTCTCGCCGGAGAAGATGCCGGCGACGCCCCAGGGGTCCAGCCACGCCTCCAGGCCGGCGCCGTGGCTGGCGGCGACGACGTCGCGCATCGTGTCGCGGTAGTAGGCGAGGTCGGTCTCCGTGTAGCAGTGGACGACGTAGCTGCAGCCCTGGTCGACCATCTCCTGGATGTCGTCGCTGACGTGGCGCAGGGTGCGCGACGAGAAGTAGCTAACGCCGGTCTCCATGGCGGCTCCGAGTATAGCCCATTCGCGCGTGGCTGGCATATGATGGCGTTGATGGAACAGGTAACATCCGGTCCGCGAGGCGAGCCCCGCGGCGAGCCCATCGCCTACTACTTCCGCGATCTCCTGCTCATCGGCGGCGAGGCGACGCGCCTGTACCTCGTCCGCCACGCGCAGTCCGAGGGGAACCGTGGCGAGTACGAGGGCCCGGACGACGACCCGCCCCTGAGCAGCGTCGGCCTTGAGCAGGCCGGCCGCCTGGCTCGCCGCTTCGCCCGCCAGAGGATCGACGCCGTCTACGCCAGCCCCCTGCGGCGCGCGCTGGAGACGGCCCAGGCGATCGCCGACCAGGCGGGGCTGACCGTGCGAGTCCTGGATGAGCTGCGCGAGATCGACCTTGGCGGAGCGCAGCACGACTACGGCGCCTTCTCCGAGGAGGAGGCGCTTGCCCTACGGGGGCGCATCGCTCGCCGCCCGACCTGGGACTCGTTCCCGGGCAGCGAGGGCAGCGCGGCGGCCCGCCGCCGTGTTACCGCCGCAGTCGACAAGGCGATAGAGGAGTGCCGCGGCAAGCGGGTGGCGATCGTGGCCCACGGGGCGGTGATCCAGACCTACGTCAGCCACGTCCTGGGTGTGGAGCCCGACTTCGTCTTCTATGCCTTCAACGCCGGCATCACGTCCATCCGGGCGGAGGGCGACCGGCGCGTCATCTGGCGCCTCAACGACGTCGCCCACCTGGACGGCCTGCCGCCCGGCTTCGGCGGCATCTCGTAGCCGGCGACCCCGGCGCCCTGTAGGGGCGACCTTCAGGTCGCTAGGGTTTGGGGGTGGACGTCTCAGAATCCAGGTCGTAGTCGTAGCTGCACCGCCCGGCCGAGCCGCACGTCCACAACCCCCGCGTCCGATAGAACCCGCGCGATGTAGTTTGCTACATGGGTTTTGATATGACCCTTAAGATGCTCGTCCAGCGTCCCTGGGTCACCCTCTACGGAGTGAGACCCGCCGACGTAAAGCCAACCATTGCCTTTGCGTTTCATAAAGCCCGGGATGCCCTCCAAGCACTCCCAGGGAACGCGAGCCGGAGTCCGTCTCTTTCCCAGCAGGAGTACCATATCAGCGCTGTCCATTGCATGAAGTACAAAGCGTTTAGACTGGGCAAGCGTCTTTAGGCACAAGGGGGGCTTCAGTCTGCGAATGGCTTTCTCCACGGGACCGGCCAATTGCGGACCTCCTTTCTGTTGAGCACCGCGTCTCCAGTCTTCGATCTCCAACCTCTGACTGTCCGCGCCTCTCTACACCAGCCTGCTCGTGTCCTTCTGCTCGTACTTCGCGAGCTTCTCCTCGTCCAGCTCGATCCCCAGGCCCGGCTTCTGCGGCAGCCGCACGTACCCCTCGCCGTCGATGCGCAGCGGCTCCGCGAAGATGAAGTCGCGCGTCTCCGGCGTCCAGTTCGGCGGGTCGTAGGGGAACTCGATGTACGGCACGCCCGAAGAGGCCGCTGCCACGTGCAGGTTCGCCACCAGGCCGATGCCGTTCGTCCAGGTGTGCGGCGTGAACACCTTCCCCGCCCCCTCCACCATCGCCGCGATCTTCCGCGCCGTGCTGATCCCGCCGATGAACGTGCAGTCCGGCTGGTACACGTCCAGGCAGCCCTTCTCCAGGTACGTCCGTATCTCCTCCGGCCCGCGGTTCAGTTCGCCGCCGGCTAACCTTAGCGTCGAAAGATGCGAGCGCAGCTCCGCCAGCCCGTCGTAGTCGTAGGCGTCCAGCGGTTCCTCCAGCCAGTAGACCCCGTAGCGCTCCATCTCCTTCGCCGCCGCGATCGCCGTCTTCAGGTCCCAGCGGTTCGGCTGCAGGTCCGGCGCGATCCGCCAGCCCCAGTTGCCGTCCACCATGATGTCGATGTCGTCGCCGACGGCCTTCCGAACCGCCTCCAGCGTGCGGATGTCCTCGCGCACGTCAGCGGAGTGAAAGCGCAGCTTCAGCGCCTTGAACCCCTCGGCGACGATCTGCTGCGCCGACTCGACGCGCGCCTCCAGGCCGCGCAGCTCGCCGGTGGAGGCGTACGCCTTCAGCTTCGTCGTGCTGCCGCCCAGCAGCCGGTATACCGGCTGGCCGGTCGCCTTGCCGATGACGTCCCACAGCGCCACCTCCACCGGCCACGGCCGCCCCACGAAGAACGCCATCGACCGCAGCTGGGCGACGTGGCGGTCCATATCGAACGGGTCCTGGCCCGCCAGGAACAGCCCGGCGACCTCCCAGCGCACCGGCACGCCGCCCGACCCGATGCCGACGATCCCTTCGTCCGTGTGCACCTCCACCAGGTGGATGCGCGCGGCGGTGGTGGGCAGGAACTGCCACGTCGGGTGGAACGGCCGTGGCATCGGCATCTCGAACAGGCGGACATTGACCTGGGTGATCTTCATCGGCGGCTCCTGGGGCTGGCGGCGGAATTCGCTCGCATCTTAGGCAGGCCGTCTCGCCGCAGTCAACGCGTTGACAGCCGCCGCTGGTCTGCATAGCCTAAGCTCAACCCAATCGAGGAGGCATGCCATGGGCGGACCGCTGGAAGGCATTCGAGTCCTGGACTTCACCATCGCCCAGCAGGGCGCCTACGCCACCCTGCTGATGGCCGATATGGGCGCCGAGGTGATCAAGATCGAGGAGCCCGGCCGCGGCGAGATCGGCCGCGTCCTGGGTATGGACCGCAAACGCGGCGTCAGCGCCTACTTCCTGGCGCTCAACCGCGGCAAGAAGAGCCTCACCCTGGACCTGAAGTCGGAGCGGGGGCGCGAGATCGCCCTCCGTCTCGCCCGCGATTGCGACGTCGTCGCCCACAACTTCCGGCCGGGGGTGATGGAGAAGCTGGGCCTGGGCTACGAGGCGTTCCAGCAGGTCAACCCTCGCGTCATCTACGCCGGCGCCTCCGCCTTCGGTACAAAGGGCAGGCTCGGCTGGAAGCCCGGCAACGACATCCTGGCGCAGGCGATGAGCGGTCTCATGAGCACCACCGGCGAGGACGAGACGCCTCTGCCCACCGGCGTCGCCATCGCCGACCACATCGGCGCGGTCACGCTGGCCCTCGGCATCGTCAGCGCCCTCTTCGCCCGCGAGCGCACTGGTCGCGGCCAGGCCGTGGAGGCCTCGCTGCTCGGCAGCATGCTCGCCGGCCAATCGTGGGAGCTGACCCACCACCTGCTCACCGGCGAGAAGCTGCCGAAGGGCGGTCGCGGCAACGCCCACCTCACGCTCCTCTGGTACACGTTTCGCACCGCCGACGGCTACATGGCCGTCGGCGGTGTCTACCCGCAGCGCTGGCCCGCGTTCTGTCGCGCCATCGAGCGACCCGACCTGGAGACGGACGGGCGCTTCGCCGGTGTTGGCGACCGCATCCGCGGCCGCGAGGAGCTGAACCGCCTGCTGGACGAGCACTTCTCGACGCGGCCGGCGGCGGAATGGCTGGAGCGGCTGGAGGCGGAGGACATCTTCTGCGCGCCCGTCTACGACTACGCGCAGGTCGCCGCCGAGCCCCAGGCCTACGATAACGGCTACCTGGTGCCCGTTCAGCACCCGCGGCTGGGGGAGATCACGGCGGTCAACTGCCCGATCGCCTTCAGCGAGACGCCGGCCTCGCCCGCCCCCGCGTCGCCTGACCTGGGCGAGCACACTTCGGAGGTGCTGGCCGCCTTCGGCTACGGCGACGAGGAGATCGAGCGGCTGCGGGAAGAGGGTGTGGTCTAGGGGCGCAGCATGCTGCGCCCCTACGGGCGGGTATCGCCCTCGCGCTGGCGCAGCCGCTCCACCGGACTGGGCAGCGGCCCGAACACCACGTTCGCCGCCCGCAGCCCCGCGATCTCTTCCGGCGATAGTCCCAGAAGCGCCGTCAGCACCTCATCCGTGTGCTGACCGATCGCCGGCGGCGGGCCCTGGATGCCGCCGGGCGTGCGGCTCAGCTTGACCGGCGTATCGGGGATCCGGAGGCTGAAGCCGGCGGGGTGCGCCACGTCCACCAGCATCCCCCGCGCCTTCACCTGCGGCTGCTCCGCCGCCTGGGGGATGTCGTTCAGCGGTCCGCAGGGCAGGCCGATCGCGTCGAACTCGCGCAGCCACTCCCCGGTCGTCCGCCGGCGCAGCGCCTCGTTCAGCAGCGGCTCCAGCTCCGCGTGGTGCTCCGTGCGCAGGCCGGGTGTGTCGAAGCGCCGGTCGTCGATCAGGTCGTGGCGGCCGATCGTGGCGCAGAGCAACTCCCACTGGTTCGGCACGCCCCAGGAGAGGGCGAGGACGATCCAGCCGTCCTTCGTCGGGAACGCCTGGAACGGCGTCGCCAGCGGGTGGCGGGTGCCGATCGGCCCGGGCGCTTCGCCGGTGGCGAAGTAGCGCATGAAGGCGTTCTCCAGGATGGCGATCTGGCAGTCCAACATACTTATGTCAACCATCTGTCCCCGGCCGCTCTCCTCGCGCTCGTGCAGCGCCGCGAGCACGCCGACCGCCGTATAGAGCCCGGCCGCGATGTCGCCCAGCGAGATGCCGGGGCGTATGGGC
>JAUYGU010000074.1 GCA_030690405.1 Dehalococcoidia bacterium | reverse complement strand
CCAGCCGCAGCCGGACCGTGATAACATCCTCTTGCATCTGGCCTCCTTTCTGTAGCCGTTTCTTTGCCTTTCGTCTACAGAAACGCCAGATGCTTTTTGCTTACTCACCTCAACTGTATCCACACTGAAGAGTGTAGAGCCTCGGTGGACGCTCCCTTGACTTGCCGAACGCCCTCGCCTAAAATCTACCGTACACGTCTCCAGACGGCAGAGGCGGCGACGGGGAGTAGTAGGGCAGTCGATTCGCACCAGAGAGCCGGCGTAACGGTGAAAGCGCGGCAGCGAGCGGTCTCGAACTCGCCCCTGAGCCAGCGGGCCCAACCGCATCCCGGAGCGAAGCTCTGATGCGATAAGCCCGTTCGGGAGCGCCCGTTACAGCGCGAGAGTGCTCCGAGGCGGATCGGCCTCAACAGGCCGGCCGGAGAAGAAGGGTGGTACCGTCCCCAGCGGGATCCCTTGCTGGGGCGGGCTTTTTTACTTGTGCGGGTGGCCGGCGGAAGGCCTCGGAGAAGAAGGGTGGTACCGCGAGACATCCAGGAGTCCCGTCCCTTTTTGGGGTCGGGACTGATTGTTTCAGGGGTAAGCGATGGTCACGGTGAAAAGAACAGCGGCGAGCGATACGGTCTACCGGGCCGGCTATCATCGAGCCCCGGCCCGCGCCTACCTGCGCGCCATGGGCCTGACCGATGATGACATCAGCCGGCCCATCGTGGGAGTGGCCAGCTCCTGGAACGAGGCGACGCCCTGCAACGTTCACCTGACCCGCCTGGCGGGCTGGGCCAAGGAAGGCGTGAAGGCCGCCGGCGGCACGCCCCGCGAGTTCGCGACGATCGCCGTGTCCGACGGCATCGCCATGGGCTACGAGGGGATGAAGGCCTCGCTGGTCAGCCGCGAGGTGATCGCGGACTCCGTCGAGCTGATGATGATGGCCCACGGCTACGACGCCCTCGTCGGCATCGCCGGCTGCGACAAGAGCCTGCCCGGCATGCTCATGGCGATGGCGCGGCTGAACGTCCCTTCGGTCTTCCTCTACGGCGGCACGATCAAGCCCGGCCAGTACCGCGGCCAGGACGTCACGATCCAGGACGTGTTCGAGGGCGTCGGCGCCGTCGAGGCGGGGCGCATGAGCGAGAAAGAGCTGTACGACCTGGAGTGCGCCGCCTGCCCGGGCGAGGGCTCCTGCGGTGGCATGTATACCGCCAACACGATGGCCTGCGCCAGCGAGGCGCTGGGCATGGCGCTCCCCTACAGCGCCTCCATCCCGGCCGCCGACCCCCGCCGTGACGAACTCTGCCGCGCCACCGGCGAGACGGCCCTGCGGCTCCTGGAGGCCGGCCTGAAGCCCCGCGACATCCTCACCAAGAAAGCTTTCGAGAACGCCATCGCCGTCGTCGTGGCGATCGGCGGCTCCACCAACGCCGCCCTCCACCTGCCGGCGATCGCCCGTGAGGCCGGCGTCAAGGTGACGCTCGACGACTTCGACGCCATCGCCCGCCGGGTGCCGCACATCGCCGATATGCGGCCGGGCGGGCGCTTCGTGCAGACGGACCTGGACCGCGCCGGCGGCGTGCCGCGGATCATGAAGGAGCTGCTGGACGCCGGCCTGCTCCACGGCGACGCGATGACGGTGACCGGCCGGACCATCGCCGAGAACCTCGCCGCCGTTCAGGTCTCGGGCGACGGACAGGATGTCATTCTCCCCGTGGATAAGGCTCTTGAGGCCACCGGGACGCTGGTTGTCCTGAAGGGGAACCTGGCGCCGGAGGGCTGCGTGATGAAGACCAGCGGCGTTCACAGGCAGCAGTTCAGCGGCCCCGCCCGCGTGTTCGACAGCGAGGAGGCGACGTTCGAGGCGGTGAGCCAGCGGCGAATCAAGGCCGGGGACGTCGTCGTCATCCGCTACGAAGGGCCGAAGGGCGGGCCCGGCATGCGCGAGATGCTGGCCGTGACGGCCGCGATCGCCGGCCAGGGGCTGGGCGAAGACGTTGCCCTCATCACCGACGGGCGCTTCTCGGGGGCGACGCGCGGCTTCATGGCCGGCCACGTGGCGCCGGAGGCCGCCGTCGGCGGGACTATCGCCCTCATCCGCGACGGCGACGTCATCAACCTGGATATCCCCAACCGGCGCATCGAAGTGCAGCTGCCGGACGAAGAGCTGAAGCGGCGGCAGGACGCCTGGAAGGCGCCGGCCCCGCGCTACACCAGCGGCGCCCTGGCGAAGTACGCGAAGCTCGTCTCCTCGGCTTCAGAGGGGGCGGTCTGCGGATGAACGTGACGGCGAAGCAGACTCGGACGCACGGCGCGTGGGCTGTATCCGCGGCCTCTGTGGAGGCCGTATGCGGATAGTAATCGACCCACGAATGTAACACTAATGGCTCGAACCGAGTCTGGAGGAGTGTAGCGATGGAGGAGTTGAACGGCGCCCAGATGGTGATGGAGTCCCTGGTCAGGGAGGGGACGGAGCACATTTTCGGCCTTCCCGGGGGCGCTAACCTGCCCCTTTACGACCAGATCCCTCACTATCACCCGAGGATACGCCACTACCTGGTGAAGCATGAGCAAGCGGCCGCTCACGCCGCCGACGCCTACGCCCGCGTGTCGGGCAAAGTAGGCGTGTGCTTCGCTACGTCCGGTCCGGGGGCGACCAACATCGTGACCGGCATCGCCAACGCCTGGATGGACTCCGTCCCCATGGTCTGCGTGACGGGGCAGGTGATCACCGCCCTGCTGGGGCGCGACGGCTTCCAGGAAGCGGACATCACCGGCATAACCATCCCCATTGTCAAGCACAGCTATCTCGTGCTGGACGTGAACGAGATCCCCAAGGTCATGCGGGAAGCGTTCCACATCGCCTCTACGGGCCGGCCGGGGCCGGTGCTGGTGGACATCCCGCGGGATGTCCTCCAGCAGAAGGCGCCGTTCGTCTGGCCGCAGAAGGTTGAGCTGAAGGGGTACCGGCCGCGTCTGTACCCGGACAAGGAAGAGGTCGCGAAGGCGGCGGAGCTGATCGCTGAGGCCCGGCGGCCGGTGATCCTCTCCGGCCACGGCGTCATCATCTCCCAGGCCTACCACGAAGTGCGGGAGCTGGCGGAGAAGGGGAACGTCCCCGTCATCACCACGCTTCTGGGGATCAGCGGCTTTCCCGGGACCCACCCGCTGTACCTGGGGATGCCCGGCATGCACGGCATGTACTGGAACAACATCGCGATCCAGGAGTCCGACCTCATCATCGGCGTCGGCATGCGGTTCGACGACCGTGTGACGGGCCGGCTGAAGGACTTCGCCCCCAACGCGAAGATCGTCCATATCGAGATAGACCCGGCGGAGATCGGCAAGAACGTGCGCCCCGCGGCTACCCTCCAGGGCGACGCCCGCACCTGCCTGCGGGAGCTCAACAAGCAGGTCAAGCATGTTGAGCGACCCGATTGGTTCGCCCGGCTCGATGAGCTCAAGCGGGCCCACCCCTCGATCACGATCCGCGAGACGCCGGATGTGCTGCCGCAGTACGTGATCCAGAAGCTGTACGAGGCGACGGGCGGCGACTGCTACATCGTTACCGGTGTCGGCCAGCACCAGATGTGGGCGGCGCAGTACTTCTGGTACGACAAGCCGAACTCGTTCGTCACCTCCGGCGGCCTGGGCACGATGGGCTTCGAGGTGCCGGCCGCGATGGGAGTCCAGGCGGCGAAGCCCGGCGAGCTGGTCTGGTCCGTCTGCGGTGACGGTGGCTTCCAGATGACGATGCAGGAGCTGGCGACGATCGCCGAGTACGGCTGGCCGATCAAGTTCGCGATCATCAACAACAGCTACCTGGGCATGGTGCGCCAGTGGCAGGAGCTGTTCTACCGCAACAACGTAGTCGCCACGCCCATGGCCAACCCGGACTTCGTCAAGCTGGCGGAGGCGTTCGGCATCCTCGGCCTCAGGGCCGCCCGCAAAGAGGAGGTAGAGCCCGTCATCCAGCAGGCGATCGCCCACCCGGGCCCCGTCGTCTGCGATTTCCAGGTCAAAGAGGACGAGAACGTCTTCCCCATGGTGCCCGCGGGCGCCGCCCTTGACGAGACGATTGACCTGCCGGTCTTCGAGGACGAACGGGTGGGGGTGAGAACGTGAACGAGCGAAACAGCGTCCAGAAGCATACGATCATCGCCCTGGTGGAGGACCGGCCCGGCGTCCTCAACCGGATCGCCTCCAAGTGGCGCCAGCGTGGCTTCAACATCGAGAGCCTCGCCGTCGGCCATTCGGAGACGCCGGGGCTCTCCCGCATGACCTTCGTCGTCGACGCCGACACGGACGCCGAGCAGGTCGTCAAGCAGGTCGATAAGCTGATAGAGGTCGTGAACATCCGCGACATCTCGGCGGAGAGCATGATCAGCCGCGAGATGGCGATGGTGAAGGTACGCGCGAATACGAGCAACCGGAGCCAGATCATCGAGCTGGTGAACATCTTCAACGCCGAGATGGTGGACGTGGGGCCGGACTCCGTGATCGTGGAGATTACCGGCGACGAGGAGAAGATCGAATCGTTCATCGCCCTGCTGGCGGACTTCGAGGTGATCGAGCTGGTGCGCACGGGCCGCGTGGCGATGCTGCGGGGCTCCGAGGTCTCGCACCCGCAGGAGGAGCACGAGGAGCCGGAGCGGTACCAGGGCTTCGAACCGCCGTATTCAGCGAAGTAGAGGGCGATGGCATGGCGCTTGAGAACTTGGACTTGTCCCAGTAGGACAGGCTTTAGCCTGTCGTCAGCCTGAAGGCTGACCCACCGGAATGGATTAGCTAAGGAGACACTGATGGCCAGAATCTTTTACGAGAGCGACGCCAACCTGGAGCTGATCAAGGGGAGGACCATCGGGATCATGGGCTTCGGGTCGCAGGGGCACGCCCACGCCCTCAACCTGCGCGATAACGGCTGCAACGTGATGGTCGGTCTGCACACGGGCTCCAAGTCCTGGCAGCTGGCCCAGGATGCCGGCCTGCGCGTGGGCACGGTGGAGGAGGTGGCGCGGGAAGCGGACATCATCATGATGCTGGTGCCGGACCAGGCGCAGCGCCAGGTCTACTACGAGAGCGTCGAGCGCGGTCTCAGCGCCGGCAAGATGCTGATGTTCGCCCACGGCTTCAACATCCACTACGGCCAGATCCAGCCGCCGCCGGACGTGGACGTGACGATGATCGCGCCCAAGGCGCCCGGTCACCGCATGCGAGAGCTGTTCACCGGCGGCCTGGGCGTACCGGCGCTCCTTGCCGTCCACCAGAACGCGACCGAGACGGCGCGGGAGACCGCCCTCGCCTACGCCAAAGGCGTCGGCTGCGCCCGCGCCGGCGTGCTGGAGACGACGTTCGCCGAGGAGACGGAGACGGACCTTTTCGGCGAGCAGACGGTCCTCTGCGGCGGCGTCACCGCCCTGGTCAAGGCCGCCTTCGAGACGCTGGTGGCCGCGGGCTACCAGCCGGAGATCGCCTACTTCGAATGCATGCACGAGCTGAAGCTGCTGGTGGACCTGATGCACGAGGGCGGCATGTCCTACATGCGCTACTCCATCTCCGACACCGCCGAGTACGGGGACTACACCCGCGGCCCCAAGGTGATCGACGATCACGTGAAGCAGTCGATGAAGCAGATCCTGGGCAACATCCAGTCCGGCTCCTTCGCCCGCGAGTGGATCCTGGAGAACCAGGCCGGGCGCCCCAGCTTCATGGCCCTGCGCAGGCAGAACGCCGAGCACCCGATCGAGCAGGTGGGCAGGCAGCTGCGGGGGATGATGCCCTGGCTCCAGAAAGCGGGACCGACAACGGATACGGGAACGGATGAGCGGATGACGTCCCACACGAGCCCGGAGGGTGCGGAGGAGCCTAGCCCCTTTGCCGGGGGTCTGGGGGTGACTCCCCCCGAATCCACAAGCGACCGTCCGTGGTGGCAGCGCGAGTCGCAGGACCAGTCTCACTGACGTAGAAGGAGGTCTCGAATGCCGAAGGCAAGCTCCAGATTTATCGAAGCCCTGAACGAGGCCCTCACGGAGGAGCTGGCCTCCATCATCCAGTACCTGTGGGACCATATCCTGGCCCGCGGGATGGAGAGCCCGGGCATCGCCGCCATGTTCAAGGATCTCTCCATGGTGGAGATGAAGCACGCCTACAGCATCGCTGAGCGCATCGACCTGCTGGGCGGTGTGCCGACGACCGCGGTGGGTCTTATCAAGATCGGCGGCGACCTGAAGAAGATGGTGGACGACAACCTGAAGCTGGAGTACGACGCGATCGAGATGTACAAGAAGCTGGTGAAGATGGCCGAGGCGGAGGACGACCCGGTGACGCGCCGCCTGTTGGAGGAGATCCTCGGCGAGACCGAGGAGCACGCGAACAGCCTGGAGACGCTGCTGGGGAAGTAGGGACTGCCCAAAGGAAGCGCGGGCCTACTGGCGGCTGCCTTGATCGCTGTGGCGGCCGCCTGCGGCGGCGGCGACCGCCTGACGGTGCAGGAGTGCAGTGACGCACTGAATAAAAAGATTGCGGCTGACGTTTCGGGTACTGAACTATCGCAGAAGAAACGGCAAGAATTATTGGAAACACTCGAGGCCTGCGATGAGGCGGGGATTCATTACAATCCGTTTGACCCGCTCTACACTCCCCAACGTGGCGATTAGAGGAAACGCATTGAACATGAGTCAGCGCCGCTTCCCCCTCAACCTTAGCCGGCCCTCCCCGATCGTCATCGGGGGAGGGCCAGCCCGGTAACGTATTGCGTTCTACATACGGAGGTTGAGGAGATGACAAGCGAAGACAAGGTACTGATTTTCGACACCACGCTGCGCGACGGCGAGCAGTCGCCGGGCGTCGCGATGGGCACGAACGAGAAGCTGGAGATAGCGCGCGCCCTGGAGAAGATGCGGGTCGACTTCATCGAGGCCGGCTTCCCGGCCTCGTCGCCCGGCGACTTCGAGTCCGTCACCGCCATCGCCAAGGAGGTACGCGGCACCGCCATCGCCGGCCTCGCCCGCGCCGTCGCCGGCGACGTCGACGCCTGCTGGGACGCCGTGAAGCACGCCGCCCAGCCCCGCATCCACGTATTCCTCTCCGCATCCGATATCCACATACTCCACCAGCTGGAGAAGGACCGTGAGCAGGTGCTGGAGATGGCGCGGTCGCAGGTGGCCCGCGCCGCGAAGTACTGCTCGGACGTGGAGTTCTCGCCCATGGACGCCACCCGCTCCGAGCCGGAGTACGTGTTCCGCATGCTCACGGAGTGCATCGAGGCGGGCGCGACGACGGTCAATATCCCGGACACCGTAGGCTACGCCATCCCGGAGGAGTTCGGAGAGTTCATCCGCCAGATACAGGAGAAGGTCCCGAACATCCACAAGGCGGTGATCTCCGTTCACTGCCACAACGACCTCGGCCTGGCCGTCGGCAACAGCCTGGCCGCCGTGCGCGCGGGTGCCCGCCAGGTGGAGACGTGTGTCAACGGCATCGGCGAGCGGGCGGGCAACGCCTCCCTGGAGGAGGTGGTGATGGCGATCAAGACACGGAGCGACTTCTTCGACCTCACCACTAACGTCGACACGACGCAGATCCATCGCACCAGCCGGCTGGTCTCGCAACTCACCGGCATGTCCATCCAGCCCAACAAGGCGATCGTCGGCGCCAACGCCTTCCGCCACCAGTCGGGCATCCACCAGCACGGGATTACCAAGCTGCGCGAGACCTACGAGATCATCGACGCGCGCGACATCGGCCTCAGCCGCGGCGGCATGATCGTCCTCAACAAGAACTCCGGCCGCCACGGCCTCAAGTCCCGCCTGGACGAGCTGGGCTACGAGATCACCTCCGAAGAGATGGACCGCGTGTTCGTCACCTTCAAGGAGCTGGCCGACAAGAAGGGTGAGATCGACGACCGCGACCTGGACGCGCTGGTGTCCGAGGAGCGGCGGACGGTGGAGGATGTGTACAAGCTGGACCTGCTGCAGGTTTCCTGCGGCAACCGCCTGGTACCGACGGCCACCGTGCGGATCATCGGGCCGGAGGGGAAAATGGCGGAGACGACCTCCACGGGCACCGGGCCGGTGGACGCGTCCTACCGGGCGATCAACGGCCTCATCGGCGTGCCGAACCAGCTCGTGGAGTACACCGTGAACAGCGTGACGGAGGGGATCGACGCCCAGGGCGAGGTCACGGTGCGCATCGAGGCGGCGGACCGGACGTTCGTCGGCCGCGCGGCCGATACGGACATCGTGGTCGCCTCCGCGAAGGCGCTCCTCAACGCCCTCAACCGGCTGCTCGCGCACATGCCGCGGGAGCAGCAGGAGGTGTGGGCGAACCCGTAGCGCACTCCGCCGATAGAGCGATGGCGGTTTCGCTCTCGCCGCCGTATCCTGATTAGAGAAGGCCGTAGCTACAGGGCTTCCCCGACGGGCCCGCCCGGGCAGCCCTGCCTGTGCAGACCTGAAGGTCTGCAGCTACAGTGGCCCTAGAAAGTTGCTCCATTG
>JAUYGU010000073.1 GCA_030690405.1 Dehalococcoidia bacterium | reverse complement strand
GGGGTCGCCGCCGGATGCCTGGTGCCGATGGGCTTCGGTGGCTCGCCCGTTGCGAAGTAGCGCATGAAGGCGTTCTCCAGGATGGCGACCTGACAGTCGAGCATACTTATGTCAACCATCTGTCCGTGGCCGCTCTCCTCGCGCTCGCGCAGCGCGGCCAGCACGCCGACCGCCGTGTAGAGGCCGGCCGCGATGTCGCCCAGCGAGATGCCGGGGCGCACCGGCGGCCCCCCGGGCTCGCCGGTGATGCTCATGATGCCGCCCATCCCCTGCACGACGATGTCGAGCGCCGGTCGCAGCCGGTCCGGCCCCGTCTGCCCGAACCCTGAGGTCGCCGCGTAGACCAGGCGGGGGTTGCGGGCGCTGAGCGTCTCATAGCCCAGTGCCAGGCCGTCCATCGTGCCGGGCGTGAAGTTCTCCATTACCACGTCGGCCTTCTCGGCCAGCCGCAGGAAGAGGTCCCGGCCTGCCTCGCTCTTGAGATCAAGGCAGATGCTCTTCTTGCCGCGGTTGATCGAGAAGAAGTAGCCGCTCTCGCCGTCGACGTAGGGGGCGGTCGTGCGGGCCACATCGCCGAACGGCGGCCGCTCCACCTTGACGACCTCGGCGCCGAGGTCGCGCAGGATCATGGAGGCGTACGGCCCGGCCAGGACCCAGGTGAGGTCCAGTACGATGAGGCCGGACAGGGGGCCGCTGGCCTGCTCGCCTTTTGGCATGGCAGGGCTATGATAGCGAGGCGCTGGGGGCTTGGGCCAGCGCCGGCCGGCTAGTTACCGCCGGCGGTAAGCGTGAGGCTCAGCCCCTGGGGCGATTCGTGGACGTCCAGCGTGGCGTTGGACAGCGCCTCTCCTACCGCTGAGTCGAGAAACAGGTAGTTCTGTCCGTCCTGCTCGAATACATGGTCGCCGTCCTTGGCGTTGTCCAGGGTAAGCTGGTAGGCGTCGTCGGTCTGCACGATTCGGAGCGCCTCAGGAGCGCTTTCTTCCTTGCGAGTCAGGCTCTCCCGGAGGTACTGCGCGGCCTTGTCGGTCACGGTCAGCATGAGGCCCTCCTATCGTATATGGGGCGCGCCCGCCGCGGCGGGCGCTCTGGCTTGAGCGACGGCCCGCGCTACCAGCTCGGGCGGCTCGGCTTTTGCTTGGAGAAGCAGTCGCTGCAGTAGACGGGTCTGTCCTGCCGGGGCAGGAACGGGACCTGAGCAGCGGCGCCGCAGCCGGCGCAGGTGGCGTCGTACATCTGGCGGGAGGAATAACCGCCGCCGCCGCCTCCGTAGCCGCCACCACCACCGCCACCGCCGCCGCCTCCGCGCCGCGCCTGGCGACAGGAAGGACAGCGCTTCGGGTCCTGGTATCCGCGCTCCGTGTGGAACTGCTGGTCGTCGGCGCTGAACGTGAACTCAGAGCCACACTCAACACACGTAAGGGTACGGTCTTCGTAGGTCAACTCGATGACCTCCTTTCTGGTTCTCGGTTAAGGTCCGGTCATCGAGCTGAGCGGTTGCGGGGGGAGCCGACGCGCAGAACTTTAACCTCGTCTACAACATAGACGGCCACGGGAGTTCGGGGCCTTCGCCGCTGTAGAAGGTACAAAACATCTGACTCATACTAACACAGGCGCCGAAAGCCAACAAGAGGCTAACTAGCCCCGCCGGTGCCTGGGGCCTCACCCCGGCTTGAAGTCCGGGTTGCCGTCGCCGGCCGGCGCGATCACGACCGGCTCTGCGCCCAGACGCTCCGCCAGAGCTCTCGACAGCGAGTTCAGGTCCTCCTTGCTGAAGCCGGCCGTCTCGTAGGCGACCCGCCCGCGACGGTCGATCAGGAACAGCGTGGGCGTCGCCGGCGGGTCGTACGCCCGCGAGACGGCGTAGCCGTCGATGTCCGGCAGCACGGGGTACGTCATCCGGTGCGAGGCGGCGTAGCCGTTCGCCTCCGTCGGCGGGTCCTGCGCGACCGCCCACAGGCTCCAGCCGTTCGTCGGATAGGCCTCCGAGAAGCGGTTGATGTAGGGGAACGCGAGGTCGCAGGTGCCGCAGGTCGTCTTGAAGAACGCCAGCAGCAGCGGCCCCCGCGCCAGTGCTTCGGCCAGGGCGTACGTCCGGCCGTCGGTCCCCTTCAGGGAGAACTCCGGCGCCCTGGCTCCAACTTCGATGGTCACGCCCGAATAATACTGGAGTTGGCACGACCGAAACAAACGGGGCAGCGCCGCGCCGGATTGGGCGTCGGTCAGCCTTCAGGCTGACCGACGCCAGGCTGAAGCCTGTCCCTCCGGAATGCGGAGCGGCCTGCTCTACCGCCCGAACGTCGCCAGCAGCGCCCGCCGGTACTCCTCCGTCTCCGCCGGGTCGATGAGCTGGTCCGGCGGCGCCAGGCAGATCGAGTCCGCCAACTCCGCGTAGGCCGATAGCTTCCCCCGCACCTCGTCCGGAGTGCCCGCCACCGCGAAGGCGTCGATCATCTGCTCCGACACGGCGTCCACCATCTCCGCCGTGTCGCCCCGCATCACCGCCGACTGGATCCGCCGGTACTCCTCGCCGAAGGCGGCGAACAGCGGCTCGTAGGTGTTGACCGTCGCGTAGAACGCGATCGTGGCGGCCGCCGCCCTTCGCGCCGCGGTCCGGTCCTTGCCGGCGGCGCAGCAGACGGTCAGGCAGAGGTGGAAGGCGTTCCGCTCCCGGCCCGCCTGCGCCAGCCCACGCGCCACCGAAGGCAGCACCGTCTGCCGTATCCACGGCAGCGAGTAGATCGCGTGGCCCAGCAGCCCGTCCGCTATCTCCGCCGCCGTCCGGATCATCCCCTCGCGCACGCCTGCCAGGAAGACCGGAATGCGCTCTCGCACGGGTGGGAAGGGGCGCTGCCAGCCCTGGATATCGAGGTCGTAGTACTGGCCGGAGAAGCGTATCGGCCGGCCCAGGTGCGCGTTCTCCGTGATCAGCCGGATCACCTGGATGCACTCCTTGATGTGCGGCGTCGGCTTGCCGTAGGCCACGCCGTGCCAGCGCTCGTTCAGCCGCTTGAGGCCGGTCCCCAGGCCGAGGATGAACCGCCCGCCGGAGAGCATGTCCATGTCCAGCGCCGATAGCGCCGTCACCCAGGGGCTGCGCACGAACGCCAGGGCGATGGAGGTGCCGAGCTGGATGCGCGAGGTCGACGTCGCCGCCGCCGCCAGCGGCAGGAACGGCTCGTGCGACATCTCGGCCGCCCACAGCGCTTCGAAGCCGGCGTCCTCCGCCTGTCGCGCCAGGTGCGCGATCTCCTCCGCCGGGGCGATCCCCACGGCCAGGGAGTAGCGGCTCATCGGCTTCCGCTCATTCGTGTATACTCGCTAGAAAGTAGCCTATCCCACAGCTATGCGGGGCGCTAGAGGAGGTCGGCGATGAGGGTCCTGGTCACGGGCGCCAGCGGCTTTATCGGCAGCCATATCGTCGAACGGCTCGTCGCCGCCGGCGACGAGGTGCGCGCGTTCGTCCGCCCGGCGAGTGACGTGTCCCACCTCCGCGCGCTGGGCGTCGAGCTGGCCCACGGCGACATCACGGACCCGGCGTCGCTCTCCCCCGCGATGGACGGCATCGAAGCCGTCTACCACGCGGCGGCCGCCGTCACGGACTGGGGCCCCTGGCGGCTGTTCCGGTCGCTCACGATAGAGGGGACGCGGAACGTGCTGGAGGCGGCCGCCCGCGCGAACGTGAGCCGATTCCTCCAGGTCAGCACGGACGGCGTTTACGCGCACAGCCAGCTGGGGAAGCCGATGACCGAGGAGACGCCGCTGGAGACGCGCTTCGCCTGGTGGGACTACTACCGTCGCTCCAAGCTGGCGGCGGAGCGGATCGCCTGGCAGTACCACGCCGAGGGACGCCTGGCGGTCACCGCCGTCCGCCCGGGGGTAGTGCTGGGCGAGCGCGACCGTGTGACTGTGCCCGGCCTGGCGGCCTACATGCGCGGCAAGGGTGCCGTCTGCTGGGGGAACGGGCGCAACCGGCTGCCCTGCCTCTACGCCGGCGACGTCGCCGCCGCCTGCCTGCTCGCCATCGCGAGCCCGCAGGCGGCGGGCCAGCCGTACAACGTCGTCTCGGACGAAGTGGTGACGCAGCGCGACCTGTTGCAGGCGATCGCGGAGGCCAGCGGGCTGGCGGCGCCGCGGCGGTCGGTCCCGCTCCCGCTCGTCTACGCCGTCGCCCTGGCGATGGAGGTCGCCAGCGTGGCGACTGGCCGCTGGGAGCCACCCCTCAGACGTATGCCGGTCACAATGCTCGCCGCGGAGTACCTGGAGGACGCCTCCAAGGCGCGGCGGGAGCTGGGATGGCGGCCCGAGGTGCCGATGCGCGAGGCCGTCCGGCGCTGCGTCGAATGGCGGCTTGCGGCGAGACAGGAGGTGGCGGGCTGATGTCGCCGCCCGGCAGGGACGAGTTCCGCGCCGTGATGGGCCGCTTCGCCACCGGCGTCACCATCGTCACCACCCGCCTCGGCGGCGAGCTTCACGGGATGACCGCCAACGCCGTCGCCGCCGTTTCGCTCGATCCGCCCCTCGTCCTCGTCTGCATCGACAGGTCGGCCGACAGCCACGACATCGTCGACGCGAGCGGCGTCTTCGCCCTCAACATCCTCGGCCGTGAGCAGTACGCCCTGTCGAGGCACTTCGCGGTGAAGGAGGGGTCGGCGGCGCACCGGCTGGACGAGGTGCCGCACCACACCCGCGCCACCGGCGCCCCGGTCATCGACGGCAGCCTCGCCTATCTCGACTGCCGCGTCGTCGGGCGCTACCCCGGCGGCGACCACACGATCTTCGTCGGCGAGGTCGTAGACGCGGGGCGGCTGGACGGCGGCGACCCGCTGGTCTTCTACGAGGGCCGGTACGGCGGGCTCGGCGATGCTTCGTAGGGGCGACCTTTGGGTCGCCCGCGACCGCTGCCCTCAGGCGCCTGCAACCCGCGCCTCCATCAGCGGTTTCACCAGGCCGTCCGCTGTCAGGCAGACGAAGTCCAGGCCGGCGTAAAGCGCCGGGTCGTAGCCGCGCATGGCGGTCGTGGCCCCCTCGTCTTCCATGTGCGCGTAATAGCCGGTGGCGACGAGCGCCTTGATCTCCGCCCCGCTCTCGTGCAGCCGCGGCGTCGCCTCCGCCAGCAGGCGGCGCAGGTTCCGGCGCACAGCCAGCCCCATGTCCGCGAGCTCCTCCGGCGGCCGTCCGATTACGGCGAAGCCTTCCGCGCCGGCCAGCCGTTGGAGGGTCCAGGCGTCTATCGTTTCGATCTCGGCCCACTGGCCCGCGCTCTCGATGGCGGCGGCGCGCTCCCAGACGGTCTCGCACAGCAGCTCCACGTGCGCCACCGGCTCCGGCAGGCGGTGGAGCCGCGTGCTGTCCACGTCGTACGTTCCCTTGGCCCTCTCGCTGAGGCGGGCCCAGTAGCGGTTCAGCCCGCCGCTGACCGACATCAGGGAGCCTTCGTCCTGCTGCTTCTTGATGAAGATGGATACGGGCACGGGGACGTCCGCGCGCTGCCCCGGCTCCAGCTTCGACGCTACCTCCCGGACGAGCCGCAGCAGCTCGTCCTCCGCGCTGCCGCCCGCCGGCAGGTCGGCGCCCGGCGGCAGCCACAGCGCGTAGCCCCCCGTCAGGCCCGAGGCGATCTCCGTCTCCAGCCGCTCGCCGTTCGAGGCCCAGGCGTCGTTCCGTGTGGGCTCCAGCAGCGGGTGGACCTCCGCGGCCAGCCGCTGCGAGCCGTCCGTCGCGACGGCGGCGAGTATGCCGGGCGCCGGCTCATCCGTTCGCTCGATCTCGAACCGGCGGCCGCGCTCGTCGGCCAGCCAGTCGAGGAGCAGCTCCAGGCAGACGTCCTGTTCGCGCACTGGGAAGGTGTCTGGTGCTTCGGCGCTAGTTCACGGACTCTACGATCATGGAGATCCCCTGGCCGCCGCCGATGCACAGCGTCGCCAGGCCGCGCTTCGCCTGCCGCCGCTTCATCTCGTACAGCAGCGTCACCAGGATTCGCGCGCCGCTGGCGCCGATCGGGTGGCCCAGGGCGATCGCGCCGCCGTTCACGTTCACCCGCTCCCAGTCCCAGCCCAGCTCACGCCCCACCGCCAGCGACTGCGCCGCGAACGCCTCGTTCGCCTCGATCAGGTCGATCTCGGCCAGCGATAGGCCGGACTTCGCGAGGACGTTTCGCGTCGCCGGCAGAGGGCCCAGCCCCATCACCCGCGGCGCTACCCCCGCCGAGGCGTAGGCGCGGATCGATGCGAGCGGCTTCACGCCTAGCTCCTCCGCCTTCTTGCGCGACATCACCACCACCGCGGCGCCCCCGTCGTTGATGCCGGACGCGTTGCCGGCGGTCACCGACCCGTCGCCCGCGAACGCCGGTCGCAGCCCGCCGAGCACCTCCGCCGTCGTGTCCGGCCGCGGGTGCTCGTCCTTATCGACGACGAGCGTGCCCTTGCGTTGCTGGATCTCTACCGGCACGATCTCCTCCGCGAACACGCCCGTCTCCCAGGCGCGGCCCACCTTCCGCTGGCTCTCCGCCGCGAAGGCGTCCTGGTCCGCGCGCGAGATCTCGCGCTCCCGGGCGACGTTCTCGGCGGTGACGCCCATGTGGCAGTCCTCGAGAGAACACCACAGCCCGTCCTTAATCATATGGTCCGTAACCTCGCCGTGGCCCATCCGGTAGCCGTAACGCCCCTTCGGCAGCAGGTAAGGTGCGCTCGACATCCCCTCCATGCCGCCCGCCACCACGATCTCCGCGTCGCCGAGCATTATCGCGCCCGCCGCCAGGGCGACCGTCTTCAGGCCGGAGCCGCACACCTTGTTCACGGACGTGGCGGGGGTGCTGTCCGGGAGGCCCGCCGCCAGCGCGGCCTGTCGCGCCGGGTTCATCCCCAGGCCGGCGGAGAGGACGTTCCCCATAAGCACCTCGTCCACCTGCTCCGGCTTCACCCCCGCCCGCTTGAGCGCCTCGGCGATGGCGACGGCTCCCAGCCTGGTGGCGGATACCTCCGCGAATGAGCCGCCGAAGGTGCCGATGGGCGTACGGGCGGCGCCGGCGATGACCACTTCGTTCATGGTGTCCTCCTGCTCTACGGGGCGTATTGCATCGTATCTGCTGCACGGTAAGGGGTCAAGCGGAGGCGGGGGCCGTGGGCCGCCCGCGGCGGCGTCACTGTTCACCGTTCCTCAACCTAAATCTATGTTCCGTTAACTGTCTTTCTGTCCTTAGGATGCCAGAATTGAAAGTAGGCAGTGATGGAAAGGAGGGCCGCTTCAGATGGAGTGGTTTCCGGGTCGATTCTTGGGACGGTCAAATCGGGAAGAAGCGTCGGTATTCGTGAAGTCCCGGAGCGCCGATCGGCCGGTGCTTACGGAGACCCCTCAGCCGGTGACGAGGATCGAGAGGCAGGGGAGAAGGACCACAAAGACAGAGGAGCGATTCTCGGGGTTCGGTTCACCGCCCGGCAAGTTCTAGGTTCCGGTCCCAACCTCGGGTCAGGCGCACAGTAGCATTTAGCGTCCCTCTTCGGGCAGCGCCACGCCGAGGCTGCGCCACATATACCACGTGCCGGCGCTCCGGTACGGCCGCCACGGCTCCGCGATGCGACGCATCTCCTCCGGCTTCGGCAGGTCGTCGAGACCGTACGCTATCTGGAAGCCGCGCCGCACCCCCAGGTCGTCCACCGGCAGCACGTCCGGCCGTCCGAGCGAGAAGATCAGGAACATCTCCGCCGTCCAGCGGCCGATCCCCTTGACCAGCGTGACCTTGCGGATAACCTCCTCGTCCTCCTCGGCGGCAAACTCCCCTTCGCTCATCTGACCGCCGGCGAACTTCTCCGAAAGGTCGCGCAGGTAGGCCAGCTTCTGCCGCGAAAGGCCGGCCGCCCGCAGATCGTCGTCGCTCGCGGCCAGGAACTGCTGTGGCGTGAAGAACCGCCCTTCGTCGCTGCCCAGCGCTGCGAGCGCGCGCCCCATGATCGCCCTCGCCGCCGGGCCGGCGAGCTGCTGGAAGAAGATCGCCCGCGCCAGCGAGCGAAAGGCGCCGTCGCGCGGCTCCAGTGTCAGGGGGCCGACGGCTTCGATGATGCGGGCCAGCGCCGGGTCCGCCTTCCGCAGGTGAGCGACGGCCTTTTCCGGGTCGTAGGTCAGCACGAGGGCGATTGTAGCACGGCCCCCCGGTCTGCCCGAAGGCCGCTGTAACATCTGACCGCCGCACTGGTTGATGATTACGGTACCACTGGCGGGCCTCCGATTTCGCTATCCAGCGAAGGGCCCGCCGATTAGGAGGGAGCGCCCCCATGACGTCGAAAGTGATCGTGTTCGTGACGGACGGCGGCGACCAGAGGTTCGGCGAGGTCAGCGTCTTCGACAGCTCTGGCGAGGCCGAGCGCCTGCTCGAGACGCTTCTGCAGGCCGGCTACGACTGGCAACGGATCCGCGTGTTCTACGGCGGCGAGATGGAAGCGCGCGTCAGTCAGCGGTCCGTCGTCGCCCTCGTCACCGGCGACCAAGAGGAGGTCAGCGAAAGCGTCGCGCCCGACGCCCAGGCGGACCAGAAGGAGGCTGACAGCGCCGGAGAGGGCGAACCGGAGGCGGAGCCCGCATACGGGGGGAACGGGTCCCTGCCGCGCAGGATACCCGCCCGTATGGTGGAGATGATGCCGGAGATGTTCCACTAGGGTGGCTGTATCAGGAGCTGCGGCGGGCCTCAGAGCCCGCGCCGGGAGCGCCCCTTAGCGGCGACGGCGGCCGCGGTTTCGCCGCGGCTCTTCAAGCACGGTGTCCATCGTGCGCCCGTTCAACTGGGTCCCCCGCAACGCTTCCATAGCGGCGTTAGCAGTGGCCGTATCGGACATCTCCACGTAGGCGAACCCCTTGACGCGACCGCGACGGTCGGTGACCATCTTGATGGAGGTTATCTCCCCGAAGCGTGAGAACGCCGCCCTGAGATCAGCCTCCGTCGTCTCGTGCGCCAGGTTTCCCACGTAGATACTGCTACTCAGTCCGGGTCCTCCTATCGGGACAGTACGCGACGCCGCGGCCAGCCACGGCGTCCCCAGCTACTCGATGCCCGCCTCGAGACCGCGGCCTGCGGCCGGGGCGCGATCGGTGAGCCGTTGGGGCTCACCCGCGGCAGCTTGCGGGCGAGGCCCCGCTCGATCGCCTGCCACTTCGTAAGGTCGGTCGCGCTTACCAGCGTGATGGCGCGCCCGGCCCGGCCCATCCGGCCGGTGCGGCCCACCCGGTGTGTGAACAGCTCGTGGGTCTCCGGCAGTTCGTAGTTGATCACCCTTGCGATGTGGAGGATGTCCAGCCCGCGCGCGGCCACGTTCGTCGCCACCAGAATCGGTACGCGGCCAGAGCGGAACTGCTCCATCGCCCTGTCGCGGGCGTTCTGGTCCAGGTTGCCCTGCAGCACCGCGACCTGGTGGCCTGCGTTCTGCAGCCTCTGTCCCAGGTTGCGCACCCCCCGCTTCGTCCGGCCGAACACGAGCGTTCCGCCCTCCACCGGCTCGGCGAGCAGCCCCAGCAGGAGCTTGAACTTGTCCTCCGTGTACGCTTCCATCACCACGTGCTCGATGTCGGGGTCCGAGCCGTCGCCCTCCTCCGACATCAGCACCTCCGGGTCCGATAGGTGCTTGGCCTTTATCTTCTGCACCCAGGGCGGAATCGTCGCCGAGAAGAGGGCCGTCTGGCGGTCCCGCGGGGTCAGCGCCAGGATCCGCTCCACGTCCGGTGCGAACCCTTGGTCAAGCATCTCGTCCGCTTCGTCCAGGATGAGCATTCGCACCCGCTCCAGACGGAGCGTCCTCCGCTTGAGGTGGTCCAGGACCCGCCCCGGAGTGCCGACCACGACCTGCGCGCCGCGCGACAGCGCCGCCTCCTGCGGCCCGAATGGGCGGCCGCCGTAAATCAGCGCCACGCTAATGCCCGCGCCTTTGCCCAGGTCGGTGAGCACCTCGCCCACCTGCTTTGCCAGCTCACGCGTCGGGGTCAGGACAAGCGCCTGCACATGCCGTTGCTGGGCGTCGCAACGCTCTATGAGGGGCAGCCCGAAGGCCAGCGTCTTGCCGGAGCCGGTCTGGGCCTGGCCGATAACGTCACGGCCTGCCAGCAGCAGCGGGATTGAGCGCTCCTGAATAGAGGTGGGGGTGTCTATCCCCATGTGGGACAGCGCCTGAAGGCTGAAATCTCGTAGTTGAAAGTTATGGAAAGACGGCAACAAGGGGTTCCTTTCGCGGCGGGGATAAGGGTCTGCCGACCCTGAGGATTGTGAACCGGTGTAAGTAGTGATCTTAGCCTAAGTGTACGACATTCCGTCGCGGGACACAAATCAGCGCCGCGCGCCAATCCGGTGGGACGCGCGCGGCGCGTCGCAGTCGGGCGGTCCGCGTTAGCTACCGGCCTTTTTCGCCGCCGCGACCTTCTCGGTTCGCTCCCGGCAGGCCTCGGAGCAGAACTTCACGTCTGCCGCCGCCGTCGGCGAGATTAGCTGCTCGCAACCTTCGGCTGCGCACTTCCGGACGAGCGACTCCAGGTTCAGCGATGCCGTAAACACTCGTATGCCCTCCCAACTTCGCACAGGGCGGCGTTTCTCCGCCCGACACAACGATTCTAGGCGGCGGAGACACGGCAAGTCAGTCAGGCAGGGGCCCCTATTCGGGTGGGGTTTTGCCCGACATACCCCGTCGCAGGCCGGCGGTATACTTGGCCCGGCGACGCCCGACCGGCGTAGCGAGCATATTCAACGTGAGCGTGCCTGACGAGGTCTGGACTCACCGGTGGCGGACCTGCGCCGCATAGCCTTTCTCTCCCTGGTGTCAGTCCCTGTGGCGGGCGAGATGGTCCTCGGGGAGCTTCTCTTCGTAGGCCATGTCGTCTTTCTCGTCGAGGCGCTCGGGTTCGCCTGGGGCCTCGTCGCCTTCATCGTCATCTGGGCCGCGCTGGGCCTGGTCGTCCTGACGATTAGAGATACCGCCTGGTCGCGCCTCCAGCCGCTGCTCGAACGGCTCCGCGCTCGAATCGCATGCCGTCTGGCGGATCTGCTGGGCCAGACCCGCGTCCGCGTGCTGCTCGCTGTTCTCGGGGCGCCCGTCCTCGCGGCGGCGGTGGTGGCGGTCGTCGCCCTGGACACAGGGGAGATCGGCGACTGGCTCGGCGACTATCGCGGCGACGTCGTGGCGTTTTTCATCGCTGCGGCCGTCGTCCTCGCCGTCCTCCTCGTGATGGCCCGCGCCGGCCGCAGCGTCGAGAGGTGGGTGCGCAATGTAGCGGGCGCTGCGGGCCCGGCGACGCGCTCGCTGGCCGTCCTGGTCACCATGGCGGTGCTTGGTCCCGCGCTGGGCTGGTTCCTATTCCGGTTGCTCGGCTACTCCGGCCGAAGCGTCTACGCGCTCACCCTGCTCTCGGCGCCCGTGTTCGGCGTCGTCTGGGTCCCGGTCTACGCCCTCGGTGTCTGGAAGCTGCTGGAGCGCCTGTTCTGAGCGAGCCGCCCGCGGCTAGAGGCCCAGCCCCACCAGGAACAGCGCCACCGCCGTCATCAGCGCCATCCTCAGCCGGCCGCCCAGCGGATAGGGCCGCAGGCCGAAGAAGATGACCGCGCCGGCCGTGCCGGGGACCACCACCAGGCTGATGGTGTTCGCGTATGGCGCGTCGGTGGCGGCCAGTGTGGCGTCGAGGGCGAAGGCGAACGCCGCCGTCAGCACGGTGAGCAGCAAGAGACGGCGCAGGGGTATCGTGGGACTGAACGGGGACAACGTCTGTTGGCGCGCGCCCCTACTGGAGGTACATGCCGCCGTTGATGTTGATCTGGGCGCCCGTGATGTAATCGCCCTCGGACACCAGGAAGCGGCAGAGGCGCGCCACCTCCTCCGGCTTCCCGAAGCGGCCCAGCGGGATCTTGGCGATGAGCGCCTGCTGGACCTCCTCCGTCAGGTTCGTCACCATCTCCGTCTCGATGAAACCGGGACACATGGCGTTGACCGTGATGTTGAACCGCGCCAGCTCCTGCGCCGCCGACTTGGTGAAACCGACCATCCCCGCCTTCG
Source organism: Dehalococcoidia bacterium (assembly GCA_030690405.1). Next base: position 2,669 of record JAUYGU010000073.1, on the reverse strand, counting down.
CGGCGGCGTAGTTCGACTGGCCCAGGTTCCCCATCTGGCCCACGATGGACGACATATTGACGATGCGTCCGCCGCCGCGCTCGATCATGTGCGGCAGCGCCGAGTAGGTGCAGTAGAATGCGCTGCTCAGATCGGTCGCGATCACCTCCTGCCACTCCTCGATGCTCATCCGGCGGATAGTGCGGTCGCGGTTGACGCCCGCATTGTTGATCAGTATGTCGATGCCGCCGAACTCCTTGACCGTCGTATCGATCATGCTCTGGACGTCGTCCGGGTGAGCGACTCCCGCCTGAACAGCGATCGCCTCCTGGCCCTTGTCCTTCAGCTCCGCCAGCAGCTGCTCCGCCTGCTCCTTGCTTTGGAAGTAGTTGATCACTACCTTGCAGCCGTGGTCCGCCAGCTCGCGCACGATGGCGCGGCCGAGCCCGCGAGAGCTACCGGTGACGATGGCGACCCTATCGTGGTTCAGACAGGACACAGACTGACCTCCCTCTGGTTGTTCCCTTGTAGCTGCAGCAGGCCTTCAGCCCTGCAATCATACAGCAGGCCTGAAGGCCTGCTGCAGCGAATCGCACCTACACCGCGGTCGGCGCGCGGTAATCCCCGAACACCTCGCGCATGACGCCGCAGATCTCGCCCAGCGTCGCGTAGGCCCGCACCGCCTCGACGATCGGGTACATCAGGTTCTCGCCGTCGCGGCAGACCTCGTCCAGGCGCTTGAGCGCGGCCTGCGCGGCCGCTTCATCCCGCCGCTTTCTGGAGGCCTGCAGCCGCTTGAGCTGCGCCCGCTCCGCCGCCGGGTTCACCCGGAAGATGATCTGCGGCTCCTCCTCCTCCAGCCGGTACTTGTTCACGCCGACGATGGTCTTCTTCCCCTCGTCGACGGCGCGCTGGTAGGCCCACGACGCCTCCTGGATCTCCCGCTGCACGTAGCCCGACTCGATGGCGGTGACCGCCCCGCCCATGTCCTCGATGCGGTGAAGGTAATCCCAGGCGCCCTTCTCCAGCTCGTTCGTCAGCCACTCCACGTAGTAGGAGCCGCCCAGCGGGTCGGCCGTGTTCGTCACCCCGCTCTCGAAGGCGATCACCTGCTGGGTGCGAACGGCGATGCGCTGCGCCTCCTCGGTCGGCAGCGCCAGCGCCTCGTCGTAGCAGGAGAGCGCCAGCGACTGCACGCCGCCGAGGACGGTGGCCAGCGCCTGGAGCGTCGTCCGCACGATGTTCAGCTCCGGCTGCTGGGCCGTCAGAGTGGCGCCGCCCGTCTGCACGTGGGTGCGGAACATCCAGGAGCGCGGGTCTTTGGCGCCGTAGCGCTCGCGCATGATCCTGGCCCACATGCGGCGGAGGGCGCGGTACTTGGATACCTCCTCCAGGAAGTTGTTCTGAGTGTTGAATATCCAGGAGATGCGCGGCGCGAAGTCGTCCACCTCCACGCCGCGGTCCAGCGCCGCGTCGATGTAAGCGATCGCGTTGGCGAAGGTGAACGCCACCTCCTGGACGGCGGTGGAGCCGGCGTCGCGGATGTGGTAGCCGCTGATGCTGATGCTGTTGAACTTCGGCAGCTCCTTGGCGCAATAGGCCATCAGGTCGGCCGCCAGTCGCAGCGAGGGCCGCGGCGGGTAGATGTACGTGCCGCGGGCGACGTACTCCTTGAGCACGTCGTTCTGGACGGTGCCCTGGATCTTGTCGTTCGGTACGCCCTGCTTCTGGCCGACGACGGCGTACATCGCGACCAGCACCGCCGCCGGCGCGTTGATCGTCATCGAGGTGCTCACCTGGTCCAGGGGGATCCCCTCGAATACCGTCTCCATGTCGTGCAGCGTGTCGATCGCCACACCCACCTTGCCGACCTCGCCCCTCGACATCGGGTCGTCGGAGTCGTAGCCGAGCTGCGTGGGCAGGTCGAACGCCACCGATAGGCCCGGCTGGCCCTCGCTCAGCAGGAACTTGAAGCGCTCGTTGGATTCCTCCGGCGTGCCGAAGCCCGCATACTGGCGGATAGACCACAGGCGGCCGCGGTACATCGTCGGCTGGACGCCGCGGGTGTACGGGTACTCGCCCGGGTAGCCGATGTCGCGGTCATAGTCCGCGTCGGCGATGTCCAGCGGCGTGTACAGCGGGTGGGTCTCCGTGGAGCTGGTGCGGAAGTCGGTGTCAGTGCGCTCCCCGGAGCGCTCCAGCGCCTTCTTGTAAGCGGTCTCTTCCCACCGCTTCTTCTCGTCCGCTATGCGCTTCAGCTCTTGCTTGTCCGCCATGCCTTGACTCCTGCTAGACGGGCGTTAGCCCGTAGCTGCAGGGCTTTAGCCCTGCCCGACGCCCAAGCAGGCCTGAAGGCCTGCAGCTACCTGTCATGGCCTTAGTCTCCGTACATTTTGAGCAGGTTGCGGGCGATGACCAGCTTCTGGATCTCGTTCGTGCCTTCGCCGATCAGCATGAACGGGGCGTCGCGGTAGTAGCGCTCCACGCGCAGCTCCTTGCTGTAGCCGTAGCCGCCGTGGATGCGCATCGCCTGGAGCGCCACCTCCTGGGCCATCTCCGTGCAGAACAGCTTCGCCATCCCTGCCCACATGTCGGCGCGCTCGCCGGCGTCCTTCTTCGCGGCCGCCGCCCGCGCCAGCAGCCGCGCCGCCTCGATCTTCGTCGCCATCTCCGCCAGCATGAGCTGGATC
>JAUYGU010000056.1 GCA_030690405.1 Dehalococcoidia bacterium | reverse complement strand
CGCACCAGCTCCTGGGCGTCGCCCGCGCGGAGCTCGCCCCTCTGCTGGCCGAGGCGCTGGGCCGGCTGGGCGCCCGCCACGCCCTCGTCGTCCACGGCCACGGCGGCCTCGACGAGCTCTCGCTCTCCGGCCCCTCCGCCGTCCACGAGCTGCGCGACGGCGTCCTGCGGGAGTACGCCGTCTCGCCGGAGGAGGTGGGCCTTGCGCCGGCGCCGAACGAGGCGGTGCGCGGCGGCAGTCCGGAGGAGAACGCCGCCGCCCTGCGCGGGGTGCTGGACGGCACCCCCGGCCCTCTACGCGACATAACGCTGCTGAATGCCGCCGCCGCCCTCGTCGCCGCCGACCTCGCCGGCGACCTGAAGGACGGCGTCGCCCGCGCCGCCCGCGCCGTCGACTCCGGCGCCGCCCGCGAGAAGCTGGACGCCTTCGTCGCGCTCACCGGGAGCTTGGCATGACCCAGCGCACGGGTTTGGCAGCGGCACCCGGGCTTCAGCCCGGGGCGGGGGGAGGCGGCTCATGCCGCGTACTTCAGTGCGCGGTGTCGGTATGGGACAGGAGCTTCGCATGACCCAGCGCACGGGATTCGGGCCGGCACCGCGGGCTGAAGCCCGCGGCATGGGGCAGCAACAGAAGCCGCGCATTTCAATGCGCGGTGTGGTTCTCATCCCTTCGGCGGCGAAGACTGCGGCAAGGTCGCAGGCTAAAGCCTGCGCTTCGGGGGGTGGCTCGTGACCCAGCGCACGGATACGGTCCTCGACCGCATCGTCGCCGGCAAGCGGGAGGAGCTGGAGGCGACCTGCCTCCGCGTCCCCTTCGACGAGCTGAAGGCGCGCCTGCCGGAGGCGCCGCCCGTCCGCCCCTTCGGCGGGGCGCTGAAGGGGGACACCGTCCGCCTCATCGCCGAGGTGAAGAAGGCCTCGCCCTCGCGCGGCCTCCTGCGCGCGGACTTCGACCCACTGGCGCTGGCCCGCGCCTACGCCGGCGCGGGGCCCGCCGCCGTCTCCGTCCTCACCGACGCCAAGCACTTCCAGGGCTCGCTGGCGCATCTCGCGGCGATCCGCGCCGACCTGCCGGACGGCCCGCCGCTCCTGCGCAAGGACTTCCTGTTCGACCACTACCAGCTGTACGAGGCCCGCGTCCACGGCGCCGACGCCGTGCTCCTCATCGCCGCCGTCCTCAACCCGGCGCTGCTCGCCCAGCTCATCGGCCTGGCCCAGGCGCTGGAGATGGACGCCCTGGTGGAGGTCCACGACGAGTTGGAGCTGGAGCGCGCCCTCATGGCCTCCGCCCGCATCGTCGGCGTCAACAACCGCGACCTCCGCACGTTCGAGGTCGACCTGGCGACGACGGAGCGGCTGCGCCCGCTCGTCCCGCCCGAGGTCACCCTCGTCGCTGAGTCCGGCATCTTCACCCGCGCCGACGTCGAGCGGCTGCGGGCCCTGCCCGTGGACGCCGTCCTCATCGGCGAGGCGCTGGTCACCGCCCCGGACCCGGTGGCCAAGATCCGAGAGCTGTTTCCCGCCGACCGGGAGACCGCCCGATGACGTGGTTAGGTGTCATTCTGAGCGGCGACCACGCTCTTTCGCGGCACCGCACCCCGCAGCGAAGGAATCTTGGGAGGGGCAGACCACCGCACGCGCGTCAGCCGCGCATTTCAATGCGCAGTGCTGGGTTGCCATCTTGGGTTCTCGCTTCTAGAGCCTGCCCTGAGCCTGTCGAAGGGTTCTGCCTCACGACCTGGTTTGCTGGGTCTCTGGTTCGCTGGTTCACCTTCCTGGGTTCTCCGCTATGACCCTCGTTAAGATCTGCGGTGTATCGGAGCCCCGGCACGCCCGCGCCGCCGCCGCCTGTGGCGCCGACCTCATCGGCGTCGTCTTCGCGCCCAGCCAGCGGCAGGTGACGATGGGCCAGGCCGGCCGCATCGCCAAGGCCCTCGGAGAGCGCGCCGCCCCGCCGGCCGCCGCCACCGTCGAAGCCGTCGAGGCGCGGCTGCGCGCGGGCAGGCCGCTGCTGGTCGGCGTCTTCGCGGACCAGGACGCGGACACGATCAACGGCATCGCGCGGGAGTGCGGCCTGGACCTCGTCCAGCTATCCGGCTCCGAGCCCTGGGACGTCTGCGCGCTCATCGAGAGGCCGGTGCTGAAGTGCCTGAAGGTCCGCCACGGCCAGACCGCCGCCGAGGTGCTGGCGCAGGTGCACGGCGGCGCCCTCCTCCTCCTCGACCCCTACGTCGAGGGCGCCTACGGCGGCGCCGGCGTCACCCTCGACTGGGCGGTCGCCGCGCAGGTGGCCACCAAGCAACCGGTGATGCTCGCCGGCGGCCTGCGGCCCGACAACGTCGCCCGCGCCGTCGCGGTAGTCCACCCCTGGGCCGTCGACGTCTCCTCCGGCGTCGAGTCCGACGGCGTGAAGGACGTCGCCAAGATTCGCGCCTTCATCAAGGCCGCCAAGGAGACGCCGTGACCGTCCCCTTACCCGACGCGCGCGGCCGCTTCGGCCCGTTCGGCGGCCAGTACGTACCGGAGACGCTCATGTCCGCCCTCGCGGAGCTGGAGAGCGTCTATCGCGCGGCCCAGGCGGACGCGGCCTTCCAGGCGGAGCTTTCGGGGCTCCTGCGGGACTACGCGGGCAGGCCCACCCCCCTCTACTTCGCCGCCCGCCTGTCGGAGCGCGCCGGCGGCGCCCGCATCTACCTCAAGCGGGAGGACCTGGCCCACACCGGCGCTCACAAGATCAACAACGCCCTCGGCCAGGGGCTCCTGGCGAAGCGCATGGGCAAGCCGCGCGTCGTCGCCGAGACCGGCGCCGGCCAGCACGGCGTCGCCACCGCCACCGTCTGCGCGATGATGGGTCTGGAGTGCGTCGTCTACATGGGCGCGGAGGATGTCCGCCGCCAGGCCCTCAACGTCTTCCGGATGAAGCTGCTGGGCGCCGAGGTCCGCCCCGTCGACTCCGGCTCGCGCACCCTCAAGGACGCGATCAACGAGGCGATCCGCGACTGGGTGACCAACGTCGAGACGACCCACTACCTGCTCGGCTCCGTCGTCGGGCCGCACCCCTACCCTATGATCGTCCGCGACTTCCAGTCGGTCATCGGCGCGGAGGCGCGCCAGCAGATGCTGGAGGCGGAGGGCCGGCTCCCTGACTACGCCGTCGCCTGCGTGGGCGGCGGCTCCAACGCCAACGGCCTCGTCCACCCGTTCTACGCCGACGAGTCCGTCCGGCTGGTCGGCGTAGAGGCCGCCGGCGAAGGGCTGGCGAGCGGCCATCACGCCGCCTCGCTGGGCGCGGGGCGGCCCGGCGTGCTCCACGGCGCGCTCTCCTACCTGCTTCAGGACGACGCCGGCCAGGTGCGGGAGGCGCACTCCATCTCCGCCGGCCTGGACTACCCGGGCGTCGGGCCGGAGCACGCCTTCTACAAAGAGTCCGGCCGCGCGGAGTACGTGGCGGTTACGGACGCACAGGCCCTCCAGGGTTTCACACTGCTGTGCGAAACGGAGGGGATCATCCCGGCGCTGGAGCCGGCGCACGCCATCTACCATGCGGCCGAGATGGCGAAGGGCCTGCCCGCTGGCGCCATCGTCCTGGTCTGCCTGTCAGGCCGGGGCGACAAGGACCTCGAGATCGTAGCCCACGCCCTCGAGGGCGCGCGTCAGTAGCCCAACGCGCTCAGGCCTGCCTCCGTCCTGTCATTCTGAGCGACCCCAGACAACCACCCGCTTACGGCGGCGGCTCTGAGCGAAGAATCTCGGCCGCCCTAATCCGGCGCCGGCCCTCGGCAGAGGGCCGGCCTCTGGGACCAGGCGGGGCAAACCCGCGCTCTCGCCTAGAGCGAACGAACTCTACGCGGTCGCCGGAGCGGGGGCGACGCCGAGCTGCTGCATCATGTGCAGCATGTCCATATACTCCCGCTCGGCGTAGATCTTCCCGTCCCGAATCTCCAGGATGTCGCACACCGGCATCGTCATCTGCCGCCCGGTCGGGGCGATGCCCATGAGATCGCCGGTGTGGCTGCCACGGCCGATGAACTCGACGATGGCGACGTTTCCGGCTGCGTGGATGCTCTGGACGTCGATCCGGCCGTCCGGGAAGGCGGTGGCGAACATCTGGCCAACGGCCAGCCCTACGTCCTGCCCCTTCTGCGTTTGCCCGTCGCCGCCGGTGTACGTGTACTCAGGGTGAAGGAGTTCGCGGTAGCGGGCCCAATCGCGCCGGTTCCAGGCGTCGTTGTACTCGCGGGCGATAGAAGCAGCGTCGGACATGAGGTGGCCTCCTCTTGGCTACAGGGCGATACTAACGCCGTATTATACCACCGGCAGGCCGGGGCGAGGAGACCCCGGAAGGCCCGCTACGCCGCCGGCTTCCGCGCCACCAGCCCCGCAACCGCCTTCGTCCCCCGCCCGCTCTGGCTCTCCACCAGACCTTCCCGGTAGACGAGCTCCTCCAGCCCCGCGAACAGCGTCCGCAGCTCCCCCGGCCGCAGCAGGAAGTCGTCCTGCACGGGCCCCCAGCCGAACCGCCGCTGCTCCGTCGTGAACGACTCGAACACCAGCACGCCGCCGGGCCGCAGGGCGGCGACCAGCGCCGGCGCCAGGTCGCGCTGCAGGTAGTAGAAGTCGATCACGACGTCGCAAGCCTGCCGGGGCGGCCGGTACGACTCGAGGTCCGCCTGCACCGCCTCGACGCGCAGGCCGCGGCGTCCGGCCTCCGCGCGGCAGCGCTCCACCGCCACGCCGGACACGTCGATCCCCGTAACCTCGTACCCCAGAGACGCCAGGTAGAGCGTGTTGCGGCCCGTCCCCATCGCCACGTCAAGCGCACGGCCGGCGGGCGGCAGCAGGTGTCGGTGCTCGACCAGGAAGTCGGCCGGGCCGCGCTCTGGCACCGCTTCCTCCGTCCGGTAGCGTTCGTCCCAGAAGCGCTCGCTGTCGTTCATCACTGCCCAGTATCCCCCCGAAGAGACGTAGGGGCGACCTTCAGGTCGCCCGCCGGCGACTTTCCTTGTTTGCCCTTCGCGCCCCCTTCGACAAGCTCTCGCCCAGGCGAGTCGCCTTTGGCGACAGGGTGGGTCAACAGCTGTGTTCCTTGTTCCCTGTTCCCTGTTCCCCTTAGACTGGGTGTATGGCGTTCGAGCAAGCGCTCCCTCCCATCGAGCAGATAGCGGAGCCGCCCGACTCCGGCGGTCGCACGCCCTGGGGCTACGCCGATATGGCGATGGCGATCGGCATCGTCATCGGCGGCACCATCCTGGTGGCCTTGCCCGCGGCGGCGGTAGCCGCCCTCATCGCCGGCGGCTCCGACGTGACCAGCGACGACGCAGCCCTGGCGGTGCTCCTGGGTGCGAACCTGCTCCTGGAGCTCTTCCTGCTCGTGGCCGTCGCCCTGTTCACCGTGCGCAAGTACAAAGTCTCCTGGGCTATGGTTGGGCTGCGGCTGCCGGAGCGCGGTGGCTGGTGGCTGCCCCTGGCCCTGCTGGGCGGCGCGCTGGTAGTGATCTGGACCTACTTCGCGATCATCGCCGCCCTCGGCGCGGAGCCCAGCAGCAACATTCCCGACGAAGCGTTCGATAGCGTGCCCCTGACCGTTCTGGTGGGCATCCTCTCCCTGGCCCTGGCGCCGGTTATGGAGGAGACGTTCTTCCGCGGCTTCCTGTTCGGCGGACTGCGGGGCCGCTGGGGCTTCTTCTTCGCGGCGCTCTCCACCGGCTTCCTCTTCTCCCTGGCCCACGTCGACCCGCTGGTCTTCATCCCCTTCACCGCCGTGGGGATGATCTTCGCCTGGGGCTACGTCTACTCCGGCTCCATACTGGCCCCGATGATTGCGCATCTCCTGTTCAACTCCATCAGCTTCGGGCTGGCCGTCTCCGGGGTGGCAGGTTGAGCCGCATAGCGGAGGCGTTCGCCGGACTGCGGGCCCGGCGGCGGACCGGCCTCGTCGCCTTTCTGACCGCCGGATACCCCAGCGTGGAGGAGACGCTGCGGCTGGTGCCCGCGCTCATCGAAGGCGGCGCCGACGTCATCGAGCTGGGCGTCCCCTTCTCCGACCCTCTGGGCGAGGGCCCGACCATCCAGCGCTCCTCCCACCACGCGCTGGCGCGGGGCGTCACGCCGGCGGTCTGCCTGGATGTCGTCGCCAAGCTGCGTACGCAGGGCGTTGAGGCGCCGATCGTGCTGATGGGCTACTACAACCCGCTGCTCGCCTACGGCCTGGAGGAGTTCTGCCGCGACGCCGCGGCCGCCGGCGCCGACGGCATCATCGCTGTAGACCTGCCGCCGGAGGAGTCGCACCCTCTGCGGGACGCCTGCCGCCAACACGGGCTGGACCTCATATACTTGCTCGCCCCCACCAGTACGGACGGCCGGATAGAGCTGATCGCGGGGCTCGCCTCCGGCTTCGTGTACTGCATGAGCGTGACAGGCGTCACCGGCGCCCGCGAGGAGCTGCCGGCCGGGCTTTCCGCGTTCGTTAACCGCGTTCGCGCCCGCACCCCCTTGCCAGTGGCGGTAGGATTTGGTATATCTAAGCCCAAGCACTTCCGTGCGGTGGCCCGCATCGCGGACGCCGCCGTCATCGGCAGTGCTATTATTGACGAGATCGACCGTTCCGATCCGTCTGAGAGAGTAAGGAAGGTCAAGCGATATGCGGAGGTGGTTACCGGCCGGCGAAGAGCTGCCGTCTAAGGCCGCTCGGCCTCCCGCCACAGGCGGGGGGTCGTCCGGCCGTGCGTATGGTGGCGGCTCTCGGGCCGGAGCATTTGGCCCGAGTTAGTGAGTCGGCCCACCCCCGCCGTGGCGGGGCGGGCTTAGGCGATGCCGTCATGCTGACTCGAGGCGTCCGGGGCGCCACCACCGTCAAGGCCAACACCCGTGAGGCGATCCTGGCCGCCACCACCGAGCTCCTGGGAGCGATGGTGGAGGCGAATGGGATAGATATCGAAGACGTAGCCTCCGCCTTCTTCACAGCCAGCCCTGACCTCAACGCCGAATTCCCCGCTCTCGCCGCCAGACAGATGGGCTGGACTCACGTGGCCCTCCTCTGCGGACACGAGATGAACGTACCGGGCTCCCTCCCCTTGTGTCTGCGCATTCTCCTCCACGTGAACACCGACAGGAGAGCCAGCGATATCGCCCACGTCTATCTCCACGGCGCCAGGGTGCTGCGGTCCGACTTCGAGGACCGCACGCCCGGCCGGGGGTAAGACCCGCCAGAACCGGAACGCGCCACCGCCGATAAAAAGGAGACCACCAAGATGATCATCGTAATGAAGACAGAGGCCACCGAAGCCAAGGTACTGGCTATCCAGAAGCACATCAGAGAGCTGGGGTTCAAGGACCACCTGATCCGCGGCGTTGAGCGCAACGTCGTCGCCGTGCTCGGCGCCGTCTACCCGGAGCTCCTCGACGAGTTCGCCGTCCTTGACGGCGTCGACTCCGTCGTCCGCATCAGCAAGCCCTTCAAGCTCGCCAGCCGCGAGGTGAAGGAGGAAGACACCATCGTCAAAGTGGGGCCGCTGGAGATCGGCAACGGCCGCCTGGTGATGATGGCGGGTCCCTGTTCGGTGGACACGGAAGAGAACGTCATGGAGACGGCGCGGGCGGTGAAGGCCGCCGGCGCCCACATCCTGCGCGGCGGCGCCTTCAAGCCCCGCACTAGCCCCTACGCCTTCCGCGGCCACGGCGAAAAGGGCCTCAAGATCCTCGCCGAAGCCCGCGCCGAGACCGGCCTGCCCATCGTAACCGAAGTGATGGACGCCCGCGACGTCGATCTCGTCGCACGCTACGCCGACATCCTCCAGATCGGCAGCCGCAACATGCAGAACTTCGCCCTCCTGGACGAGGTCGGCAAGGCGCACAAGCCCGTGCTCCTCAAGCGTGGCATGTGGGCGACGATCGAGGAGTGGCTGCTCGCCGCCGAATACATCCTCTCCCACGGCAACCGCGACGTTATCCTCTGCGAGCGCGGCATTCGCTCTTACGAGACGGCCACCCGCTTCACCTTCGATATCAACGCCATCCCGGTGATCAAGCGGCTGAGCCACCTGCCTATCATCGGCGACCCCAGCCACGCCGTCGGCAAATGGTACCTCGTACCGCCCATCGCCCTTGCCGCCGTCGCCGCCGGCGTCGACGGCCTGCTCATCGAGGTGCACCCGAACCCGGACCAGGCCCTCTCCGACGGCCCGCAGTCCCTCACCCCGGCGAACTTCGACAAGCTGATGGAGCAGGTGCGCACGGTGGCGGAGGCTACGGGCCATCCGGTGGCGCCGTCCATTGATGAGTTGACGGCGGCGGTCAGGAAAGCGAGCTAGCCCGCGCGACACGACGAACGGGATGTGGGCCGCGTAGCTGCAGGGCTTCAGCCCAGCCTCACCCAGGCCAGCAGGCCTGAAGGCCTGCAGCTACGGAAGGGCTCGCAGTCTCCCGCGGGACACCTACGCCGTCTGGCCCCGTTATAATAAGCGAGATGCTGGAACTGAAGGTCGACGGCTTCTCCGGGCCGCTCGACCTGCTCCTGGACCTGATCGAGCGGGAACAGCTCGACATAACCGTACTGTCCCTCGCCCAGGTCGCCGACCAGTACTGGCAGCACGTCGAATCGAACGGCGGGCTGGAGCCTGACGCCCTCGCCGACTTCATCCTCATCGGCTCCCGGCTGCTCTACATCAAATCCTGCGCCCTCCTGCCCTCGGCGTCGCCGCCGAAGGAGGAGCCGCTCCGCGACGAAGGCGATGTGGCGGCGGAGCTAGCCCGCATGGTGGAGGAGTACAAGCGCTTCCGGGACGCCGCCGAGATCCTGGGCGAGCTGGAGGAGAAGGGCCGCCGCGGCTACACCCGCCTCGCCCCGGGCAAGGAGGTCCCCCTGCCGCCCGGCCTCCAGGGCGTGACCGTGGACGGCCTCATGCAGGCCGTCCGCGAGGCGCTGGCCCGCAAGCCGCCCGAGCCCGAAGAGGCCGTAATCGAGATCGAGCCGGTCACCGTCGACGAGAAGATCGGTGAGCTCTCCCTGGCGCTCGAGCGCACGGGCGGACGGCTCGCCTTCCGCAAGCTGCTCGCCGCCTGCGAGACCCGCACGGAGATCGTGGTGCTGTTCCTGGCGGTGCTGGAGATGATCAAGGGCGCCCGCCTCTGGGCGGAGCAGGACCGTCCCTTCGGCGAGATCACGCTGGTAGAGACCGCGCCCGAGCCGGCGTAGCGCGCGACCATCCGGACGTGGCGATGTGATGTAGCGGCGACCTTCAGGTCGCCACGGAGCCGCGCCCGTAACCGCCCCCCTGTCATTCTGAGCGCCGGCCACATCTGCCTCTTCGAAGCCCGGTTCGCCGCGAAGGAATCTGGGGTTGTGGAGAGTGGTGGGTCAGATGGCCCTGAGTCTCGCCCCGACGCCCACCGGGGGAGCGCGAGGGGGCGAACCGTTGCTGGCGGGCGGCCCGGCATGCTTGCGGTCATGAAGCGCGGCCAGCGCGATCCTCTTGATGCCCCAGCCTTCAGGCTGGGGTACGGCAAACCTCCCCCACTGGCGACCGCGCGGCCGTTTCCCGTACACTAACTCTCGCGATGGCCACCGCGATGTCCAAGCCCGAGCGCGTATTCGCCGCCGTGCGCGGCGAGGAGTTGGACTGCGTCCCCGTTTCCGCCTGGTGGCACGACTTCCCCCGCGAGTGGTCGGCGGAGGGGCTCGCGGAGGCCACCCTGGAGGCCTACCGCCGCTACGACTGGGATTTCGTGAAGGTGAACCCCCGCGCCTGCTACTACGCCGAGGACTGGGGCGCGCAATACGTACAGTCCGCCGAGCCCTACCAGCAGCCGAAGCTCATCGAGCCCGGCGTCGGCTCCCCCGATGACCTCCGCCGCGTCCGCCCGCTGGACGTCACCCAGGGCGCCTACGGCGAGCAGCTTGCCGCGCTCTCCCTCATCGCCCGCGGGCTGGGGGGAGAGGCGCCCTTCCTCCAGACGGTCTTCTCCCCCCTGGCGGCGATGAGCCGGCTCACCGGCTCCACGAAGTACGTCCAGAAGCTGATGCGGGAGGCCCCGGAGGCGCTGCTCCCGGCCCTGGACGCGGTCGCTGAGACGCTGGCCGCCTACGCCGCGGCCTGCCTCCAGCGGGGCGCCGCCGGCGTCTTCTTCGCCACCGTGGAGTGGGGCAGCCGCGACAACATCTCGCCCGATGACTACGACCGCTTCGCGCGGCCGTTCGACCTGCGCGTTCTCGGAGCGGTCCGCGAAGCGCCGTTCAACGTCCTGCACGTCTGCCGCGACAACAACCTGCTCGAGCACCTCCTGGACTACCCGGTGCAGGTCTTCCAGTGGGGCTCGCGCTCCCCGACGAACCCCTCGCTCGCCGAGATCGCGGCGAAGACGGAGCGGGCGCTCATGGGCGGCATCGATCACCAGGAGACGATCCTCAAGGGCGCTCCCGCGGACATCGCCGCCGAGGCGGAGGAGGCGCTGGACGCCACCGACGGACGCCGCCTGCTGCTCGCCCCGGAGTGCTCCATCGACCCGCAGACGCCGCCGCAGAACCTCCTCGCCATCGTGGAGGTGGCCCGCTCGTGAGCGTGACGCTCGCCCGCGAGGAGCTGGCCCGCATCGCCCCCGGGCGCGACGCCGCCGTCACCATCGGCAAGTTCGATGGCGTCCACCGCGGCCACCAGCACCTCATCGCCCGCCTCATCGAGCGGGCGCGGGCGGAGAACCTCGCCTCAGTCGTCATCATCCTCTATCCCAGCCCCACCACGGTGCTCAGGCCGGGTACCGCCGTCAACTACCTGACCAGCCTGGAGGAGCGGCTGGAGCTGCTCCGACAGCTCGGGCCGGACAGCGTCGGCATCCTGCCGTTCACCTCGGAGATGGCCCAGCTCTCCGCCCGCGACTTCGTGGCTCTCTTGATGGAGGAGCTGCGCATGCGCCTGCTCCTCGTCGGGCCGGACTTCGCCCTCGGCCGCAACCGCGAAGGCACGGCGGGCCTGCTGCGTAAGATCGGCGGCGAGCTCGGCTTCCGGGTGGAGACCGCCGACCTCCTGACGCGCGACGGCGAGAAGATCGGCTCCTCCGCCGTCCGCCAGGCGCTGGCCGCCGGCGATGTGGAGGAGGTGGCGCGGCTGCTGGGGAGGCCGTTCTCCCTGCGCGGGCCTGTCGTCGCGGGCGCCCACCGGGGCGCCGGGCTGGGCTTCCCCACCGCCAACATCGCCATCGGCCTGGACCGCGCCCTCCCCGCCTTCGGCGTCTACGTCACCCGCGCCTACGTCCGCGAGGGCGAGTACCGGTCGTGCACCAACGTCGGCGTGCGTCCCACGTTCGACTCGGAGCCGCGTCCCACGGTGGAGGCGTTCATCATCGCCTTCGACGGCGACATCTACGGCCAGGAGGTGCGCATCGACCTGCTGCACCGCCTGCGCGACGAGCTGAAGTTCGATTCGGTCGATGAGCTGGTGGCGCAGATGCACCGCGACATCGCCGACACCCGTGAGTACTTCGCGCGGCTGGGGGGCGGCCGTGGCTAGCCGTGAGCCAATCGAGGTAGGGGCGACCCCCTGTGGTCGCCCGCTATGGGCTAGCCGTGAGCCAATCGAGGTAGGGGCGACCCCCTGTGGTCGCCCGCTATGGGCGGGGCTGCGTCATGCCCGAAGCTAACGCCCGTATCCCCACCGACGAAGAGCTTCGCCGCATCACCACGCAGGGGCCGCCCTGTCATTCTGAGCGCCGACAGCGCCCGTACGGGGAACTAACGCCTGCCGCGAAGGAATCTTGGGAGGGGCAAACGGTGGTTCTCGCAGTAACCCTGATCCCCGTCGCGGCCCGACTGTCATGACGAACCCTAAGCCCCGTATCCCCACCGACGAAGAGCTTCGCCGCATCACCACCCGCGCCGTCGCCGAGATCGTCCCCCAGCGGGAGTTCGTGGACGGCCTCCGCTCCGGCCGGCGGCTGCGCCTCAAGATGGGGTTCGACCCCACGAAGCCGGTGATCACCCTCGGCTGGGCCGTGGGCCTGCGCAAGCTGCGCCAGCTCCAGGACCTGGGCCACACCGTCGTCGTCATCATCGGCGACTGGACGGCGCGCATCGGCGACCCCTCCGGCCAGTCCCAGACGCGGTCGATGCTGACCGCGGAGGAGGTGCAGGCGAACTCGGAGGCGATCCTGCGCCAGTTCTACAAGGTGCTCGACGAGTCCCGCACCGAGATCCGCCGCCAGTCCGAATGGTTCGACGGCTTCACCCTGACCGACGTCGTCCGCCTGGCGGCGCGCGTCACCGTTGCCCAGATCCTCGAGCGGGACGACTTCGCCCAGCGGTTCGCCGCGCACAAGCCGATCGGCCTGCACGAGCTGCTCTACCCGCTGCTCCAGGCGTACGATTCCGTGGCGGTCGAAGCCGACATGGAGTTCGGCGGCACGGACCAGAAGTTCAACATCCTGCTGGGGCGTGAGCTGCAGCGGGCGGCCGGCCAGAAGGCGGGGCCCGCCGGCGAGGGGCAGGCTGTGCTCCTGGTGCCGCTCCTCGTCGGGCTGGACGGCACGCAGAAGATGAGCCAGTCGCTCGGCAACTTCATCGCCATCGACGACCCGCCCCACGAGATGTACGGCAAGCTCATGTCCATCCCCGACACGCTGATCATGGACTACTTCGAGCTGCTCACCAGCGTTCCGGATGGAGAGCTGGCCGATATCCGGCAGTCCATCGAGAAACGCACCGCCAACCCCATGGAGCACAAGATGCGCCTGGCGCGCGAGGTCGTCTCGCAGTTCCACAGCTGGGACGCCGCCGAGGAGGCGAACGCCGGCTTCGAGCGCACCTTCCGCAAGCGGGAGCTGCCGGAGGAACAGGTTCCAGTGGTCGAGATGCCGTTTCGTAAGGTCGCGAACCTATTGAAGGAGGGGCGGTGGGCTAGGCCGACCGGCAACTTTGAAGATCAGCCACTTTCGGATGCTGATGCGCGTGTCCGTTACGACGGTGTAGACCGGCTTCTTCTTGTCAGGGCCGTCGAGGCACCGCCGAAACGGGCGATTAGTGAGGTCGACCGGCACAGACAAGGCATTGAGTCTGGGCAGGGCATTGTGCTGAGCCTTTATGACATCATAGAGCCCACGTTTGGTCTGAGCCGGTTGGAAGCGAACCGCATAGTCGCACAGGGCGGCGTCGATGTTGACGGTGAGAAGGCAGCGAGCGAATTCGCATTCGTGAGGCACGGCTCCGTTCTTCGCGTCGGCAAGCACCGCTTCCTGCGCATCGTGGATGCGGACAAGCGCTAGCTGAGAGCGGACGGGGATCCTGGCCGCCTCTTGCGACCAGGGGAGGCCTTGCCCAGCCCCAAGGCTGCCCCGGCACTCATCGCCCTCGCCCTCGCGCAGATCAACGCTCGCCATAAGCGTGAGGATCGGCTTGCCGCCCTCCACCGTGCTGCC